>NZ_FMUY01000015.1:0-58678 GCF_900101325.1 Pseudobutyrivibrio sp. AR14
AACTCTTACTGCCTATTTTCTTTTTTCTCTTCTAGGCAGTACATTTTTCCAAAACTCTTACTGCCTATTTCCGTTTTTCTCTTCTAGGCAGTACATTTTTTCAAAACTCTTACTGCTTATTCCCTTTTTTCTCTTCTAGGCAGTAGAATTTTACATATCTTCCAACTTGCCATGTTTTTCATAGCTAGTCACGCGACTAATGGCATTTTTTCCATCCACGAATACTACGCTTGGTTTATGACTTTTGGCTTCCATGGCATCCACAGTACAATAGCACATGATAATTACATGGTCTCCCACCTGAACGCAGCGTGCAGCTGCTCCGTTTAAACAGATTACTCCACTTCCACGCTC
Source organism: Pseudobutyrivibrio sp. AR14 (assembly GCF_900101325.1). Lineage (NCBI taxonomy): Bacteria > Bacillati > Bacillota > Clostridia > Lachnospirales > Lachnospiraceae > Pseudobutyrivibrio > Pseudobutyrivibrio sp. AR14. Next base: position 355 of record NZ_FMUY01000015.1, read on the forward strand.
ACCTGCGATAGTGTATGTTTCAAAACGATTGCCATTTTCTACATCAACAATCTGAACCATCTCATATTCAAGAATCCCAGCAGCATCAAGCAAGTCCTCATCAATTGTGATACTTCCCACATAATCAAGGGCTGCCTGTGTGACTGTAGCTCTGTGAATCTTACCTTTAAGCATTGTTAAATTCATAATATCCTCATTTCCTAAAACCAATTAACACGACTTTCTGCTTGCAAAAAATAGAATTACCCGCAGAAATCTATGACTTATTGTGGACTACTCCACAATAAAGTTATCAATCAATCTTACATTGTCGATGTAAACAGCTACCGCTGTAAGGATTGGTCCATCAATAACATCGCACTGCTGGAGTTCTCCCAAATCAACAACCTCTACATAATCAATTTTTGCAAGAGGCTCTGATTCGATAATGTTTGTGATTTCTGTGCGGACTTTTATAGCATCAGTCTCACCAGCTCTTACCATCTCTTCGCCCTTTGTCAGTGCCTTGTGAAGGATAGTTGCCTTTGCTCTAGCATCATCTGATAAGTAAGTGTTTCTAGAACTCTTAGCAAGTCCATCTTCCTCACGGATGATTGGGCAACCAACTATTTCAATGTTGAAATTAAGATCTCTAACCATGCGCTTTACGATAGCAAGCTGCTGTGCATCTTTCTGACCAAAGTATGCCTTGTCAGCTTCTGTAATGTTAAAAAGCTTGCTAACTACTGTACATACACCATTGAAATGGATTGGTCTGCTCTTTCCACAAAGTCCAGCTGATAATGTATCAACACCTACATACGAATGAAAATCTGGGCTGTACATTTCACTTGGTTCTGGATGGAAAATCAAATCAGCTCCAAGGCCCTCACATAATTTGCAATCTGCATCAAAATCTCTTGGATATGTTGCAAGGTCTTCCTTTGGACCAAATTGAATTGGATTAACAAAATCCGATACGATTACTTTGTCACACTCCCCACGTGCACGCGATATTAGGCTTGCGTGCCCCTCATGTAAATATCCCATAGTTGGTACTAAACCAATTTTAAGACCATCCTTCTTCCACTGTCTTACATTTGCTTTTACTTCTTCAATTGTTGTTGCTACTAACATTTTCTCTCCTTTATTACACTGTCTCAGTTTCAAATTCTACTCTAAATTCTGCGTTACCCTGTGCTGCCTTGACCGCTTTCATTACATCAGCATCAATAGCAAAATTATGCTCAGCAGCTGGGAAAGTCTTTGCCTTAACCTCAGCATCATAGGCCTTAAATGCATTCTTCATTTCCTCACCAATATTTGCATAATGCTTTACAAACTTTGGCTTGAATCCAGAAAACATTCCCAGCATATCCTGATATACAAGGACCTGCCCGTCGCAGCCTGCGCCAGCTCCAATACCGATTGTAGGAATAGTAAGCTCCTTTGATATAAGTGTTGCAAGCTCCTCTGGAACACACTCTAAAGTAACCATAAATGCACCTGCTGCCTCAACAGCCTTTGCATCTTCTACTATCTGAAGTGCACGCTCTACATTTTTACCCTGAACCTTAAATCCACCAAATGCATTAATTGACTGAGGTGTTAATCCAATGTGCGCCACAACTGGAATATCCGCATTTACGATAGCCTGAATTTGCTGGCAAACAGAAGCTCCACCTTCAAGCTTTACTGCTTGAGCATGTCCTTCTTTTACAAGTCTACCAGCATTTTTCACTGCATCATAAACAGATGTCTGATAAGACATAAATGGCATATCTGCCACAAGGAATGTATCTTTTAATCCACGAGATACACTTGCGCAATGATGAATGATATCATCTACTGTCACAGGAAGAGTATCACTATATCCCATCATAGTCATTCCAAGTGAATCACCTATTAAAATTGCATTAATTCCTGCATCCTCCATAAGGCATGCAGTTGTGTAGTCATAGCATGTGAGCATGCTGATTTTTTCACCCTTTCTCTTCATTTCCTGAAGAGTTGTAACTGTGTTTTTCATTTCGTTCTCCATCCTTTTTTAAGAAGATAATAATTGCTCCATTGCTTTATAATCTGAATCCGGATGCTTATCCATTGCTATTTCCAGTGCCTTTCTGGAAAGAATTCTGTAAACATCAAGATTATTTCCTTCGAAGGTATTTAAGTGCTTTTTCACTGTTCCCACATCATTTCTTTCGATAGGACCTGTCAGTGCATCTTTTGTGCCAACAGAAAGCACCTTGTTCACATTCCCCACTATTAAAGGAGTTATTGCATCTGCCACCTGCTCGTCAGAAAATCCGCATATACGAAGTTCCTCCTGTGCAGATTGAATCAGACCTACAACAAGATTAGATGCAAAAACTGCTGCTCCATGGTAACGAGTTTTCATCGCTGCACTTATACGTGCTGTTGACAAATTGCATGACTTTAATAAGCCTTCAATTTCATCAATGTGTTTTTCATTTCCTTCGATAGTAAATAAAGCTTTTGGAAGTTCCTGGTATGATTTGTATCTATCCGATACCGCCAGTAATGGATGGACTGAGAAACCGAATGCGCCAGTTTCTTCTATATCCTTAAAGATTTCTGAAGATAAAGATCCGCTGCAATGACATATCATTTTGCCAGTAATAGACATGTGCTTAATCTGCTCCCAAACAATAGAAATCGCATCATCTGGAACAGTGATAAACACTGCATCACTATCTTTAATTAATGTCTCTAAATCTTGAAAATAAGTTGATTTGGTAAAATCAGCTGCATCAATAGCTGATGATGAATGTCGGCTATAATAGCCTAATAGATTGTGCTGACAGTCATTAAATAGCTTTCCTAAGGAATAGCCTACTTTGCCAGCGCCTACAAATCCAACCTTCAATGGCAACACCTCCTTTATTCGCAAGGTGATACAGTCTCGTTCAAAGTGATACGAGCATGCCACGGGTCTTTTATTTTTAAAATTTAGAAATTATAAGGGTATAGTTTCTTGTCGAATACCATCCATGGGACACTATAACAAATGTGAGGTGCAATGTAAATGAAGTTTTTAATTCAAAAGTTGACATACATTAATTTGTGTGATATTTTTGTCACATGAAGTGATAAATATATCACTCATTGTGCACAGATTAGACTAGGAGGATATTATATTTTATGAGCCCTAATTCACCCCAAAGTAGCCAGTTTAAGAAGGATTCAAAAAGACATCTTATGACACTGAAAGCTCAGGCAAGGATAGGATTCTTTACCGGGATATTTTTTATTTTAGAAGTCATTTTTTTGTTTTATGTAAATCATACTATTCCCCACAATATGACAAGAATCCTAGGCATTATCATTCTTCTATTAACCTTTTCCTTTCTAATTTACATCAAGACTAGATGCAAATTGGAATCAGGTGACGAATTATCACAACAACTTATGGGTAAGGCATTATCTTATTCAGCATATGCTCAAATCATCTTTGTATTTATTGTTGGCCTAGTTCTATCAGCAATAGAAAAAGCATATGACCTTAAGGTCCTTATCTCAAGCACACACATAAAGGGACTTGCTCTTTTAATGCTTGGTATACATATAGTTGTGAAATATGGTTCTTACCTTTTGCTAGACAGACTTCCTTCAGGATATGAGGAGGAGGACTAATATGCCAGAATTAAAAACAAAGATAAAAGAATTTAGAGCCTCTAAAAACCTGAAGCAAGGAGAACTTGCAGAACTTGTTAATGTTAGAAGAGAAACAATAATCCGCCTAGAAAAGGGACAATACAATCCTTCATTAAAACTTGCAATGGATATTGCAAAAGTATTTGATACAACAGTTGAAGAAATCTTTACCTTTGAGGAATAAAGTTTTTTCATGTTTACATAGAAAGGAAATACTATGAAAAATCAATTAACTAGAACTATTTTTATATGCTTATTTTCATATTTGGGATATTTATTATTCAGCGTACTTGGTGATTTTATAGCGGTCAAGGCACTAGGACCAGATACTGACGTTTATTGTTTAGCTACGATTGTCGGACTCTTTAGATTGCTATTCCTACTATGCTTATTATTTATTATCAAGAAAACATCAGTCCTTACTAATAAAGGAAATGGTTTCTTTGGAGGCCTTGTATCTGGAGGTTACACAATATTCTCGGTGATTGCCGCATCTATTCTCATACTGTTTACAGACTATCTTGAAACAGGAATCTATAATTTTAAGCTTCCAGAAAAATTCTATTTTGGGCCTACCCAAATTTACCTTATTCTGGCAATTACTATTAGTGCCGGAATATGCGAAGAATTATTATTTAGAGGAATTATTCTAAATACACTCAGAGATTTTTTTGGAAAAGATTCCTTTAAAGGGACAGTCATTGCCATTATCATTTCAAGCTTTGTTTTTGGCGCACTCCATATGACAAATATAATGTCGGGAGTATCTGTATTTGCCGCTGTATTACAATCTATTACAGCATTTGCAGTTGGAATTTATTTCGGAGCTATTTATTGTAGATGGGGAAATATTAAAATTGTTATGTTGCTTCATACTCTCACAGATTTGGCTTCTCTGCTATGTATTAGTATGAGAACAAATTCCGATTTTAGTTCATCGGTTAACAATATTTCTGGCAATTACTCACAGCTTTTTACAGCAGCGCTGTATACTTGTATTGGAATCTTTTTAATGAGAAAGAAAGTCAGAAATCAGATGTTCACTTATTCAATTTAATACTGAGTAAAACAAAGGGCAGGAATTAATCCTGCCCTTCTTTTTTTAAGAAATTCTCTAGTGATTAGTAGTCAGCATATTAGCTAAAATAACGATCTAAGAATCCCTTGAGTGCCTTACCATGTCTAGCCTCGTCGCGAGCCATCTCGTGAACTGTATCGTGGATAGCGTCAAGGTTGTTCTTCTTAGCACATGTAGCAAGGTCTACCTTACCCTGTGTAGCTCCGAACTCGCAATCTACTCTCCATGCAAGATTCTTCTTAGTAGAATTTGTCATGTTAGCCTCGAGATCTGAACCAAGTAACTCTGCGAACTTAGCTGCATGCTCAGCCTCTTCAAAAGCTGCCTTTTCCCAATATAATCCGATTTCTGGATATCCCTCTCTATGAGCAACACGAGCCATGCAAAGGTACATACCAACCTCAGAGCACTCTCCTTCAAAATTAGCCTTGAGCTGTTCGAAGATGTATTTCTTGTCCTCTTCAGAAATATCAGGGTTGTTCTTAACTGTTGATGCATAAACACCAAACTCATGCTCTGCAGCAAGAGTAAGCTCACCCTCTACCTTCTTAAACTTGTCACCAGAAACGTGACATACAGGACACTCCTCAGGTGGATTATCCCCCTCATGAATATAACCACAAACCGGACATACGTACTTTGCCATAATTAGACTCCTTTCATTTTCAAACATTATTTATCATTATCCATGCAGTCTTTACAAACACCTGTAAAGAGTAGTGATGCTTGCTCAACTGTCCCTAGCCCCGTGCTAGATGCAGCGAGAATTTGATCTACGCTAGGTGTAATCTCAACATCCATAACTCTGTGGCAACATCTGCAATAGTAGTGACTATGGGCTGATGTGTCCGCATCATAGTGCTCAGTGCCATCGCCAGTGGAAATCTTCTTCACCTCTCCAAGCTCCACCAGAAGAGTAAGATTTCTATATACGGTACCAAGACTAATTTTAGGATATTCTTCCCTAACATTCTGATAAATAACCTCAGCTGTAGGGTGCTCTTTGGTAGACATCAAATATTCTTTTATGGATTCTCTCTGTCTACTGTAATTCATATAACACCTGCTTTCTTCAAATAACCTCGATAAGCAAAATCGATAATGATTATCTATATAATATCATTTATTATAGCTTTGTCAATATAAAATTAGTAATTATTATCATTTTATATTCAATCACAATATTTGCCCACAAAAAAAGTAGCCTTGCGGCTACTCTCTTTTTATCAACTGGGCAATTGCTATAGCAAAATCGCCTTGATTTGAAATGGAAACTAAAACATCCTCAGCACCTATTGTTTTTAATATATTAAGGAGTTCTATATTGGCAGAAAATCTTGGTGCTCCGTTAGGCTGTTTGATAGTTTCCACATTTCTATAATCAAAATTAACGTCAAGAAAGCTGCCACAAATTGCTTTGTAAACAGCCTCCTTGACAGCGAATCTACCAGCCAGGAACTCATAGTAATTAGATGCCCCCACAGCATCCTCAAGTTCCTTGCTAGTATAAGTCTGCTGGACAAAAGCACCTTTTGTCCTCTCGTCCAAATCACGAATTTCGCTTATTGAAACTAGGTCGATTCCGACCCCTAAAACGTTTCCCATAATTAGATTTGCTCCTATTTAAATCTACCTCTAAATCTTAGCAGTCCCTCTTTGCGCCAAGAGCACGAACAGCAGAGATAATAACATTTCCCTTAATCTCTGAAACAGGTGCCCCTCTAGAGCAATCACAAACAATGCTGTTGAATCCCTGAAGCATTGGTCCGTATGCATCAGCATGTCCAAATTGCTGAATGAGCTTTACAGCAGTATTTCCTACATTAAGATCTGGCCAGATAAGTACATTTGCCTTACCTGCAACCTTGCTTTCTCGATTGACTTTCTTTGCTGCCACAGCTGGAACAATTGCTGCATCAAGCTGGAATTCGCCATCAATATCAAGGTCTGGACGCTTTTCATTTGCAATTGCAAGAGCCTCCTTCACCTTGTCAATTAGCTCACCCTGGCCAGAGCCAAGTGTTGAGTAACATACCATTGCACATCTTGGCTGCCAGTCTAGAAGCCCCTTTACTGTATCGCAGGCAGAAATTGCAATATCAGCAAGCTGCTCGGCAGATGGATTTGTGCATACCGCACTATCTCCAACAGCCAGAAGCTGTCCTTCGCTTCCCTCAAATCCAGGAATATCACAGAGTCCAATAGATGAAACTGTGCTGATTCCCTCCTTTAGACCGATTATCATCTGACCAGCCAGAAGTACATCTCCTGTTGTATTGTCGATTCCAGCAAATGTAACGTCTGCCTCGCCCACAGCCTGCATTGCCATTGCAAAATAAAGTGGGTTTTCCATTCGACGTCCCAATGCCTTTTCCTTAAGAACAGTCTGTGGAAGTGCAACATATTTTGCAATAATATCGTTTTTGTAATCCTCATTTCCAATATCAATTATCGTAAATACGGATTCCTCGTAGCCTCTTTCAGCTATTAATTCTCTAATCTTTGAAGCATCGCCTACCAAAATAGGGACAATATATCCCTCTTGTCCGCATTCGTAAGCGGCTTGCATCATTTTTTCATTTTCAGCCTCTGGAAAAGCAACCTTTTGTGGATTAGCTTTAGCCTTTTCGTAAATATTATCAAGTACGCTCATTTTTTCTCCTTCGTATATACGAATTATTACAATTCCTCTTCGACCTTATCTACAAGCTCTCCGATAGTTGCACATGCAGCTGCATCCTGAAGTGCAATCATTGCATCTAATTCATTTTCAATCTCAGAAACAAGTCCTACCATGAGAACTGATGCTCCTTTTAAGTCATCCTTAAATGTAGTCTCCATTGAAAGATTAGCGGCATCCACGCTGTAGCACTTCGCCACCATCTCAATTATTTGAGACTCTAATTCTTTTCTGTCCATTACTTTACTTCCTTTCTATAATAGCCCTATCCCAGTTTCTCATGCTTCCGCAGGGCACCCTCCGCACTCTCGTGTGGGTCCTTCTGCCGGCGTAGGTCCTCCCACACTCGGCACGGTATCCCCTGCTCGCGCTTACCTAGTATATGTAAGGGCTTAGTTATCAAAATACTTAGAATCCAAATCAAATATTACTGTCTTGTAGCCGTCACGCTGGTAAATGGCAGCGTGGACGTCCAGTGGAAGCTTGTCTAAGAGTTCCTTTCTGGTCTTTTTAGAAATGCCACGGACTACCGCGTTAAGTCTAGCCCCTTCTTCTAGCTCTATCTCGCCATATGCAAACTTTCCTAGAGTCTTGTACTCAGGCTTGCTTGAAAGTGCAGCCGGCATAACGATCGAATGCATCTTGGCATTACCAGATATTTCATACCACTCAGTCTCTAAATTTCCACAAGAGTTGCAAGCATAAACTGGTGGGAATTCTACAGCCCCACATTTAGGACATTTTCTACCACATATTTTTCCTTCTTCAAGTCTATCGTAGAAACCCTGAACAACCTTTTCTAACTTAATTGCCATCTGTCACACCTCCCATTAATCAATTGTCCTGATGATATACGAGCAGATATTTTGCGCACCGCCGTATCCACGTAACATAGCAGTCTTAGGAAGTTTCTTAACCTGTCTCTCTCCGCACTCACCGCGCATCTGCTTTACACATTCATATAAATCAGCTAGACCAGATGCTGCATGGGCGTGGCCAAATGAAGTACGACCGCCATTTGTATTAATTGGCTTATCCCCATCATAGGCTGTTCTGCCATCGCAGATGTATTTCCAACCCTCGCCATAAGGTAAATATCCAGCAATCTCTGCAGATACCAAATGGGAAGTAATAATAAAGTCATTTGCAAAGAAAATATCTATATCCTCTGGCTTAACTTCTGTCACCTCATACACTTGGCGAATGGCCTCTTCCGTAGCCCTTACTTCAAAATGAGGTGTTGTAGCCTCACAAGCTGCACAGCCCACACCTAAAACCTCAATAGGCTTGTGATTTTTATTACCCATGTATTTATCTACCATGTCAGTAGCACAAACAATCACAGCTGCTGCACCGTCGCACTTCAGCTCAATACCACTCATTCGTAGGAAATCACCATTCTTTGGGTTGTATGGGCTTCGCATGTAATCCATAACATCATCAAAGCCCGCCTCTTTGGCAATCTGCTCATATGTGCGTCTCTCAATTGCAAGCTCATCCATGGAAGCATTTTTTCTATTGTTGATTGACATATGGTTGATAGTATCGTCCATCTGCTCATCAGTAAGACCTCTGGTTCTCTTGTACCATTCTGCTGCATCATCATAAATAAGCTCCTGGCCTGCCATAAGAGAACGGGTGTAAGTTCTGTCATAGAGCCAAGCTGTCGTCTGGAGGAACTTCTCCATTGAAAGCTTCTCTCTCTTATATGGATGATTTGGCACTGCTGCACTATCACCAAACTCCACACAACCTGAAAGTACACAATTGTATTTGCCCGAAGCTACCGCATTTACGGCCTGCTCGATAGCATAATATCCTGTACAGCAAGCCTCCGAATGATGAATAGAAGCCTTGCCTTTCATACCAAACCAATTTGCAATCTGCACATTTGGAGTAAGGTAATTTGACTGGTGAAGAGGCGAAGCCTCACCATGAAAATAGAAATCAATATCCTGTGGATTCACACCAGCATCTTCCATTGCCTTTAAAGCGGCGTAGCCAAATAGCTCCCCCTCTGTAAGACCATCAGTCTCTGGATTGTCCACCGTATACATAAATGGAGTACAACCTACGCCGATTATTGAAACGCTGCGGCTATACTTATTAACCTTAGTCTGATTCATACTACATTCTCCTCTCTTCTTTATTCCGCTAGTTACGTTCTCAAGCCTTAGATATTGCTTTCGTCGACTAACACGTCTCCTTCAGCAACACTAAGAGCTTGATAACTACTAGCTCTTTTAATAATCTAGTTGGGTTATTCCGCTAGTTCGTTAGGCGTCCAGCAAGGGACTCCTGTATATTCCTTAGCCGCTTCGACTCCATCTAGGACACGGATGGCTCCGGCAGCCATTGCCTCAAGCTCAAACTCTCCTGGGTAGGCGCTGACAGGTGCAATCCATGAGCAGGCTTCTGTGATGTCTGCAACTAGTTTTTTGTTGTGAACCATTCCTCCACCTAAAAGGATTCCATTTACCTGGCCATGTAATACTGTGGCCATTGCGCCAATATAGCGAATAATCTGATATGTCATTGTGTCCCAAATGAGCTTGGCTTCCTTGTCACCGGCCTCTGCTCTATTGAATACATCAAGGGCATCAGATGTACCTAGATGACTTACAAATCCACCTGTCTTTGTGGTAAGTGAAAGTGTTTCCTTCTTATCTGGATGGTCATATGCATATCTAATTATCTGGGCAGCTGGCACTGAGCCACAGCGTGTTGGCGCCATTGGTCCATCGCCAGTAACAATATCATTACCATCAATCATCTTGCCCTTTCGATGAGCTGAAATAGATACTCCTCCACCAATGTGGCATACAATATAATTCGCATCTTCGTATTTAACTCCATTTAGCTGACTATGACGAATAGCAGTCTCCTTTAGATTTAATGCATGAAGATGAGACTGACGGTAAACACCTTTGATACCAGTCATTCTAGCTTCAATAATAAATTCGTCTGTGTCTGGTGGATTTACCACAAATGCAGGCTTTCCATATTTTTTAGCAAACTCATTAGCAAGCTGTGAGCCAAGCTGCGCCGGATGTTGAATTCCATTTGCTCCTCTTTTTGCATGGTCTAAAAGCACCTGACCAACTTCGTAAGTGCCTCCTTCTACAGCAAGAAGTCCACCACCTCGGCCTACGTACGCATCAACTGTAGCTAGGTCTATTCCAGCTTTTTCAAGCTCCGAAAGGATTACTTCCTTTCTATATGGAAGCTGATCACTAACACTGGCAAACTCCGCCAGCTTTTCTGCATCATGAGATACATTTACAGAAAACTCCAGCTTTTCACCATTGAAGAACCCTACTTTTGTCGATGTAGAACCAGGGTTAATTGTCAAAATTCTATAACTCATTTTTATTCTCCTGTCCTGATATTTGAGTTCATTATATTATTGGAAAAACAGAAATCATTTTCTTTAGTCCCATTTATCTAAACTAATTATTGCAACAGGAATAACCGTAAATAGTATAGGTGCAACAATCTTGTCAAGACCGTTGCACCTAGATTTCGGCTCTACGTGATTGATTCAAAATTACTTTTTTACATTCCCATATGCATTTTCATCTACTGGCCATACACCCGGATTGAAATCTGCATAAGGCTGCTTAAGTTCCTTAAGATTTTTTATTGTTCCTGCTGGCTGAGCCTGAGTTTTAATCTCTGTAGAATGCTCAAGCTTACCACCCCAACGAAGACGTGAGCGATTCAATTCCTCATCGGTATAATGCATAGTAAATTTTCCGTCCACAATATCAAAGGTACCAAGGCTACCGCACACTAGGCAGGAAGCAGTCTTTTTATCGTGAGAAAATTGGATGAGGCGTGTATGACAAATCGGGCATGTTCCCTCTTCATCACCTCGATACTTAATACGCTCATCCTCGTCACCAGCATTAATTGACTCCACAATATTTTTACCAACACGAGTCATTCTCTTCATCATCTCAGGATTGCCAGCCACATTTTCACAAGCCATAGCACCGTAGTATTCCACTGTATCTACAACATCTATTCCCATTGGGAAGGTAAACTCATACATCATCGGAAGTGTAAGTGCAATCCACTCCTCTGTCATGGCACCGCCAACAGAAATGAGGGCTGCTGAGCGCTTCTTAAATGCTCGAGCATCTGGTAGCTGCTCCTCAGGAACTCCCGCTTCTTTGCCCTCTTCATATCTTGCTTTTCTAAATGTAATATCGTGGCTTGGTCCAATCCTGTCACAGATAGTCTTGAAACGACCTGTAACAGAAGTCTCATATGTTGGACATGCAAGAATTACTGCATCCGACTGCATAATTGCCTCATCAAGAATGTCAAAATCATCATGCTTTACACAATATCCACGGCCTCTACCTGACATCATTCCGATAACACAAGCAATACATCCGGTACAATTATTAATCTCTAAATCATCTGCTCTGATAAACGCCACATCACAGCCTTCTCGCTGGCACTCCATAAGTGCTTCCTTGACCATGACATCGCAGTTTGACATCTTTCGACCAAATGAAATACCAAGTACTTTTTTCTTCTCCATTTTTAACCTCCGTTTTTCTCCTTTTATATTGTTACTATAAATGAACAATACCGGTGACTCTTTAAAAATGTTGGGCTCTATTTTGTCAAATATTGCACCCTTTTTTTGAAATATAAAAAAGCGCAATACATTGCATTCTGCTATTGCAATGTATGCCATCCACTAAAACCCACATATGAAAAAAGAAGCCAGGGCTGAACCCTGGCTCCAAGTAAAAGGATGTTTATATTAGTTTCTAGAAAAGTAATCTTATTCTGCTGAACGAGCCTTATTTCTCTCTGTAAGACCGTCTCTAACCTTATCCATGTATCCTGGCTTATCAAGGTTGTAGATAAGAAGTGGAATGATTCCAAGAAGGAATACAATACCTGGAAGAAGGTTTGCACACATGTTGATACCAAACTCTGTGTGTGCAATCTGCTGTGTAAGGCTAGCAATTACTCCTGGATCTGTAGCTTCTGCTAACTGCTCTCTTACACCAAATAAGCTATCATATCCAAAGTATCCCATGATAAGAAGGAAGATAGAGTTTGCAAGAGCTGTACCCATCTTTGTAGCCATTCCTGAGAATGAGAATGCCATACCATCATTTCTGTAACCATACTTAAGATCAAAATCATCGATAGCATCAACAACCATACCTGATCCTGAAGGACCAGCAATGTATCCAAATCCGTAGATAACCATCATTACGAAGTTGAATGGAATACTCTTTGATGGACCAAAGAAAATGATAATAAGTGCAAGACCCTGAATGAGCATTGAAAGAATAGCAATGTTTCTCTTACCATACTTAAGGCAAAGCTTTGGAGCGAGTGGCATTACAAGTGTACCAACAATCATCTGCATCATCATAAAGATTGTGATGTATTCAAAATTCTGTACAACGTGCATGTAGAAGAATACTGCTACAGAGATACGTCCAAGCATACCAAACATGTTCATTAAGCTATAAAGAAGTGCACATACAAGGTTTCTATTCTTAGCGATGAGCTTGAGACCTTCAAGAATGCTTCCCTGCTCACTCTTCTTAACATCAATTCTCTCCTTTGAAAGAGCTGCAACTGCCCAGAACATTGGAAGTGCTACAAGTGCAAGAAGAATAGCTGTTGACTGATAACCTGCAGCCTGATTTCCTTTACCAAACCAAACAACGAGACGAAGCACAAAAAGGTTAAGGATAATCTGACCAATTGTCATACCCATCATCTGAGCTGCATTAAGCTTGTTGATTTCCTTTGGATCACGTGTCATAACAACAGGCATTGCAAGGTAAGGTACGTTTGTCATTGTGTATGACATACCAAGACCGATGTATGTGATGTAAGCATAAGCGAGCTTAGCTGGACCACCAAATCCTGGTACAGTAAATGTAAGGATTGTAAAGATTACAAGGAATATTGCACCTACTACAATGTAAGGACGGAAGCGACCATGCTTTGTGTGAGTACGCTCCATGATTGTTCCCATCATTGGATCATTAATAGCATCCCAAACCTTAGCGATAAGCATAAGGAGTGCAACTGCACCAGTTCCAAGACCAAATACATCAGTATAGAAAATTGAAAGGTAAGTGCTTACCATTGTCCATGAAAGCTGAGAAGCAAAATTACCCATACCATAGACAAAATAATTAATTGGCTTCAAAGGAGCCATACCGTACTGGTTTAACTTTTTAACACCAGACTTTGCAGAGCTACCTGCTAAATTTGTTGCGTCCATTTTCTTTTCCCCCATAAATATCATACATATACAAATATCTAACTATCGAACAAGTGCCATATAATGGCTCTAATTCCAATGCAAATCGAAATTCTTATATTTCTCCATCATCTTAGGAAGTGTGTCCTTGTTTGCCATAAGCTTTGGCACACAAACTGTAATCATGTTCTGAATTTCGTTGTAGTGCTCATAGATTCCAATTGGAGTGTTACGAGCTCTGTTCTTCTCCTCCTCAGAGAACTCAACTGTTACCTTGTCTCCATCAACAGAGAGCTTTCCGTAGATACCGCAAATAGGGCATTCAACAGTTGTTGTTCCGTTCATTGAGAGAAGTGGATTGTGACATACTGGGCAAACACCCTCATCGCCTACCCATGTGTCAACCTCATCGTAAGGCTTGCCAAGTGATTCAGCTACTGCTGTACCAAGCTCAGCACACTTCTTCATAAGATCCTTGTCAAATAAAGGATGTCCTGTGCGGCCCTGGTCGTAAGCATCTACATGACCAACACATTTCATACAGAATGAGAATGAGAATAAGTCAAGCATTGGAAGACCAAGTGAAACCCAGTTGTGTGTCTGCGCACCGCCAACTGAAATGTAACCTACATATCTGTCTTTGAAATAACGCTCATCAAGAAGTGGCTTTCCTGCTTCTTCTCTCTTCTTGTTCTCCTCCAAAAGTGCTGCTCTATCATGAGATGGACCAAATCTATCAACAAAGTTCTTAAACTGGCCAACAATACCTACTGCATAAACAGGTGCTGCGATGATAATACCATCTGCATCAAGACACTTCTCTTCGAGGATTGAGTAGTCGTCTTTCATACAGCAGTGAATTTCAACATCCCCCTTATCACGGCAACGACTGCAATAATCACATGCTCGGCAATGACCAATATTAAGTCTGACTGTGTTGATAAATTCCACCTCTGCGCCAGCTTCTTTTGCTGCAAAGAGAGCTTCCTTTACCATAACATCGCTTCTTTGATCAATACGACCAAAAGAAATACCTAATACTTTCATTCCTTTCTCCTTTCACATCTTGAATGAATATGTGAATATTTTATGTCCTATTGCCGTTTTCGACTTTTCTGTATTTGGCAATTTTCATTATCTGAATTAGCTCTAAAATATCCCCCGAAAAAATGGAGAACAAAAATCATAGTACAATTTTTGCTCTCCAAAAATCTTGCTACTCATATTTGAACTGATATTTAATCTCTATGAATCTTATCTCTGTAGCCTTTAGGTTAAATTCAACCTCCAACCTGTTGTCGGATACCTCCACCTGCTGCATCTCCATGTTTGGATTGGCATGTTTCTTAATAAATTGAATTTCTTCACTCTCCATGGATTCTGCAAGGCCTAGTCGCTTCCACATATCCTGAACACTGCCGTACTCTGGGTTGATGTAGTATGTCTTTATCTGGTAGTTGCCATTTTGAACATTGTTCAAAACGCATTTCATCCCCAAATCCTCAGTGTCTTGTATGTAGTGCTCAATGTCTTTTATCTGAATCAAATCCTCTTCGATGTCCAGATAGTTTTCCGATAATGGCTTGAAATTGTGACACACAATAGAGTAACTACCGCGTCCATTTGTGGAAATGATTCCATTATCGTTTCTGCAAATCTCATTACAATAACTGCGATTCAAAAACTCCACCGCGTAAAATGATGGCTTCTTGATTCCATCTCTTGAAATCAATCCCGCATCACCACTAAGCAATGAATTGGTGTCATAGTACTCTGCATACAAATCAAGTCCGTGCCAATAGCACATCACATCCACATTACCAATCATGTCGATATAATTTTTCATGATGTAGGCTGCATGCTCGCAACTATCACTGATGACATTTCTATTGGATACCGTGTAATTCCATTCGTCTAAATGGAACTCTTTTACATTAAATCCAATGTCTGCCATGAACTGTTTCATGACTGAAACCTGATTTTTAACATAATCCTTGTCCAAGGATTTCTTGCCGTAAATAAATTGTCCATCGGTAAATGATATGTACTGAAATGAACCGAAAGAAATAAAGTCTGGCCATATTTCTCGTTTTTTCCAAATGGCAAAAACCCTTTCTGCCAATGCCTTTTCATATCCTAAAACAAGTCCCGGACCACCGATATTGATATCCTGACTTATGTTTTTAAATATCTTGTAGATCAAATCGAAGTATCTATAGTACTCTCCAGTTTCCTCTCCAATTTTTAATAGTGGATTATTCCAAAACTCGAAGTACCACTTTTCAATTTCCTCAATGCCATATCTGTTAACCAGATGAATGCTCAAATCTTTGATTAGCTTTTTATAAAAATCGTATTCAAATAATTTGATTTCCTTGGAATCTGGATTAATGTATCGCTCAGGGGCATACATTAGAAGGGTTGGCTTTTGTCCCAGTTCCATGTAAAGCTTAATGTCATTGTCCACAAGAAAATCCAGCACATTATCCAGCTTATGAAAACTGTATGTGTCGTTTTCTCTAATGCATGTGTTTGATGCGAATACATTCCACACTCTCACATGGGTGATTCCCAGCTTGTCCTTCAGCTCAAGAAGCTGTTCCTGAGCCTCCTGCTGAAGCAACATATAAATGCTGCCTATATTAATCACTCGCGTCTCGTCTACATATTTTTTCTTGTAAATGGATGCATCAACCTCTACAAGCAATTGACTTGCTTTACCCTTCTCCTGTTGCTTGCTTTCATTTTCTATAAAAGAAATGATTTCCTGCTTTCCAATTTCATCTTCATTTGCCACTTTCTCGGCGCTTTTTTCAGCAGACTTTCTGTATTCACCTGGTGACATATTGAAAACTTTTTTGAAGGATTTATTAAGGGCTGCAGAAGTGCAAAAACCATTATCCATGGCAATATGAGTCAGGCTTTTATTTGTGTAAACCAGCTCATCCACTGCATGGAAAAGTCGAATGTTGTTGAGATAATCTATGAATGTCATTCCAAATTTCTTTTTGATGTATTTGGAAAGATATGCTGGTGTAAGGTACATTTGCTCCGCCAAATCATTTAGGCTGATTGGGGACTGGTAATGTCCCTGTATATAACTTTGAATCTCGCTGATGCGCTCTTTGTCTGAGTTGTGATCAAAGAGGACCTTGGCCTCTTCAGTCTTTACCATGAAATTCGCAATCAGCACATGGAGCATCTGATAGTAGAGCGCCTGAAGATAGCATTTATCTCCCTTGGTCTCAGTATAGTAGTATCTGATAATCTCCTTAATCTGATGGCGAAGCTTGTCGTAGGCTGAGTTTTTATCCACTGCAGAATTGCATAGGAAAAGCATTTGAGTAGTTCCTACGGTCTGTGACAACAGATAATAATCGATTGCAAATCTGATAGCCAAAAGGTTGCCTGAGTTTTCAAACTTATGACGCTTATTGGAATTGATTAAAATCATATCCTCCTCTTTAAGGTGATATTCCTTGTCATCAATCACCACGTCAACAGAGCCAAAGAGAACATATAGCATATCAAGATTCTGATGATAATGCTGTTCTCTTGGCTCATTGTTGGTTTCATGAATAATATTAAATTGCACTATTTCCCTTATATTTTCCATGTCAAAAATTATATATGACGCCACTTAATATTGCTTGATTAAAACCCGTCACTGGCTTTCATTTTTTTGCAGATTTTTACTTAAACGTATTAGGAGTAACAACGTTTTGAGGTAAATTGTTGCAACGAAATAGAGATTTGAGAAATTAAAAAAGTTGGCTGACCACAGAATATTTCGGCTATGTAAAATGCCTCAAGTTTGTGGTCAAAACCAACTTAATGTCTACTATTCAAAATCAATTGATTTGCCTGTGCGAGCTGACTCCCTAGCAGCCTCCATAAGTCTGAGAACTCTTCTTGTCTCAGGAATTTTTACAAGGAATTCTTCCTGTCCGTCAAATGCCTTGCGATAGTTCTCAAAGTAATCCTCATGAGTTGTGTCTGCAAGTGGAAGTGGCTCAGTTACAAGCTTGCCCTCTGGTGGTGGACCAAATGAACGAGTTGGGCCCGCTGCTGTCATAGTACGCTGACCGCCTACATTCTGGAGAAGTCCATTGGTGCGAACGATAGCACCCTGTGGATCAAATCCATCAAGGTAAGCCGTACCCTTGTTTCCACCCATAATCCAGTGGCGTTCAAACCACTTGTTGTCCATCTTGTCAGTAAGGAAATATGTGCCAAGCTCTACCTCTGCCATAATTCCATTGTCAAATTTCATAAGAATCTTGAAATAGTCATCAACCTCAAAGTTGATTACATTTCTTACATCCGCAAAAACGGATTTAATCTTTGCGCCAGGCATCATCCAAAGCATCTGATCAAGGAGGTGAACACCCCAGTCAAATAGCATTCCCCCGCCCTCTGCAATGTAAACATGCCAATCGTGCATATTTCCGTTGAAGCCGTATAAGCTGCTCTTGATTGAATAAACATCACCAAGTGTCTCGCTGTCAAATACGTTTTTCATTGTACGGAAATCCTTGTCATAGCGTCTCTGATGATGAACTGTGAAATTAACACCACACTCATCTACAACCTTTACCATGTCATCAAGCTCTGCAAGATTCATAGCTACCGGCTTTTCGCAGATAATATCCTTTCCGGCTTTTGCCGCCTGAATAACAAGGTCATGATGCTGATTGTTGTTTGCAGCAATGATAACCACATCAACTTCAGGATCATTAAACATCTCCTCGTTGTTAGCATATCTTTTTATACCCTCTTTAACGTCTTCAAGCTGCTTTGGGTCGATATCTGAAATACCAACTACCTTGTAGCCATCAAGGCGTGTGAGCATTGACTCATGCTCATGGCCCATGAAACCATGGCCTATGATACCAATTCTGATAGTTTCCATATGTCTCTCCTTTATAAATATAAATAAAAAAAATCGATATCTTTTATCTACATAAAATATACCGACTTTCTTATTTATATTCTCTTATTAGCTTTTCAATATTTTATTATCTGTTGCAAAGACAATTATTTTGGAAAAAATCACCGCAATCAAATATAGTATTTTATTGCAAGTGGGGCCCTCCCCTCTGCTTTTAGTATTCCGGAAGAACGTGGAGCATGCAAAATTCCTGTGGCTCTAACTCCAGTTCAAGTGTAAGCATGTGGCCCTTGGACTGTACCTTTGTCCTAGAAAGCTGTGGAACACACATCTCCTGAAGATATTTAATCTCAGTCCTCTCAAGCTTCTCATCGTTGTCAAACTTGCCCCATTCGTCAATGATAGAACCCTGGTTGCTATTAACACTTCTTCGCTTTACATAGTAGCCACTATTCTCGCTGACTCCCGAAAGCTTTATAACTATCTTTTTCTTGGTGTTGGTCTGGTCAAAATATGCCTTAGCCTCAGCAACAGTAGCCTGATTTTCAGCATTGATAAAATAGCTGGAATTGTACCAATTCAAATTGAAGCATACAATCTGGAACTCATCTGCTGCCAGCTTAGTAACCATGAAATTCTCTCCTCTGGCCACCACCTGACTACCTAAATGATTAATCATTTTGATGGCGTAGAAAATAGGCTTTCTAATGGTATCTTTTGAGAGCAGTCCTCCGCCTCCATTAATAACATTTCTGGCTGAATATGAATTACACTGCCAATCTGAGGCAAACCAAAGTCCCCACACATCAATATCCGCAGCAAATTTAACTATGTTTCTGATAAATAGACAAGCTCTAAATGTACTGTCATTGAGATAGTTGCGATTAGAACATGTAAGGTTCCACTCAGAAATAACAATTTTATTTCTAGGAATACCTAGCTTATCAAAGGCCTTGCCAATACGCTCTAACTCATTGCCCTCGAAGTCACGATCCTGAGAGCGCACAAACTGAGCCTTGCCCCCCTTTAATCCCGACACTGTCTTTGGAATATATGGGAATAATATTACCGAGATAAAGTCCGGCTGAACTTTGCAATCTCTAAGCTTGGTAAGAATTGTGTCAAATGATGTCTGTCCCTCAATACCAGGGCCTGCTGAATAACCTACCTGGGCAGCTGGAACCAGCTTTTTAACAGTCTGGGCAATAAACTCATACACGTCTATAAAATCATATCCGTCAAGGATATAGAAAGTGTCATAATCGGAATGGAATCCCTCTAAGCCAATTTCAAATCTCCATTTAGAGACTTCCTTTTCTCCGTATCTACGAACTAGCATTTTGAAAAACTGCTTGTATAAATTCTCCCAAACTCTCTTGTCCTTGTAGACAATGCGAATGTCCTCAAACCAAGCAGATTCCTCCGAATTGGTCACATTGGCATATGGTCGATTAGTAAAATCAAGCCAAGGAGTAATGTGATGGTCAACTAGAAAATCAAGGGCCTCGAATATCATGTCGAAGTTGTAATTACCTACAGTGACTCCATCAGAAACCATAGTCTTTGAGTTAAATACCATCCAGATTCTGGCATAGGTAAATCCCAACTCCTTGTGGAGATACTCAATGTGATACTGAGTATTAGCCCTGAGAACATCATGGATAAAGCCAACATTTATAAGCTTGTTCCAGCAGCGCTTCAGCTCAGTCGTGTTCTGTACATCAACAATCGTTTCAACTGGAGCCACTTGATACTCGTCCTCATCTGGGCGCTTAAACTCAGCCTGAATTTTTTCCTTGATATCATCATCCACCTGAACTTCGTTTTTCACATTGCCCTTCATCTTTTGACGATATTCAGTTGGTGCCATGTTGTAGATTTCTCTGAATACCTTGGTAAATGCACTGGCATTTGAGAAGCCACAATCCATGGCTATTTTAGTCATATTTTTTTCTGTATATAAAAGCTCATCTATTGCATAACGAGTGCGAACCTGATTTACATACTCTGCAAAATAGGTGCCTGTCTGCTTTTTAAACAATCGAGAAAGAGTAGATGTAGATGTGTACATCTGCTTTGCTAGATCAGAAAGACTAATGCCATCCTGATAATTGGTGTGAACATAGTGAATGATAATCTGAAGCTTTTCATCAGCATCATGATTCTCGGAAATCTCTGAATTAGTATCATCAACCATGTGATGCTCAACAAGCTCATCAAGCAATTTGTAGAGCATACTATACATCAAACTGTCTGTCTTTTTAATAGATGCAACATGCTGATAAACTACATCTCGACATAGTCTAATTATCTCGTTGTAGCTTTTGGACTTGTCCACAGAACTATTGCACATAAAAAAGCTATTAGGCTTTTTAAGGATGTGAACCAAAATCTGATAATCATACATAATAGAGCAGACAATACTCTTCTCCACCGTCTCAATACTATGCTGAATACTAGAGTTGATAACAAAAACATCATCACGTTTTAGGGTGAAAACTGCATCTTTAATCTTGATGTTGATACTACCCTCAACGACATACAATAACTCAACATCTGTATGCAGATGCTGGGACTCAGACATATCTCTGTATATGTTAACTTTGAATTGATTAAAACTATTCATAGTATCTCCTATCTTTAGGACAACATTATACAACAGAAATAAGGGAGAAGTAAATTACTTCCCCCTCTATCCAATCGCCGCGAAGCCCTGATTTTGTGGTATTTTAGGCGATTATTAAATACTGGTTTGAATTATTTTCCTATGTACTTTTTCATGGCTGCCTGATGACGACGTACCTGCTCAATACTGTCAACATCTAAGTCAGCTCTAAGGTGTTCTCCACCTTCATACTCAGAACTTAAGAATCCTGTGTAACCAGCTTTCTTGTAAGCCTCGATTACCTCTGGAAGAGCAACAGCTGTCTCTTCAAGGTCCTCGTGCACATTGTAGAACTTAGCATGTGTATGGAAAATATAATCAATGTTGTCGATAATATCCTGTGGTTCTGACCAAGAATATGTAAATGAAGAACCTGCATACTCTAAATCCGCTGGGCCACCACCTGCAGCCTTTACAGCATCCATCATTTCTGCCATTCCATTTGCCATACGGTATTCCATATTAGCCTTACCAAGGTTAAGGTCATACTTAATCTTTGTAAATCCGTTAGCTACACGCTTTGCATATGCATCATCAACAATCTTGATGCACTCTTCCTTTGCGCCGTGACGACGAGCCTTGTCACGGACAACATCAGGAATATTCTTGCAGAAGATACCCATATCTGGAACAAATCCAAAGAACTTTGTGCCTGTTCTTTTAATCATTTCCATGTATCCATCTGCCCAGCCTGAATTAAGCGAGAATGGAGCATGTACTTCAAGACCGATTTTTACACCCATCTCCTCTGCATAAGGCAAGCTTCCTTCGATTACATCCATTGGAGTCGAAACCAATGTACGAAGCACTGGAAATCCAAGAAGTGAAGCAAGACGAATATCTCTATTCATCATGTTAACCTGCTCTTTTAAAGTTAGAGTACGGTTGTCATAAATATGGTTCTCCAAAAATGCATCATAACATGCTGGTGTAAGATTATATTTTTTCATCCACTCAAACCACTGGTCTCTGAAATCTTTAGTTTCAATTGGAAGTGGAAACTTTCTAATCATTTGCTCTGCAAGAAGCTCTACACCTGTTGCTCCTGTTGCAGCTGTCTCCCTCAAGCATCCCTCTAAATCAAGCTTTCCAAGATAGAACTCGTCCTGATAGCTATATAGAGACACACATCTTTTAATATCGCTCATTTATCTGTCCTCCTGACTATATTTCGAATTCTGTGTTACATGGAGCCTCAATCACGAATGGCATATATGAAGGAGCAATTTTCTGTACTGCTTCGATGTAATGCTTACCCTTTGAAAGGCCGCCCTCTTTTAATACTGTAACTGTTGCGTACTCACCAAATTCCCATCTATACTCTGGATCAACCACTGTTCTACATTCCTCAAGTGTAAATGTAGCCCCGTTTACTGTAATACTAATATCGTCTCTGTTATATTCCTGACCATCTACTTTAATTACCAAATCCCTTAAAATTGAAAGGGTAAAAGAACGATAGTACTGGGCTTTCCAATCAAATGAAAAACCAACCACATTACCGTCGCGCTCTACATTCTTAAAGCTGGATGGTCTATATATAGGTCTTCCTGCCATTTTTATTTCCTCCCTAATAGTCCGCTTGTTACATTCACAATCCTGAGTATCTCTTTCAGTGACTAGATGTCACTTGCAGAGATCTCAGAGATTGTGAACTACAAGCTCATCAATACGCTATATTTACTGGTAGGCATCAAGCTCTTTGTTCTCTCAAGCGAGACGTGTTGTCGAGCAGAGAGAATCAAAGGCTTGTAGCCGTAACCAGTATTCATATCCTACGTTTAATCTTCGATATACTCTGCAGCTTCCATACCTGCGATACGTCCTGTGTTGACTGCATATCCCATTGAGTTACCTGGAAGCAAGAACATGTAACTGTCATCGTAAATATTGCATGAATCCGCACCGCAAGCATAAAGTCCTGGAATAGGCATAAAGTCCTTATCGCAGCATTCGCAATTTTCGTTTATACGGATTCCACCTACTGTACCGTATCCGCCTGGATGGAAAGCACCTGCGTAGAATGGTCCCTTCTTTAACTTGCGAAGGAATCTATAGTTCTTGAAGAACTCTTCATCTCTACCTTCGCAGTAATCATTGTAATCATCAACTGTCTCTGCAAGAACCTCTGGGTCAATGCCAATCTGCTCAGCAAGCTCCTCAATGGTATCTGCCTTGAAGAAGTTCTTTGAACCCTTTGCAAGAAGCTCCTCCATTCCCTCATTGAAATCAGATACATCTGGATCTGGAGTAACAAGGCTAGTTACATCTACGCCATTTTTGATGTATGACTTAACAATAGAAGAATCTACGATAGAGTAAATTGTCTTGTCCTTCTGGTGCATAGCAACATTTGAAAGGTATGTTGTATTCTGCATGAACTCTTCATTCATGATTCTCTTACCAAACTTGTTAACAAGAAGGTTTGGCTGTCTAAGCACGTTTTTAACTGATGCAGATGCTTCCTCGCCGCCACCTACATCACATGCCTGCTCGATTCTAACTGGAAGGTGATCAGCACCTGCCTCCCAAGCCATCTTAAGGCCATCGCCCATAAGACCAGGGATTGCAAAGTTAAATACATCCTTGCCAAACTCTAAGCCGATTTCCTCTTTTATAAGCTCTGGATTGTTACCAGCACCACCTGTTGCGATGATTGCTGCCTGACATTCAATTGTGAATTCCTCACCATCTTTGTTAACTGCAACAACGCCGCAAACCTTGCCTTCATCATCCTTCAGAATCTTCTTACCAGCTGTCTCAAGAAGGACCTTTACGCCAAGCTCCTGAGCCTTGTTAAGAAGAGCCTTATTCATATGACCAGCTGCACGTGGTCCGATTTTATTTCCTGTTTTTACAATGTGCCATGTAGCCTCTGACTGTGGGAAATATTTGAAAGCGCCTTCAAACTCAACACCCATATCCTCTAACCACTCAATTGTCTCGCCAGACTGCTCGAAATATCGCTTGATGAGTCGTGCATCAACATTGTAATGTGTGTAATCCATAAACATGTTAAATGCCTTCTCAACAGTGATATCAATCATCTGCTCCTGCTGATATTTTGTTCCAATACCAAGTGGGCCCATACCCATGTTAGCTGCACCACCTGTGATGTTTGCCTTTTCAATTACAATGACCTCTGCTCCATCTTCAGCTGCCTGAACCGCTGCCGACATACCAGATGGGCCACCTGCAATGACAACTATCTGTGTTTTCAAGTTTTCCATTTTCTTCTCCTTATAAAACGATCTTTCTAATTCTCATTCACAAGCAAAATCACTAGTTTACCCAAGCATTTTGCTCGTGCATGGTTCTTATTTTCTTGCTATTAATGTATCATCACAGGCTACATACAACTTCTATCAAGTTCCTGAATCTTTATCTATTATTGCATTCAAAAAAAGGACAGAAAAAACCCGTGCAATAAAAGACAAGCTTTCGTTGCACGGTTTTCCTTTCACCATTTACCGCATTTTGTTTTTTTCTTTGGAAGCTTAGGAAGCTTTGTGGCTGTTTTAATGCAGCCTTCGTCGCATGCTGATACGCACTTGCCGCATTGCTCGCAAAGATCCTGGTCAATTATATGGATAAATCCATCTTTTCCTTCGATTGCATCCTCTGGGCAGGCGTCAATACACTCGCCACATCCGATACACTCATCTGGATCAATATAGTAAAGCTCTGCTTGCTTGTAGCACTTGCCACATTTGCAGTATTTTTTCTTGATGTGTTCCTCAAATTCATCAGCGAAAAGTTCCATTGCAGATGTCAGAGGCTTTGTCATGCCCTGACCAAATGGGCAATATGCTCCGATTGAAATAAGCTCTGATACCTCTTTGATAAGGTCCAAATCAGACATCTTCGCCTTGCCTGTTGTCATCTCTGTCACAATCTGCTTGAACTGTGATGTGCCCTCACGGCATAAAACACATTTACCACAGGACATTTCGTATGCTTTATTCATCAGCTGAACACATGCATCCACAATACATTCGCTCTCATCATAAATTGTTATAGAGCTGAATTTTTCTGTCTCATCAATTTTAAGCTTTGCAGCCTCAGAGCCTGAAACAAACTTACCTTTTAAACCACCAAAAAGTACTGCCTTGGCACCATCAACTGCTGCAAATTCTCCCACTGGCTGGCCTACATTTACCTTCTTGATTTCAGTATTCTCACCCTTGTTTATGGCAACGAACTTTTCCTCAAATCCCTTAGTCATACCGTATGCCGCCTCAGGTGTAATAACGGATACCGCCTTGCCATCATACACTGCCACATAGTCATCCTGAATCATAGGACGAGGCAAATTGCCTGATAAAACCTGAGCAACTGAGTATGGGTTATTAAGAGTTGGAGAAATCTGGCTTGTATGAACAATCTCTCCATTCAAGCCTGAAACATCTTCGCCTTCTGGAAGAAGATAGATTATTTCAGCGTCAAACTCCTTTGAATATTTGTCAACACCTGCCACAACATCAGCTGTATAATTCTTCAGTATATACGTTGAAAGAGGTGCTTTTACATCATCACTTACGCAACTAACAACTAATAAATTCTTCATTACTGCTGACCTCCTTCCTCTGCCAAAAAATCACTCCAGAATTTCTGTGGAGAAATCTGTACTCGAAGGTCACACTGTAAGCAACGACTTGCCTCGCAACCTGCCTTGCTGCAATCAAATCCCAAATCCATAGGCTCAAAGTTACATTTTCTAGAATCAACTTCTGTAACTGTTGGCTCATTTCTGTGAGTCTTTGTCAGGTTCTCATTTTTTCCAATGCAAGGATTAGCTATCTGCTCTGGCGCAAGTTTTTCTTCAATATTTCCATCACCGCCAAGGAACTTATCTATTTCAGAAACAGCCTCTCTAGCCTCTGCAATAGCTGCAATTACTGAGCGAGTTCCTGTAACAGCATCACCTGCAGCGTAAATACCTTCCACCGATGTCTTATGACCATCATTTGTAACAATACGTCCTCTGTTAAGTTCTAGACCAAATTCCTCTGTAATGTCAGGATGCTGGCCAACAGCAAAAATAACTGTATCGGCAGGGAAAGTAACTGTGGAATCTGGGATTCGTGTAAACTCAGGTCCCTTAGGGCCAAATTTAAGTCCCTCTATTCCAGTAACAGTAAGGCCTGTCACCTTGCCATTTTCTGACTCTATTGCATCGAATGTACGTGAATTTTCAACTATGATTCCATCTTCCTTGGCCCATGTAACTTCCTCTTCAGAAGCAGTCATCTTATCAGGAGCCTCAAGACATGTCATAACTACATGCTTAGCACCAAGGCGTAGTGCCGACTCAGCACAGTCTATTGCTACATTTCCGCCACCGAGAACAACTACATTCTCGCCTACTTCAAATGGCTTTCCTAGGTTGATAGAACGGAGGAAGTCTGCATTGAGATAAACACCTGGTAAATCATTGCCCTCAAGTGGAAGTCTGTTACCGGCATGAGTTCCAACTGACACGAATACTGCATCGTAGCCCTGTGCCTTAAGTTCGGCTGCCGACTTAACATCCTGATTGCACTTGATTTCCACTCCGATTGACTCTATTTCAGCGATTTCTCTATCTAAAACCTCTCTAGGAAGTCTATAAGAAGGAATGCCATATCTCATCTGTCCACCTGCCTGTGGAAGCTTTTCAAAAATGGTTACCTCATGACCAAGCTTCTTAAGATAATATCCCGCTGTAAGTCCTGCTGGACCTGCACCGATTACAGCCACCTTCTTACCTGTAGATTCCTTCATGAAAGCATTTGCTTTCCAGCTACCATCATCCTGACTAGCTGCAAATCTCTTTAGATTTCTGATAGAAAGTGGGCCATCAAGATGATTCCTCTTACACTGAAGCTCACATGAATGAACACATATGTATCCAAGTGACTCTGGGAATGGTGCCTTTTCACGAACTGTTGCTGCTGCAGCTGGGAAGTTGCCTTCCTTAATAAATCTAATGTATTTAGGCACATTGATATGTGCAGGGCATCCCTCGCTACAAGGAACAAGTGTCATTTCACGGCTGAGGCCTGGGTCATCTTTGAATACACCAACCTTGTCACGGATTGAACCAGTAGGACATACCTCAACGCAAGCTCCACAGAACTGGCAGCCTGCATCCTCAAGGCTCTTACCGTTAATAACAACCTTCATTCTGCCATCAACTTTTTCAAATTTAAGGGCCCCTACGCCGCGAAGCTCAGAACATGCTCGCACGCATCTACCGCAGAGTATGCATCGATACATTTCGTGAAGCATCAATGGATTTTCCTCATTTTCAATAAGAGGTAACTTTTGCTGACGTAGGTCTCTGCCAGAATCACCTACATACTGTGAGATAGATGCCAGCTGGCACTTGCCATACTTTGGACAACCTACACACTCACTTGGATGAGTCTTAAACATCAAGTCCACTGAAAGCTTTCTAACCTTTTCAGCTGTCTCATCTTTTGTTGTAATCACCATCCCCTCTTTTACCTTGGTTGAGCATGAAGTAATCACACCGTCTACTCCGTCCTGTTTCACCACACAGAGACGGCATCCACCATTTGGATGCAAATCATCATGATGACATAGATGAGGGATGTATATTCCATTATCAAGAGCTGCCTCAAGTACAGTCTTTGACTCATCTGCCACAATAGCTTTGCCATCAATGATTAAATTGACTTTTCCCATAATTTTAGACTCCTTTAAAAACTATTAGAAAATAAGAACTTTATTAATCAATCTTCATTTTGACAAATACTATTCTATTTAATGCTTGGGGCTGTATCTTTTAATTTTTTTCTGTATTTTTAACAAAAAATTGCACGGTAGATTACCTTAATAATCCACCGTGCAACATAGGCTTGTATTTTATTGCAACATATTTATCTAGTTACGAATACTGGAAGTCCATCTCTGTACTCCACATCTGGAAGACCAATTACAAGCGGTCTAAGGTACATTAACATGTCCTTTGTAACACCGTTGTGCTCTGGATTAATCCAATCCTGAGGTACTTCCTTGGCCTCATTTGCAATGTCATGAATCTTAGCATAATCAAACTTTATCTCATAAGGTGCATTGCTGATACGCTCCATTGTAACCATTGCGCCAGTAACACCTTCCTCAGCAATATCTACAGCCTTTTTGCCAATTGCCTCTGACTCATTGATGTCTGTAAGGCTGGACATATGAGCTGCTGCTCTCTGAAGAACATTTACCTCGATTGAACGAACCTTAACGCCAAGCTTGTCCTTTACAAGATACTCTAATGTCTTGCCAGCACCTGAAAGCTGAGCATGACCGAAATTATCAAGTGTGCCTGTTGATGCAGAAATGTACTCCCCCTGTGCATCTCTGATTCCCTCAGAAACTGCAACAACAACATTGGTCTTTTCACCGAGAATTGATTTAACATCCTGTATGAACTTTTCCTTATCAAATGCAACCTCTGGAAGATAGATAAGATCAGGACCATCGCAACATTCTGTCTTGGCAAGAGATGTTGCAGCTGTAAGCCATCCGGCATCACGTCCCATTACCTCGATAATAGTAACACTTGGGTTATCGTAAATCTGTGCATCGAAAATAACTTCCATTGTAGAAGTTGCAATGTATTTTGCAGCTGAACCAAAACCTGGTGTGTGGTCTGTTACACAAAGATCATTGTCAACTGTCTTTGGCACGCCAACGAATCTAATATCAGAGCCAATCTGTGCTGCATATGCAGAAAGCTTGTCTACTGTATCCATAGAGTCATTGCCGCCAATATAGAAAAATGCCTCTATTTGGTATTTGTTAAATTGTTCAAATAATGTATTATAGATAGGGTCACCAGAGTCAATGGCTGGAAGTTTAAAACGACATGAACCTAGATACATAGCTGGAGTTGTCTTTAAACGCTTTAAGAAATGAGGGTCTGAAGCCACGATAGAAGATAAATCAATTATATTGTCATCTCGAATACCCAAGATGCCATTAATCGATCCATAGATTTTATCGTAGTTTGAACCAATTGTACCTTCAATTACACCAGCAAGACTGGCATTGATAGCCACAGTCGGGCCACCTGATTGTGCTACTATTACGTTACCCATAATAAATATCCTCCCTATGAAATTAGAGTATCTGTTGGGATGATTGTAACACAGGAGAGACATTTTATGAACAATTTTTTATATGGCATTATTGACATAATTACTTACTTCCATACGTACTTTTTGTCCTTAAACGATTCATACGAGGCAAACTTCACTGACAAGCAGCTTCATTTCATTGTAATCGGTGTAATTGGCATGATTATGATTTTTATCGTGCACCCACTCTTTACTCTTTTGGCAAAGAGCGGTCATGTGCTTGCCATCAGCTGGATTTATGTTTTCACACTTATTATCCTGCTTACATTTGCCATTGAAATCGGTCAAAAAGTTACCCACACAGGCGTCATGGACTTCAACGACATTGTATTCGGTGTCTGGGGCTTCATGCTCATGTTCCTAATCTTCGCCGTAGTCCGTGGCATCATCAAAGGAATCATTAAGTTAATTAGAAATCGATAAAATAAAAACATGTGGCTGCTTTTGAAAAATGAGGGAATCAAAAGACTATGCCACATGTTTTTTGTATAAGTAAATATGGAGAAATTCTATTTGTATTACAACTGGAAACACTTTCTATTGAAAATGTTAAATTATGGCCTGTATTAAACAGGCAGGTGTGATATTACATGAGGCTTGCTACGCACTCCTCAACCTTCTTCATGTCAGCTGTTGGCTCGAAACGTGCAACTACGTTGCCTTCGCGGTCAATAACAAACTTTGTGAAGTTCCACTTAATATCAGGATTGTTCTTGTAATCCTTGTCAATCTTCTTAAGCATTACGCCCATTGCAAGAGCTGCAGGGCCCTTTCCAAATCCTTCAAATCCCTTCTGAGACTTAAGATACTTGAATAACTCGATGGCATTGTCGCCGTTAACATCAGCCTTCTTCATCTGAGGGAACTGTGTGTTGTAGTTGAGCTGGCAGAACTCATGAATCTCTTCATCGTTGCCTGGTGTCTGACCTGCGAACTGGTTGCAAGGTACATCAACTACCTCAAATCCCTGCTCATGATACTTCTCATACATCTTTTCAATTGGCTCGTACTGTGGTGTGAATCCACAACCTGTAGCTGTATTAACTACTAAAACTACCTTGCCTTTTAAGTCAGCCATTGAAAGCTGTGTGCCGTCTGACTTCTCAACTGATAAATCATAAAATCCCATTGTCTTGTCCTCCTTAAAATAATCATTAATACTCTCTAATCGTTTAATTCGATTGTGCGCAATTGATTTTATAGATAGATTGTACGCAATCGAATTTCATTTGTCAACACTTTTCTAAATTTTTTTGCCAAGCTTATTTTCCAATAAAAAAATGGCACTGGAATAATCCAAGTGCCATTTAAAAAAGTCATATTTAAATCTGAGATAAAACATTTACGCAATCATCGCTTATCAAATCTCCATGCTCTAATAGAAATGCTCCATCAAAGCTCTCTGTAAACATCTGACTTGCGAACTCAGCAATAACAAGAATCACTGCTGAAATCTGGCGACGTGTTAACTGGAAGTTAAGCTTGATATAGTAATCATCGCCATAACGGTAAAGCGAGCTCTTAATTCCCTCATACTTTGGAACATGCTTGCATAATTCGATAGCAGCATCCAAATCTGGAAGAATAGCCCACAACGGTGTATCAAGATACTGATCTGTAACCTCGTCTCTCTCGTCCTTAAGTACTGTTGCGTTCTGCACCGGTACATCAGCTGTGCTGGCTGAAATAGGAGGTGGATTCTTAGTCGTAGAAAGTGTCTCCTGTAAACCTGTTAAATGTTTCTTCAATTCCTCAATTGCAGTTGCCAGTCCTGAACTTGAATCTGGGGATAT
Source organism: Pseudobutyrivibrio sp. AR14 (assembly GCF_900101325.1). Lineage (NCBI taxonomy): Bacteria > Bacillati > Bacillota > Clostridia > Lachnospirales > Lachnospiraceae > Pseudobutyrivibrio > Pseudobutyrivibrio sp. AR14. The sequence goes on from NZ_FMUY01000015.1 coordinate 31,507, forward strand.
AAGTAATGCAACATCGCCCTGTGGCATAACTGTCATCTGAACACTATAAGCCTTGGCGTGAGTCTCCATACCTAAAGTCTCGCATGCCTCAGCTAAAATATCCCTGATAAAGCTTTGGGTCTTTTCCTGGTCACTGACGAAATCTCCAAGCTCCATGCCGTTCTGTTCCATTTCTTCTTTGGTGATGACGCAGCGTATTTTATCCTCGCCTATTCTCTTGAACTTCATCAGCTCCCCCTCCTTTCACATAGTGTGTCGATGTAATAAAAGTTTAGCAAATCGATTTAAATGTGTCACGGAAATTTCTGAGTATATTGTCTGATTTTTCTGTGAACATCGGGATAAGTGTCAATCAATTCTATTTTACAATTCCTATTATATCATTTATATCATCGATTTTCTTGCGAACCATATAATCTTTCATTCCTGAGAGAATATCAAGTGTCGCTGTTGGATTGTAAAAATTAGCTGTCCCTACAGATACAGCTGTTGCACCAGCAAGCATCATTTCCACTGCATCCTGCCAAGTTGAAATGCCTCCCATTCCTATAATAGGGATGTTTACTGCATTTGCACACTCATATACCATTCTAACTGCAATTGGATGAACTGCTGGGCCTGACATACCGCCAGTCTTATTAGCTAAGACAAAGCTCTGACGTTCCACATCGATTTTCATACCTGTAAGAGTATTGATAAGTGATATGGCATCTGCTCCACCTGCCTCTGCAGCTTTTGCCATTACCTTTATATCTGTAACATTTGGCGAAAGCTTCATAATGATAGGCTGCTTTGCATGGGCCTTGACCAACTTTGTAATCTCCTCAACCGCCTTTGGATCCTGTCCAAATGCAATTCCGCCCTCTTTAACATTAGGGCAAGAAATGTTGATTTCAAGCATATCTACTCGAGATTCACCAGCCAATCTGTCTACCACTTCAATATATTCTTCGGCTGAATGTCCGCAAACATTAACCACCACTCTGGCATCTTTAAACTGCTCAAGGAATTTTAAATCTCTCTCGCAGAATACCTCAACGCCTGGATTCTGCAAGCCAATAGCATTAAGCATTCCTGAGCTAACCTCAGCTATACGAGGTGTTGGATTGCCTGGCCATGGCACGTTGGCAACACCCTTTGTCACAACAGCGCCAAGCTTATTTAAGTCTACAAATTCTGAGTACTCCATTCCTGAACCGAAGGTGCCGGAAGCCTCCATAATAGGATTCTGAAACTCAACTCCTGCAATGGTAACTTTTGTATTCATTACAACACCACCTCCGTAGAAAGAAATACTGGTCCGTCCTTGCAAACCCTTTTATTGTTAACATGGCTGTGGTCGTCTTTTTCAGTAGACTGGCATACACATCCTAAACATGCGCCTACTCCGCAAGCCATGCGCTCTTCCATTGATACATAGCACTTGATTCCACGCTCAGCCGCATACTCAGCCACGCCTCTTAGCATAGGCTTTGGGCCGCAAGCATAGATAACATCTGCATCCAAATCATTTTCTTTCATGGCGTCAACCACAGTACCATGTACTCCTACTGAGCCATCATCTGTGGCAATAATAAGCTCAGCTGCCACATCTGTAAATTCCTCTGTAAGGAACATGTCGTCATTTCTATAGCCCATAACTGCTGTTACGCTGCCTGAAAGCTGCTTTGCAAGCTCAATCATTGGAGGCACACCGATTCCACCGCCAACAACTACAGTCTTTTCTCCCTCAAGTGGGAATCCATTGCCAAGAGGTCCCATAACCTCTACCTCATCTCCTGCAGTTAACTGCGAAAACTCAGCTGTTCCCTCACCTACTACACGATAAACTACGCGAAGTGTACCTGCATTTTTATCAATCTCGCAGATACTGATTGGGCGTGGAAGAAGCTTGCTTCCATTGTTGCTGTATATACTTATGAACTGACCTGGGATAGCATACTCAGCAGCTGTAGTCTTAAGCTTCAAGCTGTATACTCCCTCAGCCAGCTTCATTTGTTCTAAAACCTGGGCTTTTTCTTTTACTTTCATTGATTCCATGACTCCTAAAAATTTTCTTTACCTCTCAAAACCGGCTTCCTCTTCGGTATGAGGTAATTACTAGTTAAGCGCTCCTCTGATATCAGCGAGCATATCCTCTACAGCTGCGCGGCTTGCTTCTGCAAAATTAGCCTCGCCATATTTAGCGTACTTCTCCTGCTGGTATGCAGCAATGATTCCACGGCTTGAGTTTACAATTGCGCCAAGGCCATCTTCGTTGAAGAAGTTTACAAGGTCTGCGCCCTTTCCGCCCTGAGCACCGTATCCAGGAACGAGAATATATGTATGAGGCATAAGCTTACGAAGCTTTGCGCCCATCTCAGGATATGTAGCACCTACTACTGCACCTACATTTGAGTAGTTGCCCTCACGTGTGTCTGCGCCCCACTCCTCGATTTTCTCTGCCATATGCTCATAAAGTGGTCTGCCATCGATAAGTCTGTCCTGGAACTCACCAGAAGATGGATTAGATGTCTTGCAAAGTACAAAGATACCCTTGTCCTCCTCCTTGCAAACATCAACAAATGGCTTGACTCCGTCTGTTCCAAGATAAGGATTAACAGTAGCCATATCAGCATCAAATCCCTGATACTTGTAATCGCCAACCTGAACTGAGCCAAGATGTCCAAGAGCATAAGCTGTAGATGTAGAACCAATGTCGCCACGCTTGATATCAGCAATAACTACGAGGCCAAGCTCCTTAGCATAATCAACTGTCTTCTTGTATGCAATCATGCCTGGAATGCCATAGCTTTCATACATGGCAATCTGTGGCTTAACTGCTGGAATCAAATCAGCACAAGCGTCCATAATCTGCTTGTTGTAATCAAACATTGCCTCGCCCACAGCCTCAAGTGTCTGGCCATGTTCAGCAATGTGCTTGTCCACAAGGCTCTTTGGCATGAGCTTCATTGTAGGGTCAAGACCTACAACTATTGGAGCATCCTTCTCTTTAATTTGGCTAATTAATTTCTGTATCATAACTTTATCCTTTCTATTAACTAGTCGGTTACGCCTACAAGCCTTATATCTTCTCCGCTCGACAACACGTCTCTCTTGAGAGATATAAGAGCTTGATGTCTACCGACTATAAAAAATTTCTCTTCACTGAATTAATAGCGTACAGGCTCATATAATTATATATTGTCACTCAATCCCGCATGTTACGCCTACAAGTCTTAGATATTGCTTCACTCAACTACATGTTTCGCTACGCAACACTAAGAGCTTGATAGCTACTTGCTCATCTAATTACCATAAACTACGCGACCACCAAAGATAGTCTTGACCACCTTACCCTGGACCTTGCGGCCTTCGAATGGCATATTCTTTGATTTGCCTACAAAGTCTGCTGCATGAATCTCATATTCTATACTTGGGTCAAAAATTGTGATATCGGCTGCCTTGCCTGATGCAATATTTCCAAGGTCATCGCGACCGAGGATTCTAGCTGGATTAGAGCTCATGTATGCCGCCATTGTAAGTGGTGTGATGAGGCCTGAAAGTACCAGCTCTGTATATGTAAGGCTTGCAGAAGTCTCAAGACCTACGATACCAAATGGCGATGCAAAGCCCTTTGCCTTTTCCTCTGCTGTATGAGGAGCATGGTCTGTAGAAATAACCTCAAATACCCCCTCAGCTAAGCCTCGTCTAAGGAAGTCTCTGTCCTCTGCTGTACGGACAGGAGGATTCATTTTGTAATTGCCATCACCTGGCACGATGTCGTCCTCTGTAAGTGTAAAGTGATGTGGGCAAACCTCTCCAGAAACTTTCACGCCTCTGGCCTTAGCCTCTTTGACAATGTCATAGCTCTCCTTTGTAGAGCAGTGGCAAAGATGAAGTGTTGCACCTGTTTCCTCAGCAAGCATAATATCGCGAACTTCAATAATATTCTCAACAGCATTGCTGATTCCCTTTTCTCCCATGCTGTCTGATTTGGCGCCCATGTTCATAACGCCACCCTGAACTAGATTAATGTCCTCGCAGTGAGCAAGCACTGGAACATCGGCTGCTGCTACGATTTTCATTGCCTCACGGTAAATGCCCGAGTCCATAACAGATTTGCCATCCTCTGAGATAGCAGGAATGCCTGCATCAATCATGCCCTTCAAATCAGAAAGCTCCTTGCCTTCCATTCCCTTAGTCACGGAGCCAACCTGGAGAACTCTTGTCAATCCAACTGACTCTGCCTTGTCATGGACATAATTTACAAGCTCAGGATTATCTACAACTGGCTTTGTATTTGGCATAGCAAGCACTGTTGTAACTCCTCCTCTTGCTGCTGCCCTAGAGCCGGTCTCGATATCCTCCTTAGCAGTCTGACCGGGATCTCTGAAGTGCACATGCATGTCTATAAGTCCAGGCATGACATAGCATCCTTTCGCATCAATCACCGTATCAGAAAAAACGGGAACAATATCAGCCTCAACAGCTGAGATAATGTTCCCGTCTATCTTAATATCTAATATTTCATCTGTGTCTGTAGGTGGGTTTAATACCCTGCCGTTTTTAATAATAAGGCTCATGCTATACCTCTTTCAACTAACGTGTTTTCAACTTCAAATAGTATAGCAAAATACCGCCCTGCTCACAACATTTACATGGTTATTTTATGTTAAATGGAAAAATAAATTATTATTTATTGAAATACAAGTGAAGTTATAGATTTCTATGCAACAGAAAAGGAGAATAATTATGGCATTACAAAATAATGAACATCCATTTGTGGTAGCAGCTGATGTTGTCCAAAGAGGATATGCGAGAATTAATGCATACTATAGTGCAATAGACGATTTGCTAGCTACAAATAACCCTAAGTACAAAGATTTTATTGATAACTATTCAAAAAATATTGACGATTTATTAAAACAAACGGCTGCCGCAGAAAAGATTATTGAAACAACTAGTAAAAACTTGAAATCCGATAGCGGAAGAGCTAAGAATAAATTTCAAGAAGATCTCCTAAAGCGAAATGTAAACGGTGAATATGATAATTTAAAAAAAACTAGAGATTCTATTCCCACCAATAATGAAGACATAAAAAAAACTAATGCCTTGCTAATCGCTGTTACCGAAGGAATGATAACTAAAGATGCAGCATCTGAATATGCGAGCTCTCCAATGCGTCTACAGCAATTAACTGAGGTAGTCCAAGATCATCTTAATCAGATAAGGAATACTGCCGTCTCACAAAACACAAATAACAAGGCTGCTTCTTCCAGTACAACTGAACAGCATACTCAACAGATTTCACATACGAATAGAGCTATTAGTAACCCACAGAATGAATCTGTTAAAACCACTACAGAGACTACTAATCAGTCAAAAGCTTCTTCGAGTACTGTCGATGCTGAGACTCCACAAGCCGCAAACATTTCGCCTAAGCCTAAAAATGAATTTCCTAGAAATATAAATGACAATGATAGTAATCATTTGAAAGCTGAAAAAGAACAGCAGGAAAGAAATGAATTTCGCGCTAAAAGGATTCAGATAGCAAAAGACCCTGAATATAGAAAAAAAATGCTAGAGCGTTTGAATATTAATTTGAATACTACTAATCAGGAAGCTATTACTCAGCCAGAAGCTACTGCAAAAAATACTAACCAACAGACTAACACTCAACCAGAGACTGCCACAGGATCTACTAATCAGAAGAATAAAAATAGACGTTTTAATAACTTACGTAACCTTTTTACTCATTCTACCAAATTTTTGTCTAATAAGAAAAAAACAAATAGTAAGCATGGTTTTATAGTTCATTCTGTTAAAAAAATTAGTTCCGATATAGATGTGTCTAATTTGTATTCTGCACCGAAAAATGCTTCCGCAGATACAAAACAATCCACTGGTGAGAATATAAGCCCAAGGAATACTACACCTTCAATATCCGAAGAAAGAATTAAGTTATTAAGACCTGCTAAGAAGCTTAGAAGGGATTTGGCGAATAATGGTTTTACAAGACAAAACGAAGCATATAACCGTATAACTGATGCCACAGTTATAGATGGCAAACAAAAAGTACCTGTCAACTCTAACCCTAACAAAACTATTAACAACCTTCAAAGAACTACTTCTGTGCATTCTATTTAATAGTGCTGTACTAGTTTAATTCTAATCAAAAAAGCTTCCGTCTCAATTTCTTGTCACACATACTAGAAAATTACAACCATTTTTAAGGAGTGAAAATAGAATATGCTCGACAGTGCTTAGATTATTTCCATAATAATCCACCCGCTAAAATAGACGAAGCATACCTTAATAGTCGTAGAAATGAGCTTTGCACTCAAAGTTACTTCAATCAACCATCAGAACGTAGACCACGTCGCCAGAATAATAATGAACCTAGTTCTAGCAATAGTTATCATCTAAGGACAACTTCTTCCCATTAAATCCTATTCAATATATCCTTCAAAAAGGGAACACTCTCAGATTCATCACATCCGAGATTGTTCCCTTTTTTTCTTTCTTTCTAAAAGCAGTGATAGAATGCAACTATCACTTACTCTTGTTATACAAATGGAGCAAGTACTTTTTAAGCATTTTGGACATATTCTCATAGGCGATTAAATCATAAGCCTCCAAATATCTATGATACTCACTTGCCGATATAATTCTCTTTGCAAGTTCCGGAAAATTTGGATCTCTAAACTCTTGCCTGATTGCATTTCTTGCTTCAGCCCTTTCCATTTTAGTGGCAGCGGCATCAATGGCTTTTCCAATTTTTCCTACTGATTTGATAATTCGCCGTTCATCCCCACCGTGGATAATAGAGTCCTTGACTCCTACTAGATATAATTTTCCGCAATAATTGGCAATACAACTAGTAGATACTCTATAGTCATATGCTTTACCAAGTTGCCAGAAATAAATTCCAATCCAAAAAAGAATGATAAAACCAGCTATTTTCAAATAATAAAGGCTAGTGCCCTTTTCAGCAGATGATATAGCGTCAATTGTCGTCACATAATTATACATAAAGAAAGCTGATGCAATCATTATCCCTATCCCTACAAATATGGCAACGTAGAGTTCAATAAAGGAGCCTTTAAAAAATACTATTTTAATGGCTTCATCCTCACCATGTACATGAGATAATCTGACTGGACTCTGCCTCTCATCCTCCACCTGACGTCCTTGTTGGCTCTCTTTCTTAAGATTATCCTGTCTCTCCTTTTCCATCTCCTTCTCAAATGCTGCAGTTCTTTCTGCCGCAAGTCTAATTCTCTCAGCTTGCAGTTCCTGAGCTTCAGATTCAGCCTTCTGTTCTTTCAGCACCTTAGCTTTTTGCCTCTTTTCAATATCTCGATCATTTGGCAAAAGATGATGGTACAATTTTATAGCTCCCACTAGCAAAAGTACTCCAATAATAATTGCCCCAATAAAAATAGGTACTATATCTAAAAGATATGGATTGTGGAACATCAAATAATTCTTCCTTAGCAAAAGCAACTGATAAATGCTTCCCAACACAAGCACAATACCCACAAAAGAAATCAGACATACCAATACTCTGTATAAACCCGCCTTATTCTCATTACGCTCTTCCATCTTTCCCCTTTCATACATAACACATCTCTCTTAATTATTTTGTCTTTCCAATGAAAAACTTATTAAAAATCCTTCAATTCCATAGAATATTGCTGCTAATCTCTTTAGAATTATGTCCTGCTGATTGACTGTAGATGTTACATGCTCAAAAATAGTCGAAGGGACCGTGTTTGGCACATTTTCAATAACATAATGTACAGCAAATAAATATACCGCCACCCCGACAACTAACAATGCTATAACAGACTTTTTTATCTCTTTTCCATCCTCATCAAAATAATGATTAAATGCTAATACACTACATAAACACAACAGATTCTGAATACCGTACCAGGCACCACCCACAGTAAAAAATCCCATATTTAACAGTCTATTCAACACAAAATCCATCCCAGTCTCAATAGCGCCCCATATCACCGTATAGACAATAGCCATTTTTATGGCATGTCTTATCTCTCTAGTGTAAGTATAATCCACCATGGAAAACACATACACCCACAAAGCAACAACACAGATAGTCCTACCACTAAAAGAAAAAACAGACATACTCCCGTAGGATGTCATCAAAAGAAACACAATAGCCTGCACTATCACTGCAGTTGATATTAAAGGTACTCTCTCTTCTTGCATCAATATCTTCCTCTTATGAATGGTTATATAGTAGTTATATACTACTTGAATGAATAAAGCAATACCCGTTTCTGCGTTTCCAATATTCAATCTGAAACATTTTAGTAGTCTTTTTGTAATAGGTTGGAAAAAACGCAAAATCTTTATTGAACTAATAATAGTACTGATTTTATATGCCTATAGGCAAGGAGGATATAAATATGGCATTAGGCAATATACTCTCTCATGAATTAGAAGATGTTATTAATTCCATTAATACGAATAGTAATGATATTTATAATCCAAATTCTTCACCAAAGTCGATTTTAAAAGGAGAAATGGATAGAAATAAAGTATCTTACTATGACACTGTTCAAAATGATAATAAACAGGAAAATACAAACAACTTCAAAGGTACTCAATATAACCAAAACTATCAAAAGACCAATCAAAGCGATGCCGTAGCAAATGACAATTCCCGTCCTGACTCAGCAAACAGCTATAAAAAGAAAGTAAACCTTTCTGATTACAACAAACAAATTGAAGAAGGAAAAGATTTAAGAAAAGCACCTGATGAAACTATAGTGTTCACTCCAGAGCAAAATCACAGTAGAATAACTAGACAAAATAATCAAACATACCAGTCCAATCAGGATAACCAAGAGGCTCAGTCTTATAATTATAACCAAGTATATCAGTACAACCAGCCCTACAGATATACTCAAATATATGAAAATGAAAAAAAAGATTTTGGAACTAACCCTGCCTATATGTATGCTCAGGCACAATCCACTACAACCTCTCAGCCCAAGATGATTATCCAAAGCGATACACAGACTGGCAATGCCCCAATCCCAAAACAGGCCAAGCAGTCTAAACAGGTGGGGGGAAGAAGAAGACGTGGACGTAGGTAAAAAAATACAAAAACAGCATACAAAATTGAATTGCAATATAAAAGAGCTGCATCAGACTGATGCAGCTCCATTTTTATTATATTAAAGTTTTGTAGTTACGAAAATATCGTAGATAGCCTTAACAGCTGTCTCAAAGTCCTGATTCTCAACACCGATGATGATGTTAAGCTCTGAAGAACCCTGGTCAATCATGCGGACATTAACATGTGCATGGCTGAGGGCTGAGAAGATACGACCAGCAGTACCGCGTGTGCTCTTCATGCCACGTCCAACGACTGCGATAAGTGCAAGGTCTGACTCAATCTCGATAGAATCAGGAGCACAATTGCGATGAATAGCAGAAACAACAGCCTGCTCCTTGTTGATGAACTCATCCTCATGAACAACAACTGTCATTGTGTCGATACCTGAAGGCATGTGCTCAATGCTGATGCCATTGTCCTCGAATGCCTGAAGGGCCTTTCTACAGAAACCTACCTCAGAGTTCATAAGTGACTTAGTAATGAGGACTGTACAGAATCCCTTCTTACCAGCGATACCTGTGATAACGTACTCATTTCTCTGGCCTGTGCTCTCTACAATCCATGTACCGTCATCTTCTGGTCTGTTAGTGTTCTTGATATTGATAGGAATACCAGCAGAACGAACTGGGAAAATAGCATCCTCGTGAAGAACTGATGCACCCATGTATGAAAGCTCGCGAAGCTCTCTGTATGTAATAGTCTGCATACCAACTGGATTCTTAACGATGCGAGGATCGCAAATCAAAAATCCTGATACGTCAGTCCAGTTCTCATATACGTCAACCTTGGCAGCGCCGGCAACGATAGAACCTGTTACATCAGAACCACCACGTGAGAAAGTCTTAACACGACCATCCTTATCACAACCATAGAATCCAGGAATAACTGCATGAGGATGCTCCTCAAGTGCCTGTCCAAGGACCTTCATTGTCTTGTATGAATTAAGATGTCCCTCTTCGTTAAAGAAGATTACATCCTTAGCATCGATGAAATCATAGCCTAAATACTCAGCCATAATCTTACCATTAAGGAACTCTCCACGGCTTGCAAGATAATCAAGTGATAAATCTGCCTTGATATCCTCAGCAATCTTCTTGAAATCATCCTCAAGGCTAAATCCCTTGAGATTAAGACCATCAATAATCTCGTCATAACGAGCCTTGATAGCTACAAGATTCTCAGATACGTCCTTGCCTGCCTTAGCATCCTCGTAGGTCTTAATCAGCATATCTGTAACCTTTGTGTCCTTGCTATTGCGCTTACCGGGCGCAGAAGGAACTACAAATACTCTATTCTCATCAGCGCGAATGATATCGCCAACTTTCATGAACTGCTTAGCGTCTGCTAATGAGCTACCGCCAAATTTTACAACCTTTTTCATCGAATATATCCTCTTCCTATTTTTTAATCGTCGGCCCAAGGCCGCCTGATATTATATTGCTCACGATTCGCAATTACATAATACTATACAACAATACTTTACTAAATTAAAGTACTAAATTACCCAAAAGTTTAGGATAAAAGCACTCTATCATTATCTAATTCCTCTCCAGCTCCTACCTTAAACTTCTCAAGTAAGTCTGCAACCGATAGATTTGCCCTCTCCTCACCAGCTGTATCAAAGACAATTTTGCCGGCATTCATCATGAGGGTCCTATTGCCAACCTCAAGGGCCTGATGCATATTGTGAGTGACCATAAGACATGTGATTCCTCGCTCAGCAACAATTGATTGGGTAAGTTCCAAAACCTTTTCAGCTGTGGCTGGATCCAAGGCTGCTGTGTGCTCATCCAAAAGCAAAAGCTTTGGTGTAACAAATGTAGCCATAAGAAGTGTAAGCGCCTGACGCTGTCCACCTGAAAGAAGACCTACTGGCTGCTTCATTCTATCCTCAAGTCCCATTCCAAGAAGGGCTAACTGCTCTCTGAAACGAGATTTGTCCTTTGCTCCAATACGAGAAAATAAATGACTAGATGCGTGAGAAGCTCTCAAAAAAGCAAGGGCCATATTTTCCTCTATAGTCATATTTGGAGCAGTACCCTTAAGTGGGTCCTGGAAAAGATGTCCAATAACGCGGCTACGAACGTGCTCCTTTTTAAATGTAATATCCTCTCCGTCCAAATAAATATTGCCTTCGTCTACGATAAATGTGCCTGCGATGGCATTGAACATAGTGGACTTGCCTGCTCCGTTAGAGCCTACGATTGTAGCAAAATCGCCATCTGCTAAATCTAAGCTGAGATTAGTGAGGGCCGCCTTTTCATTTACAGTGCCAGGATTGAAGGTCTTTGAAATATTATCAAGTTTAAGCATTTTCCTTTACCTCCTGACTGCGCTGTCCTCTATAATTAGCAAACTCTCTCTTCTTAAGAGCTGCCTTTTTGCGTACATAAGGTGCAGCAATGGCAACTGCAACGATGATTGCAGAAACAAGCTTAAGAGCCTCTGCTGGCACAGACATTCTAAGGGCTATAGCCACAATTACTCTGTATAAAACTGAACCTAAAATAGTGCCGATAATTCGTCTGAGCATGCTTCCCTTATTTCCAATAAGTGTCTGACCAATGATCAGTGAAGCAAGGGCGATTGTAACCATACCTGTACCGATATTGATATCAGCTGACTTCTGATACTGGGCAATAAGTGCACCAGATAAAGCTGTAAGGGAATTGGCAAGACAAAGTCCTACAGTAATTGTAAATGTAGGATTGATTGAAGATGACTTAACCATATCAGCGTTGTCGCCTGTAGCTCTGATAGACATACCAAGTGTGGTGCCAAGGAACCACCATAAAAATACAGCAATAAGTGCAACAATAGCTCCTACAATCAGTAGCTTGTACCAATCACCAATGACTCCGCTTCCAATTGTGTCCTTACCGATGGAAAAAATGGTGTCACATCCGAAGAGATTAGTAAGAGACGAAAATCCCATCACCGCAATATTGATGGTGTACAAACCGGTATTAACTATAATTCCTGCAAGAATTGACTCGACTCCCAGCTTGGTCTGTAAAAATGCTGTGCAAAATCCAGCCAAAACACCAGATATAAGCGCTGCAAAAAAAGCAAGGAATGGATGGCCTGCAAGGGTAACCATAGCACCAACTGCGCACCCCAATGTGAAGCAACCATCAGTGGTCAAATCAGCAATATTTAAAATGGTAAATGAAATAAAAAGTGCTAAAGCAACTAGGGCGTATATACACCCTAGTTCTAAAGCACTCTGAAAAATCGAAATTGAGAAAAGTGAAGACATTACTCAAACTCCTCTGCTGTCTGAATTTCTACGAATCCATCACACAAATCTCTAAGTTTCTCGTAGTCTAAACCAAGAGCCTCTGCTGTGTCAGTGTTGACTGTTGCAGTACCATTGTCGAGAACCTTAACTGGAAGTGTAGCTGGGTCCTTGCCATCAACTAAAATCTCAGCAACCATGTTAGCTGTCTCTGTACCAAGTGTTGCGTAGTTAACACCATATCCAAGATAAGCGCCATTTAATGCAAATGAGTCAGCACCACAATAATGTGGGATACCTGCCTCAATGAACTTCTCATAGATACCAAGCTCTGCTGTCATGATTGTGTTGTCAGTAGGTGTGAAAACTGCCTCAACATCTGCTGCAATAAGAGCATCTGCTGCAAGCATAACCTCGTCATTTGTAGTACCTGTTTTTTCTACATAATCGATTCCCTTAGCATCAAGATATTCCTTAGCTGCTGCAATAGGAGCTGCTGAAGCATCCTGGCTCTTGTCGTATAAAAGGCCTACCTTGCTAAGGTCTCTATCCTGCTCAATCATCAAATCAAGTACTGCCTCTGTGTTAAGGGCATCAGAAGTACCAGTAACATTTGAACCAGGAGCATCATTGCTAGCAACAAGGCCAGCACCCTCTGGATCTGAAACTGCTGCAAATACAACAGGAATCTGATTGTCCTCTGTAGCTGCCTGACAAATCATAGCTGTAGGAGTAGCGATAGGTACTAAAATATCAACCTCATCATTGATAAGCTCTGAAACCATCTGATTGATTGTTGTAGAATCAGCCTGACCGTTGCAGTAGTAGTCCTCGTACTCAAATGTAACGCCCTTTTCCTCAGCCAGGACATCAAGCTGCTTTTCCAAGCTGTCAACAATCTGATTTAATGAAGCATCATCAACATACTGGATGATACCTACCTTATATGTCTGAGCATCTGATGCAACCTCTGTCTTAGCGTCCTTGCCATCAGTAGTCTTATCTCCACATCCAATCATCATAGCTCCTGCCATAAGAGAAACCATGAACATAGAAAATAATCTCTTTTTCATATTAAATCCTCCTAAAACCCTCAGTTATCTAAGAATATCAGACTTAATTGTAGCACAACACTTTAGCAAGTTAAAGTATAATATTTAAATTTAACGTTACTATTCACAGTTATAAATATTTAAAGATTAATTCTTGTCAAGCTTGCTTGTAAAAAATAGGCAAGAAAAAAGGACGATTTTACTCGTCCTAAATACGCTTATCATTTAAATCCTTTTGAATAGACTATGGAGCCATCTTGCATTACCCACATAGCCTCAACACCTGGGTGGTTTGAAATGAATTCCTGGCCCTCTTCTAGGGTCATATTAAAAAGTGCTGTTGAAAAAGCATCTGCTTTTCCTGAGTCATCCGACACGATAGATACCTGCTTAAACTCTGTGGCAGGGAAATATGTATCAGGGTCAATGATATGGCAATATCTAGTCCCTTCCACTTCGTAATATCGCTGGTAATCACCGCTGGAAACAACACAAACTCCATCAGAAATTGAAACCGTCTCTATGTAAAGCTCATCGCTTTCAATATCTGGATTCTGGATACCTATATTGAAATCTCCCTTAGCTCCCTTAGTACCAATGCAGGATATGTTGCCACCAACATTTAAAAGCAAATGGTCAATACCATGCTCATATCCCTCTTGTACTACCCGTTCAACTGCGTATCCTTTAGCAATGCCTCCCACGTCAAGTGACATCTTGGCATCTGCTAGAAAAACTGTACCGGCTGTCTCATCGATTACCACATCCTCAATATCAGTATGTGATGCCGCCTCTTCAAGCTCTTCCATGGATGGTAAGCTAGCAGACTCCGGTGTCTCGACACCTGCCTGCCTATGGTCATGCCATATAGATAGCACCGCACCCATAGCGATGTTGACCTGTCCGTCAGTTTCATAATATATATCTTTACCAAATTTTATTAGCTCAATAATATCCTCACTCACCCGTACCGGCTTAACACCAGCATATTTATTTATATCGCGGATATTATTAAACCCTTCATAACTCTTGTAGATATCGTATTGCTGATTGTAATAAGTAAGCCTATCTTTTATAAAATCAACATTCTCAGTGAATGTGTCTTCATCAGTCTCATAACCACAAATCTCTGTGCGAGTATCGAATAAATCGATTAAAACTACAGAATACTTATCCTGCCCCACATCAGAAACTGTGCCTAACATAGCTTTATAGACTATAAAAATAATCAGTATACAAATTGCCCCGATTGAAATTAGTTTTCCTTTACTCATAATTCAGATTTTATCATAACTTCAAATCTGAAAAAACAAAAACTAATTAATGATTTCTCTGGTAAACTGGACCTCTGCTAACACTGCTTCCCTGTGTAATGCCATGAATTGTACTAGCAATACTAGAAGATTTATAGTTAGCCTTTGTTCTGTTTTTTGCTGGTGTGCCAGCACCAGAGCTTCTTGTAATAATACCTCTGTGCATTGTGGAAACAGCCTCTTCTGAAGAAACCTGCTCTACAGCTATTGTAGAAATCTGTCCTTCCTCCTTTGGAGTTCCCTTAGCAAGGAAAGCTCCGCACATTAATGCCAAAAAACATAATGCAAAAAGTAATAGTCTGTTTGCCACCTTTGCCATTTCAATTACCTCCTTTTTAGATTAGCGTATTTTTTCTTTCTGAGTAGTATAATATTACTATCAATTATTTATGTCAACACTTTTTTGAAAATTTTTTCAAAAAAATTAGGCTCCCGGTCCTAAGACCGAAAGCCTAAGTAAAGTTAGCTATTCAATTCCATAATCTAATTTTTCTAAATCAGTTAATTCATCGTCGCCATAAATATCGTTTGCCATCTTAAGCAACTCATCTACTTCCTTGAATTTAAACCCATATACATACTGTCTATATGTGCAAACTACCGTACCGCTCTGAGGTACATAAGCCAATCCATGTTCAATATAACTGAGTTCACCCATCTGGTTAAGATCTATAATTGACATACCTATAAAATTCGATACTATCAATCGATTTGTAGTTTCATCGTACTGACAATAATCTAATTCGTTAGTCTGCTCCTTAAACTTAAACACGAAGTCCTTGTTAGTAAGATCGTAAATCTTAAAATATAAATCAGCACCTTGTAAATACAGATGAGTATTGTCCTGGGAGAATTTAATCAAACCACTGTAGGACTTTGCATAGAATGTTATCTCATCCAGACAATCCATTGTTTTTATATCATATATTCTAAGCTTACCATCCTTGCAAGCAGCAGCAAGCAATGTGTTATCGTCACTCAAAGCAAATCTATCTACTTGATAATCATCGATAACCTTGCCTATTTTATCTTTTTCAATATTGTATTTACAGAGACTATCATTATCTGTGCTAGAAATATAGTAAATCGTCTTACCATTATTAGCTATTGTCCCACATGAGTACGTTGTTATATTAGCATCATGGTTGTTAACCTGATATTTTATTTTTAAATCAGGAATACTCAATACAACCTTTTCTGCCCCTCCACTGTACAACATATACTTGCCATCTGCTGAATAGCTTGTCACTCCACTATATGTTCCCTCTAACAACTTCTTTGGCTCAAGCTTACCATTAGAAATAGTAAATACATAAATATTACCATTAGAAGAAGGCACAACTATCTTGTCAGAATCAACATATCTAGCATCTGCTGAATTAGCATGAGGAACTGTAAATGTCCCCTTAATATCTCCAGTCGCAGTATCGATTACATTGAATTCATAGGAAAATTCCTCAGTATCGTGTATTGAACCAGATACTACATAGGAAGAACCATCTGGAGAAATTGCCGAAACCCTACTTGCTTCGTTTTCACACTCAGTCTCATAAAGAAGCGATTCATCATTTGAATACTTCATAACAGTAAGATTAGCACCTCTATATGCGCTAGCAACAAGAGTACCATTTGCAATATGCCAGTCAATCATTGTATTATCCATGACCTCATTTACTCCATTGGACAATGTAATCCCTGGCTTAGTAGTGTAGAGTGTTAATTTACCATCATTAGTTCCAACATAGATATAATCGCCTGAACCATTAAATCCGATTCTTTGGATAGAAGCATCTGATGGAATAGTATTAACTAATTCTCCGGTATACAAGTCTAGTACTGATACAGCCTTGGAGGTATTGAAAATAATACGACCGCATTCTTCACCATCAATGTCTGTAATTGTGCTAGAAATATGAGTATAACTCGTATCGAAGGCTGAAATTGAATCCTGAGCCTCTACATTCCATAATTCCTGACCCGTTGCAATATCAAATTTCTGAAAATGCATTGGAACATTTCCAACAGATAAAAGGTCATCATAATCAATAGATGCGACAGCTATTTGTCCATCTACTGTAAACTTTGCTTCAAGATTACAATCTTCTGCCAGAGTACAATCCACATATTCATCAGTCTCCAAATTGTAAACTGTAAGGATGTTTTTCTGGTCAACATCTACGTGACGATCAACTGCTACGTAATTTCCATTATTGTCTATAGCAAAATGATAACCAAATCCAAAATCTAGATGGTCATCGTACTTTTTAATAACCTCACCTGTTGTGGTATCCATTACAACAAGTGTATCTTTTGTAATATATTCAGTATCAACAAGTCCGCTAAAGTGATCAATAAAAACTACTTTATTGGCCACCTGATTTATAATGCCATTTTTGATGGAACCCTCAGGATTATATTGATAAAGAATCTCGCCCTTTTCATCATAGCCTGTTACAGAATTAGAACTAACAACCACCACTGCATTATCTGAGAAACTAACATCTTTTATTGTTATTTCATCCACAAGTCCAGAATCCATATAGTTGTACTCTGGTGGCAACTCAAATAGCTTTTCTCCTGTTTCTAGATTCCACAGATACACATACTTTGAAGTATCGTAGCTAACAACTCTAGTTCCATTGAGATTCTCTTCAAAATCATCTACTTGCATATTGTGAGAAAGAATCCTGTCATGGCGCAACTCAGCTCCTACATCATAACAATCCAATGCACGAGACAGTGCGTATACAGACTCTGGCACCAATGGTCTATCATTCTCATCTGATGGAAGCCCCTCCATCGCCAAAAGAGCTGCCACTCTTCTGTCTCCCACATCTAAGGCATCTTCTGATTTCTCTGCAAGCACTTTAGATTCATTAATAAGCTTCTGCTGATACTCTGCGTTTATCTTGTCTAGGTTATATGCATTATACAAACCAAAGGCCACAGCAAGAGCTGTAATAACAGCTGCAATACTAATAGCTGCTGCAAGGAATTTATGCATCTGGCGCTCTCTATGGCGTTGTTTCAAATCATCATAATCAACCTGTAAGATAGCTGCTGCAAGGCGCAAACTCTCTGTCTTAAGCTTTTTCTTGATTATTTTCTTTTTCTCACCACGAACATCAGCTGCCAATGGCTCAACGGGATTGCCCGCTTCATCCGTAAGAATCTGTGGAGGGAAAGAATCTCCAGGTTCCCCATCCACTAGTACTGCAAGAATATTCTCCCTGCCATGCATGGAAATAAAGGTGTCAATTTCCTTCATCACCCAATAAGAATCCTTAGTCTGTGGAGAACATATTACTATTAAGAATTTCGCCTCCCTAAGAGCAGCCTCTATATTGCTGCCCAAATCACTTCCGATAGGAAGCTCCTCCTGATCTCTAAAAACTCTGTTAATTCGCTTACGTCCGATTTCCTTTTGAATCTTCTTAGGAATCTTCGCTGTTTCTAACGCTCTGTGAACTCTTTTAGCTACATACATATCCTTTTCAAGGTGTCTGTAACTTATAAACGCATCATATTTCATTACTCGTAATTCTCCCTAACGGATTTTTATGTATGCTATTCTTTTCCAATACCGTAAATTAATCTCTGTTCTTCTGACAATTCAGAATCACCATATCTTTTTCGTGCTTCTTTTATAAGCTCGTCTGCATCCTTGTAATTGAAAACAAATATATCGCCATTGCTTCCACTAAGTATCTGATTAGATCCATTTATAAAGAATCTTCCCGATGGTATATAGGCTAGCAAACCCACAGATTCCATATCAATCAGATACATATCTGTAACTGTAGAAACCGCCAATATTCCAGCACTTTCATCATAGGAAATACGCCTAATTTTTGAATCTATGGCATCTGTCAGAAGCACAACCGAGCCTGTTTCTATATCGTAAATACGAAAATAATAATTTGATGACTGGGCAAATACATATTTTCCATCTTGCGAAAACTTAATATATCCCTCACGGCTTGCCACAAAATCAAATGCTACTGTTTCTTTTCTGGTCTTTGAGTCTATTACTCTTAACTTGTTGTCATCGCAATTGAGAACTAATTTGCTATCATCGGGACTAATTGCTATCTCTAAGATTCCATAATCCTCGTCAAACAACTCATCCTCTCCGGTCGCAACATCAATTCTATGTAATCTACACTCACCATCAAAAATATAATAGTAATCACCAGCTGATGTAATAGAACAATCGGTAATGTCATAGGCAAAATCTTTATGCGCAACCTTTTTTCGGGTAGTTAAATCGTAAACATCTGCAAAAGTAAAGCTATATAGAACAAAGTATTTTTTATTATGAGATATATTCTGCCCTACATCTCTAACTGTTATATCACTCTTTATCACATCTTGCTTTTTGCTTGATATAGAGTAAAAAATCAATTCCAAATCATCCGTAGGAACAAATATTGTGTCATTGTCTATAAATTGCACTCCACTATAAATAGCATTTTTAGCCTTAAACTGCCCTACTTTTTCATGATTGCTAGATTTGCATATAGTAAAAATCTTCTCTGACGAATCATTTTCTGCTTCTGAAGCAATATAGTAATATTTTCCATCGGGACTGCTCATTCCATCCCTACTATCACCTTCCACTTCATAGCTAGCATCATAATACTGAGTATTGTCAGTGTAGAATATTCTAGCATCAGGACTAGTACCATCAATTGTGACAAATCGAGTATCAGTCATGCATATCTGAGCAATATTATTGGACATTTTACGCTCAAAAAATGGATTCGTTACTCCTTCAGAATATATATAAAATCTAAGAAATCCCGCTTCAGTAGAAACTATAAAGATTTCTCCGCCTACAATGATGTCACTAAAAAGTGAATCTGATTTAATCTGATTAACGATCTCCCCAGTAGCATTATCAACTATGTAAATAGAACGACCCGCAGTAATTATAGAAAAAGCATAACTAGAAGATGTACCATCATCCAAAGGTAGTATTTTGTAATCGTCTGCATTTGCGTACTGTATAAAATAATCAGTAGAAATAGTCCAGGTCTTATCTAAATCAGCTAAATCATAATATTGAAGATCAACAGTTACTTCTCTTCCATCACCAAGGGTCTCATACGGAGCGGAGGCAATTATTAAACCAACATCCTCCGTATATGCAATTCCCAATGAAATAGTTGAATCATTTTGCACCAACAGTTTTCTATAATTTTCTTCATCAGAAGGGCAGTAGACTGATACATAATTTTCCTCGCCATCCATCTGTAAATGTCCTACTATAACAAGGGCTCCCGTGCTATCAAATTCAATTATATTTGAATATGGTGCATTACAATCATTTTCATAAATAGCAAGTTCCTTACCATGGTAAGGAGAAATAACAGCCAACGTATCTGGATAATAGTCAACTCCATTTGAGGCATATTCTATTGCTAGACAATTATTATACCTAGAAAACCTAGCCGCAAGCACAGGCTGTTTAGGCGTGTACTCATAAATCATCTCTCCTGATTCATCATAACCTCTAACAGCATCCTCTGAGATAATAACTAATGTGGAACCATCTTCTGTAAAACCTATATCAAAAACAGGCGTAAGTATACCATTAACGTATTCCGCCTGAATTTCATATAACATCTCACCTGCATTTAAATCCCATACATATACGTTTCCATTATCATCTAAAATGCCTACAATATCATTATCATTAGCATAATTATTGCACACCTTTTTTATTGAGTAATCTGCATGAACAACTGTCTCACTAGAAAGTGTCGTACTAGAATCGTATATGCCAAGAGCCTTGGACAAAGCATAGAGTGACTCAGGTACAAGAGGTCTCTCATCATCTTGTGGTATACCCTCCATAGCAATAAGTGCCGCTGTTTTTCTATCACCAGTCTCAAGAACATCTGCAGATGTTGCAGCTAGAACTTTCGACTCATTAATCAACTTCTCCTGATACTCTTCATTAATTCTGGCCAAATTGTAAGCGCTAAATCCTCCAAAAATCAGTGCAAATATAGCAATTCCAAGCACAAAAATCATATTACGCCTTGTCTTGCGCTCCTTCTGGCGCTGTTTTAAATCGTCAAAATCAACTCCAAGAATCGCTGCTGCAAGTCTTACAAGCTCTGTCTTAGCCTTTTTATTAATCTCTTTTCTGGTGGCACCACGAAAATCTGCTGCAAATGGCTCTACTGGATTGCCCATCTCATCCTTGAGCAACAACTCTGGAAAAGACTCATAAGGCTCTCCTTCTGCAAGAACAACAAGGACCTTATCTCGTCCATGCATTCGAACAAAATTTTCAACTTCCTGATTGCACCAATAGCTTTCCTTTGTCTTAGGTGAACTAATGACAATCAAGTATTCTGACTCCTCCAAGGCAGCCATAATATTAGCTCCCAAATCGCTACCTACTGGAAGCTCTTCCATATCTCTAAAGACTCTGTTAATCCTAGTTTTCCCTATTTCCTTTTGTAGCTTTCTAGGAATCCTAAGTGTCTCAAGTCCCTTATGTACTTTTTTAGCTATATATTCATCTGGCATCAAATGCCTATAGCTAATAAATGCATCAAACTTCATCTTTTTATTACATGCTCCCTACTGCACGAAAAACTAAAAACCATACCAAATGAAATTCAAACAGAATTCACAATTATTTCATATTTTATTATAAATTAGGCTTATTTACAATTCTAAAGTACTGTCAGGCCTAGTGGATAGTAGTTTCTAGTCCATTTCAATGCAAGTTCTTGCCCCATCCATATAATATAAGCCTGGCTTATTATAGCCAGGCTTTATGTTACTTCTATATATTCTTTTTCTTAATAAATCCCATGCGGAATCGCTAGCCACATTGATATCTTTCTGGATGATTTTTCCTATCCTCTGCAGCTCTGCGCTCCTCTTCCTCGATACGTTTAATTTCGGCTTCACACCATGCGTTATCATCTTGCAGCTCTTTTATTCGCTTGCGTGCATTCTCAATACATGTATTAATATCCGATACAGCAGTTCCACATGATGTTATTGCTCCATCTATTCCTTCGACCACCTTAGCTTGGTAATCTTTGGCGTCAACGCACAAATCTTCCTTCCATTTATCCTTATATGAGATATCATATTCTTCTGCCGTTTTTTTCTGATTTTGGAATTCCACAGCATAACGAGAAACAACCTTTATTGCCGTTTCCATCGCCGTAATATCTTTTTTAATTTCCTCAATTTCTGCGTTATTACTGTCTATTCTAGCTCTTAATTCGCTAATACCCATATTTTTTCACTCTTTAAATCCTTTATTCTTGATATGTTATTTCACTTGCTGCTTCTGTCTTCTCTCGCCATGTCGCTTCTTCTTCCTCAGTCATTACTCGGAAATCTACATTTTTTTCTTTGCAATATTGTTCCATGTATGAGCCTGCTGGGGCAACAACAGTTCCATGAATAAAACAATCCATCTCATCTTCCAAATTTTCTATCTTACCATTGCCAAAATATACAGTTGCCTCTTTTGGAATTATTAGGGCATCCGCTTTTTCAACTGTATCTGGTATATATAACTCTTTTACTTTATTATCCAATAATACAGAATTAGGAATAACTTTTATGCCCGAAGGAATTACCACTTCTTCCTCATCCCCATTATAAAATAGCAATACTCCATCTCCAACTACATAATATTTATCATTTAAGTGTTTATTTTCAAATAAAACATCATAAAGATCAAAAAGACCTATATTTGTTATCTCTTTAGGGAATTCTATATTTTCCAATTTATCGGCATATGTTAGGCCTAAAATAGAAATAGATTTAACTGTCTCTGGTATATCTATTATTTTTAAATTATTACAAGAATCAATATTTATACATGTAATATTTGTAGTACCGTCCTCAAAATAAATCTCTTCCAAACTACTTGCATTTCCGATATCTATGATGTCCATTTCTTTTGGTACGTAAATAACCTTTACTCCATCTTCTTCAGACGCACCACCGTCGAATTTAGTACTCGAAATATCAATTTTCGTTATCTTAAAACCTACTATTTTTGTTGGAAGAGTTATTTTAGTTTCATTTCCCCTATAATCTCTAATAGAAGCTGTTTTTTCTTCTAAATTAAAATAATACTTGTAATCCCCTAGCCAAATTCCTTCTGTAGTAGCCTTTTTTACAACAACATATGAGACAATACACACTACTGCAATTAAGAAAACTATTATCCCAACCAAAATCTTCTTTTTCATCATTAACTCATTTATCCCATTAGTCCTGATACACAATCTCACTTGCTGCTGCTTCTGTTTTTTCTCTCCAGATAGCTTCTTCTTCCTCAGTCATTACCCGGAAATTGAGATTATTTTCTTTACAAAACTGCTCCATATATGAGCCTGCTGGGGCGACGATGGTACCATGGTATGTTTTTATATATCCGAGATCATATTCTCCATTACCCAAATATAATGTGTCATCATCTCTAAGTATTAAGTCCATTGTCTTTACTGAATCAGACATATAAATAGATGCATTATCAGCTCGATTATAAATATCTAGCACACCTTCCCCAACACATGTAACTCCCTTTGGAATAACTATTTCATCCTGAGGACCATTGTAGAATACAAGAACTCCTTCCCCTGCTACATAATATTTATCGTCTTTGTGCTTTTCAGCAAATGGTGTATTACTAAAAAATGAATCCATATGTTTAACAGATGAAGGAATATACACATCCGATATATTCGTTCCGGCAAACGCACCATCACCATATAAATATTCAATTCCCTCAGGGAAATTTACTGTATTCAATTTACCACATCCTGCAAAATAATAGTCGTATGAGACTTTAGTCCCCTCTTCATATGTAACCTTTGTAAGATTATTACACCCATGAAAAATAGTTGATATGTCATCTTGGGGATTATTACTTATAAATACGGTCTTTATATTTTCATCTTCTTTAAATACTTCCGATTTATAACCAATAACGTCACAAAACAATATTTTTTTAGGAAGCACAACATCTCCATCGCCTCTATAGTCCACAATATATACCTCTTGTTTAGGCATATTAAATCGGCATCTATAGTCTCCCACCCAACAAGTCATGTGCATTATTTTTTTCAATCCGAAAACAATAGTTAATATGCAAACCACTATTGAAAGGATTATTAATATTTTCCTTTTAGTCATCAAAGTTTCTCCTATCTATACGACTCTATCTGATCCTCAACACTAGCATAATCATTACCAAACTTCTCATTATTATTTTTAATAATATCATCAGCCCTTGTTACACACTTCAACATTATATCTACTGGTATTTCAGTAACCGATGTATAGTATAGATTATTGCCATCCTCATTTCCATGAATAAAGATGCTAACTGCCGCCTCAACCTGCTCTCGTTGTTCCGAAGATGAAACATCTAAATCTTCACATATCATATTTACTAATGTAGATTCGTGACGTGACATTTTATCACAAAAATCCTGATTATAAATCCCCTCTAATCCATTTTCATTCCAATTCTGAATCATTCTAATCATATTCAAATCATCAATTTTTGCATAATAGCTTTTGCTGCCTCCAACTACATCATAATAGTTTACGCTATACCACAAAGATTTATTTCTAAAATTTTCCAATTCTTCTTCTTGTTTATCAGATATTGCCTGAATTTTTTCACTATACTTAACTAAATTTGATATTATAGATGAACTTGCTCCCGCTCCCATTTTTAAAGCACTTCCGTCTTCTCCAACTTTGCCTGATAAAGTCGAATAAACGCCATCATAATCTTCGGAGAACGCATCTTTTAATAATGATACCCCCTCTCCCAAAATTGGGTAAACATCTTTAACCAAATCTACTGTTAAATCAACCGCTATTCCCCTCATTACATCAGCTTTCTTTTGTTCTAGTTCATACAGTTCTGCTGATGTAATATCTTTTTCCGTTTCATTTCCACTATCGTGTGAAATTGTAATTATATCTTTTTTTGAATTTATCTTGTTTCCATCACAATCGTACTTATCGATGTATAAGAAATTATGATCAATATCTATTTGTACAGTTTGAGTCCCCCATTCAACTTCATTCTTATAATGATAAAGTGTGTATCCAATCAATTCATTATCATTAGCTATCTGTATTCTTCTTGATAAATCCGCCTCATCATGCTTTCCATCATTTTCAGATGACGCCCACGCACTTGCTAAATATAAATCCGACACAGCTGCGCTTCCGGAAGCATACAATCCAATATACTCATTAGTGCAGACATTTCCATTAACAGTATATTGAACAGAAGAAATCTGGCTCAAATAAGTATTATACTCATCACCCTTATTAGCGACGCGTAACTCAACCCCATAATCTCCCATAACAAACGAAGAAAACTCGCTTAATTTGTTCGGATCTATTACAAAAACATTTTGATAATCTCCCTGATTTTTCATCAGATTATCTATTAATTCAACATCACCAGACGTCTTTGCAGTACAGTAATAAGCAACAATCTGGTCATCAGATAAAAATGTTGATGCGTATTTATAACAATCTGGATTCTGTTTTTTCCAATAATCGATACAGGCTTTGGTTCTATCAATTGATGTATGACATAGTATTTCCTCAGTTGTATTATTGTAATCTGTGAAATTATACTCGAATACGACACCTACTCCATCAATTCTAATAT
The DNA here is from genome assembly GCF_900101325.1 of Pseudobutyrivibrio sp. AR14. NCBI lineage: Bacteria > Bacillati > Bacillota > Clostridia > Lachnospirales > Lachnospiraceae > Pseudobutyrivibrio > Pseudobutyrivibrio sp. AR14. Next base: position 56,936 of record NZ_FMUY01000015.1, read on the forward strand.
TAAGTGGTGTACCACCGGGATAATCGTATAATTGCCCATTCATATGCTCCGAAGGCTTTACATTACTTAATTCATCAATATATACCTTTGCAGCATCACTTGTCATATATGATTCTAATTCTTTCATTGCTTCAGAATTATACATACGATCATCAAATCTATATTTATCTGGATCATTTAGCATCACAGTACCAATTATTACTTCTAATCTAGCTTCCTGTTCCGCACATTTCTCGTTTGACAAATGTCCATCAATATATTCAATATCCACCTGAGTAATGTTAGCATATGCCTTCCTTCTCTCTACAGACATTTCTTCCCAACTAACATCATCAAAAGATGAAAGATCGTGTCCATAAGTAAGGAGAATATTTATAATTTGGCAATCTACTGCATCATCACCTGTAAAAAACTGCTTAGCATAATTATATTCTTTCTCAAACTTATCGATATTCCCTACATACTGTTCCAATCCAGAATCAGGGTAACGTTCCGTCACACTAGTAACTAGTTTTTGATTAATAGCATCTACTAGATCCATTAAATTAAGATCAGCTAAATGAGTTGCCATTGCCTCGTCAAAATCAACTAACATCTTCTGACACTTGGATAGATAATCATCCGCTCCATCCCCATCCTCTTCTCCGCATAAAGCTATAAAAGCATCCTTGCCGGGAGAAAAATCAGGAATAGTGATGGTATGATTATATTTTCCACTATACTTATTTGAGTATTCCTCTATCTTTTCTTTAGCTATTTTTGCTTCTGTATTGTAGTCATTTAACATTTCCCAAAAGTCTTGCTTGATTAAATCTAACATATCAAAACCAAGAAAGGCCTCTGATGATGAATCTACATCTTTTGTGAATGTATCAATCACATCTACAAAATACTGCTCTATCGCTTCATGTAAATCAAGAATCATCCTAAGGGTCTCTGGTTCAGTGGTACTCATCAATTGTTTTACACCATCTGCATCCTGTCCCTGATATGAATCTGTTGTTGCGATAGCATCCATCTCTTCTATTAATGCTTCTGCTAACTTTGAATATGTTTCAAATTCAGCAGAAATATTATCGTAATGTTTCTTTGTCTCTGGCGCGCTATAAAACTTTCCTCCGTTTTTGCTCTTATAACTTTTATATGTAGAATAAGCTCCCAAAGCACCTAAAGCTAATATATCCATATTATTCCCTTTCTACCCTTGTACTCCCATATTGTCGCCTGCTGTTTGATCAGTATCCCTTAGATTCTCTGCACATTTAGTCATCAGATTTGCTATGTCTGTTGACATAAAAGTCTTAAATCTATTTGTCACTTCTACTATTGCTTCTAGCTGTTTATCTGCTTCAACTATGGCCTCTGTTCCTTCTGCTTCATTAGCGTTGACCATAATAATGTCGCCGATTTCCATCACATCACTAGCGCTTCTAAAATTGTCTACCAGCTTATCATAGTATGAATCTATATATTCAAACGCGGAACCTACTACTCTCTCACTCATTGTAATACTACTACTCATAACTTTTCTCCTTTAACTTTTATCTCTGCTATACAAAAAAATTTTTTTCACATAGCAGAAATCATTCTGCCAAGTTATCTTGGCAGAATGAACTCAAAAGCCATATCTTATGCGTAGATATTATCTCCAGCCTGCTGTGCTGCTGCATTCATGTTGTTAGCACTTGACTGAATTGAAAGACCTACGGCATTAATCTGCTGTGCATATCCCTCTAAGCTATC
>NZ_FMUY01000019.1:0-38714 GCF_900101325.1 Pseudobutyrivibrio sp. AR14
AATGGCAGTTGTATAAAATGATTCTTAAGAGGGTGTTATGGGCTCATGATACATTCACTAAGAAAAATTAAAAAGCAGGTTTTGTATATATATGCACCGTGGCACATTCGACATCGTGTCTCAGCGTGACCACTGCTGCCGCCATCCTAGCGGCAGCTGCAAATATATTACAAAACCTGCTTTATATTTTTCTAAGTTCATTCCAAAATCGCCCATAACACCCTCAGAACCATTTCTTAAACTGCCATCTATGTTTGTTAGTGTGTCCGCACAGTAGCTACTTTTTTGAAAACTGTGGAGGCTTGAAAAAGACACATGCCTATAAAAGATGTGAACTTTGCATATATGAAAAACATAATATTCTTGCAAAGTTACCGCGCAGGGTGGTGGCGGGCGGGGCCAGGTGGCAGGGGTGCGGCCTAGCATTCTTACAGAAGGGCAGCAAAAAGCCCCACAGGTAAGTGGGGCTGAATTTACTTAGATAGGATATTGATGGTGCGCTGGACGGTGGCAAAGGCCTCGTAGTCGTAGCGTTCCACGGCCTCGATGACGATGATGTCCGCGGCCTTGATGTCGGCTTTGACGCTAGTCATGTAGTCGCGGTGTGCGAAGGTGCATGAGGTAAAGTCCTTGGATAGGTACGGCATCATGTTTACACGGAAGCTGTCTCCGATGAGGCATAGCTTGCTCTGGTTGGCACCGTCGCTGGTGGTGCGGCAAACCATGGCGTCAAGGTTTAGTCCATTTACTGTTATCTCTGGGCGGTAGTCCATTATGTATTCGGTGTCGTCATGGGTGATACTGTCGTCGGTCATACCCATGTAGGTGTAAAGCTCGTATTTCTCGGCGTCCCCTGTGCCTACTATCCACTGGGTTGGGTCCGTTTGTTCTACGCCCATGGCTGCATATAGTGCATTGGTGCCGTAGAGGGCTCCAAAGTGATTCCAATGGCTGTCGTACTTGTAGTATGTCTGATAGGCTGAGGCTGCCCCTAGGCATTCTGTCAGTGGGTAAATAAATGGTGTGGAGCAATTCTCTGCTATGTATGCATGTAGTCGCTGCTCCCTTTTATACGTATTTACGATTTCCACCGTAGGCATGTATTTGCTAAATACCTGGGATTTGTTTGGCGCTATGAAAATATATAGCTGCTTGCCTTTGGCGTTGCAGATAGTCTGAAGCTCATTTAACTTTGAAGCATAGCTTGCCATAGCTTCGTCAGTAAGTAGGTTGGAGCCCTGGTAGCATTCTATTTCGTTTTCTCCGTATAAGAATAACCATCCTTCTCGACCTATAATTACATCCTGATATACAGCTAGAGGATAAAAGTTGGGGTCCTCCTGAACAGGCTCCTCTACCTCCGGTATGAATTCAGTGACTGGTGCATTTTCCTGAACCGGTACTTCCTCTGGTACATCAGCTACCACAGGAGACGGCTCCACAGGCTGATAGATGGCTTGGCCTATTTTCGAAGCGGCTATCTGGTATTTCTCATCTGCCGCGTCATTCATTTGCTTGTACCAGGAAATCATGGAGTATCTAAAAGGGATGCGGTCATCGATATAGCCAGAGAGGCTTTCTCCGGTGTCCATAAGCTCCTCAGCATTAATTTCCTGCAGCTGGCGCTTCTCCGTCTCCACTATAGAGAGCTTCTCAAAAACTGAAGGCGCAAATAGTCTAAGGAGTCCTCCTCCCACCCACGGGAACACCAGGATTCCTAGAAAGACAAATATGAATATTTTATTTTTGATAGTTGTAAAATTCATTTTGCCCCTTCCTAAAACTGATAATAAATAAATGGATTGTAGGTTCCGTTAACCATAAAAATCAGGCTTAATACAAGGATTGCAAGACATACCAGGGCGTTTCCCTTTACTGCCTTCACACTCATGTGAGCCTGTACAAATCCGGCGCAGAGCATAGCAAATATTATTGCTATCACGCTGATTCCAGATAGATAGTTAAATAGATTTAATAGCTTTATTCCACCTGCAAACATTCTAGAAATGTAGATGCCTGCATCCATTATTGTGTTTGCTCTAAATACAACCCATAGGATTGTTACGATTACAAAAATCAGGATTCGATTAAAACATTTAATAGGATTTTTCTCAAGTATTTTTCCAAACCATAGACGCTCAAAAATCAAGAGCAATCCGTAAACTAGGCCCCATACAAGGAAGGTAAAATTGGCTCCATGCCATATTCCTGTCAAAAGAAATACTAAGAATATATTTCCACAAGTTTTCTTTAGGCTGCATCGACTGCCTCCAAGTGGAATGTAGACATAATCTCTAAACCAGCTGGAAAGAGAAATGTGCCAGCGTCTCCAGAATTCTCTAATGGACTCTGAACGATATGGATGATTAAAGTTTTCCTTGAAGTCGAATCCAAACATTTTACCAAGGCCAATAGCCATATCTGAGTAGCCGCTGAAATCATAGTATATCTGGAATGTGTAGCAGATTGCCCCAAGCCAGGCTGTTGTAGCATCCAGATCACTCAAATCTGTCTGCCAAATTCTATCTACTATCACGGCAAGTGTATTTGCAATAAGTACCTTTTTGCCTAGACCAAAACAGAATCTCTTGATTCCCTCAGCAAACCCAGAGGAGCTAACCACTCTATCTGTCAGCTGGCCTGCCACATCCTTGTAGTGGATAATCGGACCTGCTATAAGCTGTGGAAAGCAGACAATATATAAGGCAAAATAAAATAGATTGCTCTGGATTTCTGCATTATCACTGTACACATCTATAACGTATGATAGAGCCTGAAAAGTAAAAAATGAAATACCAACAGGAAGTACTATTTCTCCTATTCCAAGGGCTCCAGTGCCCACACCAGAAAAAATACCACTGATTTTTTCTCCGAGAGAAAGCTTCCCACCAAAGAAAATGTTTTCAATTACCGCAATAAAAAGATTGAAATATTTAAAGAAAAAAAGTGCTCCCAAATCACATAGGATTGCAAAAATCAGACCAATCCTACGGACAACAATCCCATGTCGGGAAGCAGAGCACAAAAAACCTGCGGTCCAGTTAATCAAAATAACTGCCCCAATAAGAAGCAGATATTTCACTCCACCGAAGGCGTAGAACAACAGACTAAAGCCTAGAAGTATATAATTAGATACGATTATTTTGCGCTGAGCTCCGCAGAATGTCATCTTTGGTATACCGTAGTAGAAAAGAAGACATACTGGGAGAAAAATAGTGCAAAATATCAATGAACTAAAAACCAAACCATTCTCCCTTTAATTTCTGATAATGAGTTTGTTTATTAGGTGTAACTTTTTAATTCCATCAATCACAAATCCACAAACTTGCGCACCTATGATTGTAATCACTGTGCATAGAACTACCTTTCCAGTAAGACTAATTCCTGAAAATACCTCCTGCACAAATCTGATTGCATAGAACTGATTTAAGTAAATCAACAAACTGATTTTGCCAAACTTTGCAAAAATTGGCTTGTCAAAAATCTCATGACATGGATTGATATCAGAAAATGTAAGTATAAGTCCTATCCACATCACAAAAATAACTGGGAAACTGTACTTAGCATCCACCTCAGTGCACGCATATCTAAATACTATTAGATAGCATAATACCTCAAGTACGCCCAAAATAAATTTACCAAACTTTGTAAAATTATATTTGTTGAACTGTCTAGTCAGACTGTATGTACAACAACCGAGAGCCATCTCAGAAAGACCTCTCAAGAAGCACTTGTAAAACATGCCTGTCCAACCATCTATTCCTGCTATGCCGTCATACTCATGGGCCATGTATCCAAGGACAAATAGCGCCAACAGCGGACAAATTATCTTTACAAAAATATCATAGTGTTTTCTAAGGAATGGGTAGAAGATAAAAGTAACCATGAGCCATACATCAATATACCATGTAAGCTTGTTTACCCATGTGCTATCGAAACCAAATACCTGTAAAAAGAAAATAGATGCCCAGGAATCCACCAGGTAATACCATCTGTCTACCATGGTCTTTTCCAAAAAATACGCATTTACGATAATAGTAAGCATTGTCGCAAATAGATGATATGGAAAAATATTCCAAAACTTTTTCTTCATCATAAGGGCTGTCTCTGAACCAATCAGCTCAGGTTCACCCTTAGAATTCTTGGCATATGCCGAAGAAGCAAGTAAATATCCAGAGACTATAAAGAAGAACTCCACACCTATATATCCTCTGGAGAAGAAATTAAAATCCGTATTACCTATTGGGATAATACTATCATCTACAAATCGCTTGCTAATATGAAAGAAAAGAATCCCCAAAGCAAAAATCAAACGTAATAACTCCACCCGTCCATTTTTCTTTGTATTATTCATTATTCTTATAAAACTCCGTCATGTAAATCATCATCGTCCATGTCGTCAGCGCCGCCCATGAACTCTCTACCTACAACACGCTTTGCCTCTCTCTGCTGTTCTACAAGAGTAGATAGCTTCTCCTTAACATTTGACGAATCCTTTATGTTTCTAATCTCAAACTTACCAAGGCTCTTATCAGATGATGTAACGATAATTGAACCCACACCAAAAATTCTCTGTCCAAGGCTTCTCTTAAGCTGTAAATCCAGAATTCTATATAATCTCACCTCGTTCTGTTCGAGATTTAAAAGTCCTGTCTCTACAAAAAGTCTATCATCACTTAAGCTATATTTTGTAAAGCTAAGTGGAAGACCAAAATATCTTTTTCTATCCTGCCATAATATATTAGCCATAACATCCTCCTTCTTATATGTATTCATTATAACCATTTTGCCCCATAAAGTAAAAAGAAGAGGCCCTAAGGCCTCTAAAATTATTCAGCTAATGAACTAACTGAAATTTTTCTAAAAAGAATCCAATGTACAATTAATGCTAAGGCAATCACACCAGCCATAGCTCCCCAGTATGCTCCTTGGCTTTTATTAGAAAAAACCATTCCTTCTGCTATCTTACCAAGTACGTTTCTCACTGCAGGTACAAATTGTATAAGCTTTGGTAATCCTAGAAATACAACAAATATTCCTATATAGCAAACCCAATAACCTGTTTTGCCAAATTTTATAACCAGATTTCCACAGATGGCCTCAAGCCAAGAGAAAAATGCAAATGTAAGCACTGCCAATTTAAATACCAAAAGATACTTTCCTCCTGGCAATAATACAGCACATACTACTGCTAAGGTTGCTATCTCTATGAAATCTATTATTTTTTCAAAGATAAACGTATCTCTTCTGGTCATTCCAAATAATACTGCTCTTTGAACTTCCATTGAATAATACACAATCTTAAAAAATAAACTTATGGAAAAGTAAATAGACGCGCCTCCAATGACTGCAGCATATCTAATGGAATCAAAATCTTTTCCGTCCATTGTAAAGAAGCATAGGATGATTCCAAATACCATAGCAATTAGAAATATCCCATAACTAAGCAAAATGCTATCCCTTCTCACTTCAAACATTGCTTTAAACTTTTGTCCCATATTTCCTCCCATCTATTATCGAACCATTGCCTTGCTACACATTCTATAAACAAAAATTTGTAACACCGCATATATTCCTAAAGCTATAAGTACATAAAGCAGCATTGAAAGGCCACCCTCTGGGAGAAAATCAAATACATATAATCCAGAATTAGAAATCATGCTGACTGCTGCCGCTGATAATCCTGCCACTATAGCAATAGCAATAACAGCAATCCTACCATTCTTTCTAATCTTATGACCGATTATTCGTGCCAGCCCTGTGAATGGTAACGAACCAAACATCAAATAAACTGCCGCAGGAATCATCTCTGGTGTTCCGTATATTGAGTATATTACACTGACAATTATCAATCCCATTAATATGAAAAGGATTTCTTTTACTATCGAACCCCAGAAAATATCTTTTCTTCTGCCTCCCATGGAAAGTACATTGCCATCGTACCAGTTTGGACTATAGAGAGCGTACATTGGATTTAACATTGCTATAAACAAGGCCAAAATCGACACCGCCATCCTAAATGCTATTCCAAAAGCGTCAACCTCACCTGAATGGATAAATAAAAACTCCACAAAAATCAACGCTGATATAGCAATTGAATATCCAATGTACTGGACACTTGTTTTTAAATAATATGTTAAAGATCTAGCTGCTAAACTCATTATGCCTCCTTTCTGCCATCTACACACATGGCATAGAAAAGATTCTGAAGGGATACTGGCTCAACCTGTACAGAATCAGAGAAACCGTCAACTGGTGCATCCGCAAGTACTGTAACAGCCTTGTTGCGTCCTACTGATTCTGGATGATATACCTTGAAGCCATTAACTGCCTCATCAACCTGAACATCCTCACCGCTAACTCTATATGCTCTAGCCAAAAGGTCATCTGTATTTTCCTCAAGTACAATCTCACCATTATCTATCATTATTACCTTTTCAAATAAAGAAGCTGCCTCCTCGATGATATGGGTACTGATAATAAATGTGCGACCTGTGTTAGCGTATTCTTCAATAACAAGCTTGTAAAACTGCTCTCTTGCAATTACATCAAGTCCTGCTACTGGCTCATCTAAAATTGTAATCTCAGCCTTGCTTGCAAGGGCGAGAATAATAGTTACTGCAGAAAGCATTCCCTTTGAAAGCTTGTGCACTCTCTTTTTAACATTGAGATTGAACATCTTAATAAGCTCATCTGCATATTCCTGGTCCCAGTTCTTATAAAATGTCTTACCAAGCTTTAAATAGTCCTTTACCTTAAGTGTATTAGGACCAAATAAAGTAACTGGTGAAATCTCCCTCGAATAACATATTCTAGAAAGAGATGCCTCGTTCTCCCATACTGGCTGACCATCAAGTGTAATCTCACCCTCTGTAGCAGGATTCTGAGCTGTAAGAATAGATAAAAGAGTTGTCTTACCTGCTCCATTTCTACCTATCAATCCGTAAATCTTTCCTGTCTCGATATCAATATTTACATTTTTAAGAACTGTGTCTTTGCCATATTTTTTTACAATATTTCTTCCCGATAATGTTGCCATATTTCCTCCTTTTTCCTACATATCTAAATTACTATCAATCATCTTTTTAAGTTCTTCTTTGCTGATGCCTATTAATTTGGCTTCACTGATAATAGCCTTTACATAATTCTCATAGAAACTATTTCTTCTAGTCTCCTGAATGCTGTTCTTTGCTCCATCCTTTACAAACATACCTATACCTCGCTTCTTGTATAATATGTCCTTGTCCACTAGAATATTGATCCCCTTTGCCGCAGTGGCCGGATTAATCTTATAGAACTTAGAAAGCTCTGTTGTGCTGGGCACCTGCTCTTCTTCTCTTAAAATGTCCCTTAATATTTCATCCTCTATCATTTCACTGATTTGGATATAAATGGATTTATCTTCCCCAAGATTTCCTTGCACCTAATCACCTCCTGAGTAAGTTGGTTAATTACTTGTGTAATTAACCATAGCACTAAAATACCTTTTTGTCAAACAAACTAAAAAAGACTCCTGCATTTCGCAGGAGTCTATCAATAAACTATATTTTGTATTACTTAAATATTGGCTTTAAAGCATCAGCAAGCTTTTCTTTCATTGCCTGTGCCTCATCAAGGTCCTTACCCTTTGTAGTAAAGTATGTCTTGATCTTAGGCTCTGTACCTGAAGGACGAACTACTACTGTACATCCATTCTCCAAGCTGTAGATAAGTACATTGGCTGATGGAAGGCCTGTCTCAGCTGTGTTCTTGTAATCTGTAACCTTTGAAATCTTGATTCCAGCAAAGTCAACTGGTGGCTTCTCACGAAGTGAGCTCATGATACCTGCCATTGTATCCATTCCAGAAAGTCCAGGGAACTCAAAGGAATCTACCTTGTTGAGGTAACGGCCATACTCAGCATAAATCTCCTCAAGGCGCTGCTTAAGTGAGCTACCGATGCTGCGATAGTAAGCTGCCATCTCACAGATAAGCATAGAGCCGATAACAGCATCCTTATCACGTACATATGGGCCTGCAAGATATCCGTATGATTCCTCAAATCCGAATATAAATCTATCTACCTGACCATCTGCTTCAAGACCTGCAATCTGGTCACCAATCCACTTAAATCCAGTAAGAACTGAACGAAGCTCTACACCATAGTGCTCTGCTACAGCATCAGCAAGTGGAGTAGAAACAATTGACTTAACTGCAACTGGGTTCTTAGGCATAGTGCCCTTTTCAATACGACCTGCTGCAATGTAATCAAGAAGAAGTACACCTACTTCATTACCAGAAACAAGCTCATAGCTTCCATCTGGACACTTCATAGCGATACCAACTCTGTCTGCATCTGGGTCGGTTGCAAGCATAAGGTCTGCCCCCTCTTTTTCTGCAAGCTCAAGACCAAGCTTAAGTGCGTCAAAAATCTCAGGGTTTGGATAGCTACATGTAGTGAAGTAACCATTAGGATACTCCTGCTCTGGAACTATTGTAATATCAGTAATACCAATGTCGTTAAGCACACGTGTAACTGGAACTAAGCCTGAGCCATTAAGTGGGCTGTATACAAGCTTGAGTCCTGCTGTCTTGCAAAGGCCTGGGCGAACCTGACGCTCCTCAATAGCTGCATAGAATGCATCCTTGCAATCATTGCCTACGAACTTGATAAGTCCCTTTTCAACACCCTCTGCAAATGAAATGACCTTTGCACCTGTAAGTACATCTGTCTTTTGAATCTCAGCATAAACAATAGCTGCTGCATCATCAGTCATCTGACATCCATCTGGACCATATGCCTTGTAACCATTGTACTTAGCAGGGTTGTGTGATGCTGTCACCATGATACCTGCATTACAATTGTAATATCTGGTAGCAAATGAAAGTGCTGGAACTGGCATAAGTGCATCGTAAATACGTACATTGATGCCATTGGCTGCAAGTACACCTGCTGCCTCCTTAGCAAATACATCACTCTTAAGACGGCTATCATAGCTGATAGCAACTGTCTGATTGCCACCCTGAGTCTTAACCCAGTTAGCAAGTCCCTGTGTAGCCTGACGAACTACGTAAATATTCATTCTGTTAGTACCTGCTCCAAGCACACCACGAAGTCCTGCTGTACCAAATGCAAGTGCAACAGCAAATCTATCTTTTATTTCTTCTTCATTCCCGCCAATCTTAGAAAGCTCTGGCTTAAGATCGCAATCCTCTAAGTCTGCTGCAAGCCAACGCTCATATTCCTTCATATACATATTTTCGTCTCCTTGTATATATACTTAAAACCTCTTTAATTTTAAGTTTTTAAGTTAGGCATGTCAAATCAATAATAGCCACCTATAAAAGGTGGCCATTAATCTATTTAAGCTTTTTAATTACATCAAGTACGATTGCAATAGACTGTTCTGCCGCCTTACCTGCAAATGTATTGTAATCCATAGCACTGCCATCTGCATCAGAGATTGAACGAATAAGTGCAAATGGAATGTTGTTAATGTAGCAAACATGGGCGATAGCACCGCCTTCCATATCTGCTGCAATAGCATTAAATTTTAAGTGGATGTTTTGGCGCTGTCTATCTGTATCAACAAATAAATCGCCAGATGCAATAACTCCTGTCTCATAAGGAATCTCTCTAGCCTTAAGAACATCTACAACTACATTTCTAAGCTCTGGATCAGTATCGAAATTAATAACGTTGATTCCCGATACAAGACCTGCTGGATCTCCAATAGCTGTTGTGTTCATATCGTGCTGTACTGCTGACTCTGCAACTGCCACGTTAAGAACCTTAAGGTCCTTTACAAGTGAACCTGCAACGCCGATATTGATAACCTTCTCAACTCCAAAATGGAGAATCATTATCTCAGTACATACTGCTGCAAATACCTTGCCAATGCCGCTAACTGCAGCAACTACATCGATGCCATCGATTTTGCCAGATATAAACTCTATGCCACTGATAACTTCTACCTTGGCCCCCTTAATAGATGGCTTAAGGTTCTCAATCTCAATCTGCATAGCGCCAATAATTCCTAATTTCATATAAGCTCTCCTTTACAGCGATTAATATTATCTTGATATTATTTTGTTGGGTATGAAAACTCCATATTGGTCCATGAGTTAAGAACCTCAAGGTACTTAGCACACTCAGTCTTAGCAAGATTGATGTCCAAGTTCTCATAGTGACCGCACTCGATAGCTGACTTGCCAAACACATCCCCCTCATGGTCAACTGTCTGCTTAAATACTTTCTTAACAACCTCAAATGTCTTAACAGAATCTACACCCTTAACAACAAGGTAAAAACCTGTCTGACATCCCATTGGTCCAAAATAGATTACATGATCTGCAATCTCAGAGTTTCGAATATATGTGGCAATCATATGCTCAACAGAATGCATCGTTGCATTGTCCATATAATCCCCAGCATTAGGCTTTCTAGTACGAAGATCATAAGTGATGATATCTCCATCATCTACTCGTGAAATGTAAAATCCTGGTGTAAGTACATTGTGGTCAATTGTAAAGCTTTTAATTTTTTCCATCTTATGTCCTCTTTCTAATGTAGCGCCCATATTATAAAGGCTTTATTCTATTATTTGTATACTACAGACTTTGCTATCTTGTCTGCTGCTGCATCACCCTGGAATGTCTTAATAATCTCAAGGGCAAATGGTATAGCTGTTCCAAGTCCGCGGCTTGTGATGATATTGCCATCGTGACAAACTGCATCCGTAGATACATTGGCACCTAGCAAATCACCCTCCATTCCTGGATAGCATGTAGCCTTCTTGCCCTTAAGCAATCCAGCCTTGCCAAATACTGTTGGGGCTGCGCAAATAGCAGCAAGTCCCTTTTTTGAAGTATTAAAGCCATGAACCTGATCCATAAGTGGCTCACATAGCTCTAAGTTAAGTGTGCCTGGCATACCGCCTGGAAGCACAAGCATATCTGCACTATCAAAATTAACCTGCTCAATAAGCTTGTCGCAGACTGTCATAATACCATGACTGCCTGGTACCCTCTTGTTGCCAGTGATAGATACCATCTCTATTTCAATTCCTGCACGTCTAAGTAAATCAACAACTGTAAGGGCTTCGATTTCCTCGTGGCCCTCTGCCATAAAAATCAATACTTTACTCATAGCTACCTCCCGTCTACAAAAATCTCATAGGTCTATTATATATAGTATTTATGCATTAAACAAACACTTTCGCCAATCTTTATGCCTATTTCTTTCTCAATAACTATTATCGAGTAATGACTAAATATATCACCAAACCAATAAAAATTAAGAACCAAAGAGCAATTGCTGTAGTGACTATTCTTTTAAAGCGGGTGTTTGTATACAAATATCCACCAAATGGAAGAGATAGTATCAGTCCGTCCACATCAACATATTTAGCTACTCCATCAACAAGCTCGTCTATTACAGGGAATTTCACACCATGGCTTTCCTCTTCGCCCACATAGTCAAAAAGATATACCAATTCCTTAGGATTATCCTTTACCTCTGACATTGCCTTCTTACACAAGTCCTTTGAAGCTTTAATTCTCTTTTCCTCTTCACTAAGTGCCTCAAGCTGGCCGTTTATGGCATCCGAAATACTAGTATTGTTTTTCAAAATTTCAGTAATAGTCTCTATGGTTACCCCCATCTTCCTGAGAACTATTATCTGTTTAAGTTCATTAATATCCTCTTCACTATAATTCCTGTATTTGCTTTCCTTATCTCTATCAGGTCCTATCAGTCCCTTCTTCTCGTAAAATCTTATATTGCTGACAGAAATGCCTAAAGTTTCAGATACTTCTCCTATTTTCATTTAAGTAACTCCTTGCATTTGTAATGATTTCCTTTGGATACTGTAAATATTCTAACAGTGCAATAGCATTTTTACTACTGCTTACCCCTTCATGAATCTTGTAATCAAAAACTATCTCGTTTTCTAATATTTGACTGTCAAAATGAAAATTAACATATCCTTTTTGGGATGTAAGTTCCATATCGTGGGTGGCTATAATCACATAAACATCCTTATCCTCCAGATAATTAAGTATTGCCTTTGAGGCTGCTACTCGCTCCGTAGTATTAGTTCCCTTTAAAATCTCATCTATCACAATAAATAGCTTTTCTTTTGATTCACTTACCTCTTCCAAAATACGCTTTATATAATTGGCCTCCCTGTAGTAATAGCTCTCATGGGATATCACATCATCCCTAAGGGCCATGCATGTCATGACTGTCATTTTAGGTAGGATAAACCTAGTTGCTGTAACTGTATTTATAGATTGAGCAAGAATAGCACATATAGCTAACGCCTTTATAAATGTGGATTTCCCTGCTGCATTAGGACCGGTGATTATAACTTTATTATCAATGGAAAAATCATTTTCTACTGGGTTTTCTATAAGGGGATGTACTAAGCCTTCCATTTTTAGCTGGCTATCAGAAAACTCTGGAGTGCACCATTTATCTATACGACCTCTATATTCCGCTATATTCATAGCACAATCTATCCTTCCTATCATGGTCAAAAGAAGTAGAACATCCTTCTCCTTTTTATATATTCCCTTCATGACAAGATTGTAAATAGCTATATCATAGAGCAGCACTGCGTAAATGTATTCAACTAGCGTGGTAATCGCATCCCCCGTAAAGCTAGCTCTTTTTCTACTAATTACACCTACCATCATTCTGCTTAGATTCTTAAGATTTCTGTAAGCCCTTCTCTCCTCATCAGAAATATATTTCTTTAATGAATCATTTTTTATAAGCCAGCCTGCCATATCATATATTTCCTTAAATGACATCATTGTATTGATAAATATCTCATACTTTCTCTTTACAAATAAATATATTGTAAGATTTATAAGGCCATTCCCCACTAAGGCTGCTATAAAAAATGGATTTTGGGTCACAATAGCCATAATTCCCAAAATTACAAGTGTTATTTGAAGTAAATTAATAAGCCATCCATTATCTATAAGTAGCATGTCGCTGTCCTTAAGTAGTTCATATAGGTAATAGCTTTCTGTCATCTTGCCTATTTTCTTTATCCTATCCTTTATAGATGTTTTCAGTTTGCTCTCTTCTTCAAATTCTTCTATTAAATCTTCTGGAATATTATCATCTGAGCAATGCAGCATGTGATACAGATACTGTTCTCCTAAAAAACATTCTCCATGATTAACCTCAAGAAACACCTGGTCCATCTCTAAATCATTCCAAGTAATATCATCTACCTTTCCTGTGCTCATTTTCTCGTGCATTCTTCTCACCAGATTCATCCTATCTTTTGCGTCATAATAGAATTCTTTCATACTTTATACCTCCTGTTTGTCAGGGATTTTAAAGTATGAACCAGGTTTAGAGTCAATGATTTATTTAAAAAAATCCAATAAAAAAGGCCATGGACAACGCCATGGCCTAAAATACATATTCAATTATGCGAATGCATCTATTCTGCTGCCAATCATTCCGTAGGAATTACCTACACCTGAGTTATTGTAGCTGGTCTTGATGGAAGAAAACTTAGCTGCTATGTCATTGAACTGGCTAGCTGTCTTTTTCTTCTCCTCAAGTATAGCTGTAGAATCGACAGGTCTACTCTCCTCTGGCTCCTCTACCCTAGCATTAGGGTACTGAACTGGAGCTGTACCTGTAACAGCTGCACCGCCCTTAACAGATTCAGTGTTATATACATCAGAAAATCCTGCTGCATTTTCAACTGCATAGTTCATAGGCTGAACACTAGCTACTGGACTATATGTAGTTAATCCGCTAATTGGTGCTATAGCCATATCCTACCTCCATCGAAAGTGTAAATATATAATAACACATTCGTCTCAGATATGGACTAAAATCACAAATTTTTCAGTGATACTCAAAGATTGATTTTTCGACCTTTTTTGCCCTACTTTTTCATATTATACATGATGCATCATCTTCATGTGTGGAACAGCATCATGCTGCTTTTGAGTTGCTCTAATAAATAATCCAAGGAAAACAGCTGCTGCAATTATTCCTACTGGATATGCCACTGTCGTTGCAAGATTCAAACACTCTGGTGCGCAGAAGAAATATGTTACTGAAACCGCCGACATAAATGTAGCTGGAACTGCAGTGAGCCAATAATTCTTAGCATTTTTATATAAGTACATAGATGCAGTCCAAAGAGCTATCATTGCAAGGGTCTGATTTGACCAACTGAAGTATCTCCAAATAACGCCATAATTTAACTGACTAATAAGTGCTCCTGCTGCAAGAAGTGGAACACAAATATACAGACGACTGTGATATGGCTTCTGGTCAATCTTGAACCAATCTGCAATTACAAGTCTTGCTGATCTAAATGCTGTATCACCTGATGTAATAGGACATGCAATAACGCCAAGCATTGCAAGGACTATTCCAAATCCACCCATCGTCTTTGTACAGATATCATATACGCAAGTAGCCTGACCATTTGCAAGCATCTCAGTCAATCCTGTGGTAAGGCCACCTGTTTTTGCATAGATAGCACTACCTGCTGCAGCCCAAATAAGAGCGATGATTCCTTCGCTTACCATTGCCCCGTAAAATACCATGTGACTTTCTTTTTCTGTCTCACAGCAACGGGCCATAAGTGGTGACTGAGTTGCATGGAATCCTGAAATTGCACCGCAGGCAACTGATACAAACATCATTGGCCAAATAGGTGTATTTGCTGGATGTAAATTAGCTAACTGAATCTCTGGAATAGTATATCCATGTGTAAATATACCTACAGCAACGCCTATAGCCATCACTATAAGACAGATACCAAATACTGGATAAAGCTTTCCGATGATTTTATCGATTGGAATAAATGTGGCAATGAAATAGTAAATCAAAATAATTGCCAACCAGAAGTATGTGTTAGTAAGAAGGCCTGTGCCACCTTGATTTCCAATTAAAAGAGAAATAAGACCTGCAGGACCTACTGCAAACACAGTACCAACCATAACAAGAAGAACTACGCTAAACACACGCATTACTGTCTTCATGATATTGCCAAGGTACAATCCTGTCAGCTCTGATACGCTGGCACCGTCATGACGCATGCTCATGAATCCTACAGAAAAATCATGAACACCTCCAGCTAAAATAGTACCTAAGGTAATCCACAAGAATACTGATGTACCCCACTGTGCTCCGGCCAAGGCACCGTAAATTGGGCCAAGTCCTGCGATGTTAAGAAGTTGAATCAAAAACAGTTTCCATTTCGGCATTACTACAAAGTCCACACCATCATTAATCCGCACTGCTGGTGTCTGCCTGTCATCTGGACCGTAGATTCTCTCTACCACCTTTCCATAGACGAAATACCCACCAATAAGTACCGCCAAGCAAATAACAAAACTAATCATATACATTTACCCCCAATACATTTATTTGTCCTCTCCTAAGGACATCTCTTAATTTGGAGTATAGTATCTATATATAGCTCTAACAATGCATACGGACTCAAATGCTAAAAATGGGGACTGTTTTACATGCTATAATAATCCCTTATTTCGTGTATCACCTTTCTACTTATAGGAATAATAGTGTGATTCTCGTCCTTCATACAAAGGGCGTATCCATTATTAGCATCTGGCTGCAGGGACTCACCCTTAGTTAAATTAGCAATATAGCTCCTATGAATTCTCACAAATGTATTATCCCCAGAATCTAATTTCTTTTCCCATTCAACAAGCGGCTCATTACTATAAAACGATTTATCCTTACAGTAAACCTTCGCTCCCTTATGTATTGCCTCTATGTAGTAAATATTATCTGCCTCAACCAGCTCTGTATGGTCGCCAGCCTGCAGCCCAAAAGGTCCCACCTTCGGCTTTGCCTTAGACTTTTCTATCAAGTCGTTATTAAGTATCTCAAGTCGCTCATTGTCCGCCTCAAGCATCTGCATCATATACACGTCCTTAAAAATAGAAAAGAACAAAAGCATTCCAATGGAATTAATAATAACCATTGGCACCGTCAACGTCTTTACGATATCCACAGCCAATGCAAAAGGCTTAACAAATATCAACAAATTCACCATATGGACAGCCTCAGCTGCAGCTGTAATCAAAAGAAGCTCCGTCCATCTCAGTGTATGATTTTTCTCCTTCAAAAACTGATAAATCCCCGCTGCAAAAAAACCTTCTAGCAATGTAGAAAAAGCACAAGCAAATGTAGTAACCCCATGAGGATCAAACAAAAATCTATGCACCGCTCCAATAACGCCAGCGGTAATCCCCACAATAGGACCGCAAAGCAGACCTCCAGCCAGCACACCTAACACCCTAGTATTTGGAATAGCTCCTTGCACCACACCGCCAGTACATGTGGACACAATACAAAAGCCCCCAAAAATTGCACCAAGCACAAACCGTCCAACTGTCGCCTGACCGCCCTCATCGCACAGCGTATGCTCCACCAGAGGAATCTTTGTAAGCGTAATAGCTATCAATACTAAAAGCCCAATATTTATGACCATGTTATAACATAATTCCATAAACAACCCCCTTTTACCTAATCTAATTTTACGTCCCCATGCCACAAGTTGCAAGAAAGTGTGTTACTATGCTTGGGCCAATTACAAAAAAAGAGAGAACCGAATACTCGATTCTCTCTCTGATTAACTTATATTATCTGAGGAAGCCTGCTACGATCTGCTCCTCCGCTTCTTCTTCGGTGAGGCCAAGGGACATAAGCTTGATTAGCTGGTCGCCGGCGATTTTTCCGATGGCTGCCTCGTGGATAAGGGCTGCGTCAACATTTTTAGCGTCAAGCTTAGGTATTGCCACAACGTGTGCGTTGCCCATGATGATTGCGTCGCAGGCAGCGTGTCCGTTGCATGCGCAGTCGCCTTCGATGGATACTTCAAAGATTTGCTCTGAATCATCCTTGGCAACTGAACGTGATACAACATCAGCGCTAGAGCCTTCACCCTGGAGCAGTACTTTGTAGTCAGATGTGGCTGACTGTGAGCCGTGAGTCATAAGTGCCTCGTGGATTAAGAGAGTAGCTCCCTCTTTAAGCTCTGCAAGGTTGGTACGTATTGTAGAGTCAACACCCTTAATCTGTACCATTTCCATCTCTACGTAGCTGCCCTCTTCCTGATATACATTGGTAACTGGGTTGAGGATACGGGCTCCCTTGCCGTCGCCCTCACCGTAGTGCTTTTCCACGTACTTGATTTTGGCATTTTTGCCAACATGGAATGTATGAATACCGTCATGCTGAGAGTCTTGGTCGCCACAGTTTGAGATACCACAACCTGCTACGATAGTTACGTCAGCATCTTCTCCGATGTAAAAGTCGTTGTATACCATATCCTTAAGTCCACTCTCTGTGAGGACTACAGGAATGTGAACGCTCTCGCCCTTTGTGCCTGGCTTGATAATGATGTCGATGCCTGGCTTGTCCTCCTTGGTGACAATGTCGATGTTGGCAGTTGTATTTCTGCCGGCGCTGGCACCATTGGAACGGATATTGTATGCTCCCTGAGGAATGCCATCTAGATCAGCAACCTCATGTAAAATATTCTTCTGAATTGCATCAAGAGTCATTACTGATCACCTCCTAACTTCTCGCAGGCAATATTTGCTGCTGCAGATGTACCAAGAAGTCCTGGAAGGATCTCATCTTTTGGCCCTTTTGCCTTAACCTTGCCATTTTCAATAACTACGATTTCGTCGGCAATGTTAAGTATACGTTCCTGGTGAGAAATAACGATAATCGTTCCGTTGATTGTCTGGCGCATGTTCTCAAATACTTTTATTAAATTCTGGAAACTCCAAAGGTCGATACCTGCCTCTGGCTCGTCAAAAATAGAAAGCTTTGTTCCACGAGCTAGTACTGTGGCGATTTCAATTCTCTTGAGCTCTCCACCTGAAAGTGAAGAATTGACCTCTCGCTCAACATAATCCTTAGCGCAAAGTCCAACCTTTGAAAGATACTCGCATGCTGCTGCAACCGATATGTGCTTGCCTGCTGCAAGTCTGAGCAAATCGATTACACGAATGCCCTTGAAGTGAACTGGCGCCTGGAAAGCGAAACTGATTCCCATTTTTGCACGCTCTGTAATATTCTTCTCAGAGATATCCACACCATCTAGAATTATCTGGCCAGATGTCAACTGATTAACGCCCATTATGAGCTTTGCCAATGTGGACTTACCTCCACCATTTGGACCGGTGATGACTATAAACTTGCCATCTTCTACCGTAAGGTCAAGACCGTCGATGATTTCTTTTGTAGAATCACCCTCATCATCGACCCTATAAGTAAGGTTCTTGATTTCAAGCATATTTAATTACTCCTCTAACAAAAACAAAAAACTATAGTATAAAAAATAGGGGTCATCGTGCCAGCGATATTACCCTATAAACATTAGGTCTTTTAAGTTGCTATATTATAATAACATTATTTTTTCAAAAGAAAAGGACAAAGGACCAAAGAAAAAAGCTACTGAGAAATCTTCTCAGTAGCCTGCATAATCTAGCTTTTTAATACGCTGGTACTGGCTCTTGTGGTACTACAGCAACCTCAGGTGTAGGCTGTGTAGCTGCAAGTGCTGCCGCGTATGCTTTTTCAGTTTTGTCAGCTAAGATTCCCTGACCAATAAGACTGTAAATTGTCTTATAAGTGCTTCGCGAATAATGAATTCCATCGCTTGATGAAACCTTGCCAAGGACCTGTGAATATGTGTCAATGTAAGTAACATTGGCTCCAAGTCCCGATTTCATTTTTGAGTTCCATGACTCAATTACTGAATTAGTAATTCCTGGATATGAGCTTGTCTCAAATGCCATTGGGTTAACTGATACGTAATATACGCTTGCTCCAAGAGCTGTCCAGTTAGCTGCCTTTTCATTGATATATGATGTGTACTTGCTTGTGTATGAAAGGCTTCGTACATCGTTGACACCCATTAGAATAACTACGTCAGTGTTGGAATTAATGTTGGCCTCTACCTGTGGTACGCCAGTGCTCTTCATCCACGAATATCCCATTCCGATTTTGGCTGACCAGATATTGCCATTTTTTCCTACAGCGCTCTTCATACCCACTGTTCTGGAATCACCGATTAAAACCAATTGTCTAGTAGACTGTGCTACGCTCACCTCTGCAGCTGTCTGATTGTAAAGCTGTGCTTCTGGTGAAACATATTCTGTTGGAACTGCCTCTGCTGGTGCAACCTCTGTAACAGGAGCAACCTCTGTAACAGGTGCAGCCTCTTCAGCATTAACAATCATTCTCGGCATCAAACAAACAAATGCCAATGCTAATGCCATAATACCCTTAATTCTCTTACACATAAAAATAGTTCCCTCTTGTGTATAACCAAAAATCTATTGCATTCTATTACAAGTTTGTGTCTAAATTGTGACGAGCAAACTATTTTCATTATTTTACACATTTTGATAAAAAATGCAAATTTTAATTTTTCAAATAGAAAATTGCCAGCTGTGTACGGTCTCTAAGCTCCAGTTTTTCAAGGATTGTGGACAGATAGTTTCTCACTGTTCCCTCTGATAAAAAGAGCTTTTGGGCAATCTCTTTGTTGGAAAATCCCTCCGCCACTAGTTGAATAACTTCATATTCCTTTTCAGTAATATCTTTTTCCTGATAGTTAAATCCTCCAGGATTGTCAGCTTTATTCATTAATGCAGGAAGCTTGTCCACAATGGCTCCTCCAAAAACACTCTGCCCATCAATGGCCGCATGCAAGGCAACTGGTAGTGATTTGTAATCCTGCTTTAAAAGATATCCCTTAACTCCAAGCTTGAGAGCCTTTACTATGTACTCATCATCTGAAAATGTTGTCAAAAACAAAATAGTGGCATCTGGATGCTTCCCAAGAATCACCTCTGCTGCCTCCAGTCCATTCATATCAGCCATGCGAATGTCCATAAGCAAAATATCAGGTGTCAGCTCATCATAGAGCTTCACTGCTTCTTTTCCACTATTTCCTTTGCCCACCACTTGAAAATCTTCCTCAGCGGAAATAATCATCTCCAGGGACATTGTTATAAGCTCATCATCGTCGATAAGTAAAATTCTTTTCTTGTCCATATTTTCTCCCACATATTAATTCTTACCACCAAATGGTAGTCTGGCATACACCGTAAATCCCTCATCAGTATAAAAGTACGCATCGCCACCTATTGACCTGGCTCTATTGCTAATGTTGTTAAGACCTATTCCCTCGTAATCATCTGTCTGTAGCTTTCTCTTAGTCTCTTCAGTGACTGTACCATTGTCAGTTATCGACAATGTACAAAAGCTATAATTCTGCTGCATAATTATCGATACTGTATCACCATTTGAATGCTTTAAAATATTGGTCACTGCCTCTTTTAAAATACCAATCAAAGACAATTTTATATTCGTAGGAATTGCTTCGTCTAAATCTAAATCCGTATTTACGGTAAAGTTTTTCAACTCTCCTATTATTTCCTCAAAATTCTTTTTTAAGTCAATTGAATCATCATGCAAATCATGAACTGAAGAGCGCATTTTTGCCATGGATTCATCCAGGGTGTCTGCCAGCATCTTCAGCTGTGGCTCTAGGGTTTCGTCCTTGTTGACTGTAGTGATTGCTCCCAGTAATAGGATTGCTCGTGAAAGTAGGTGTCCTACATTATCATGTATTTCTCTAGCAATTCTATTTCTCTCTGCAAGTGTAGCCAGATGTACCTGCTGGTCCTGTTCCATCATAAGTCGGCGGTTTTTGTTTTCCAAAACATTTTCAAGTTCTCTGCTATCATCCTTGGTCTTGTTTAACATTTCCTGATAATGAGTCATTCTGCTATATAAAACCAGGGCAACTCCTGTTAACCCTGCAAGAATCACAACTGCCCACATCATAAGATACTTGCTAGGGCTAGCGCTTTCACTCCATTTTGCCAAGGCTATTTCCGTATACAAAAATGGGATTGCAGTCAGACAAATATATATATATTTATTCTTGAACAAAAGACTAACTTCCATAAATAAAAAAATGCAAATAGACACTACAACCGAAGTGGTTGTAATGCCTTTTGCATTGGTAATTAAAGTTAATCCGATAGCTGCCAATAAGCGAACTATTACATCAAATAGCATACTGTTCCTTTTTCTTTGAGATAATCATTCCTGCTGCAAAAAATGCAAATGCAAATAAAATTTCAATCAACAAATACATTCCAAATTGCTTACAGAGGATTTTGCTTGTAGCTGTATTATTTATAAATTTAATTGCTGCCACGTACCAATATAATGGAAGAAAATGAGCAGCCTTTATAATCGATTCTGACAAGAACTGTATATCAACAAACACGCCACAGAGGAAACTCATTGAAATAATAAACATGTTTGAAAGCATATTAATGAGGTTCTCACTTGAGGTGATTGTGCTAAATAAGTAAGCCACTCCAAGTCCTACAAACATCAGCACGTAAGCATTAATTGCATAATAAATCAGCTTGTCATTAGCATATTCTCCACTTGCCAAATGAATCACAAGAATAACAACTGTGGTAAGTACAAATCCAAATAAGGCAACTGCGCCGATTATAGCAAAATTTCTCTTTTTAAAAGTCATTCCGCTGACAGAAATTCTATTGCTTACATCCTTGTCCTTTGTAAAGCTGATAAGCGCTGTGCTGACACAGATGCAGAGAATCATCATCATGCTATATCCGTTAAATGTAAACATTCCGGTGTAGAATGAACGGTGGTTTTCATCGGATTTGTCATTGACAATAGCCTTTGTATCATTAAGCTTAACCATCTGCTGATGAGTCAGTTCTATAGCTTCATTTTCAGTATACCCATTCTCCATATAAATCACAATGTCATTCAAATAGTCGTTTATTTTCTGGGTCAAAAGGTACTCTGATGCCGATGTACCAGGAGCAATATATTCTAATTCGTTTTTACCATCTCCTGCTTTTAGAGATTCCCCAAAGCCCTCTGGAATTATGATTGCATACTGATATATTCCAAATCTCACATTGTCATTAATAGTCTGTGTATCCTCAGTCTGAGGGTCAACCACCTTTTGAGTGTCTTTTAAATATGACACCACCGCCTTACTGATGTTTGAATTGTCATAGTCTGTCACTGCAACCTTCATTGTCACCTCTTCAAACATGGTATCCGTTGTAGTCACATTAGCTCTGGCAGTTATATTTCCGAAAAATGCAAAGATGGAGAAATATACGATTATATTTATTATGTTGGATCTGATAGATTTGATTATTGCCTTAAAGACTGACATATTTTCTCCTCCTTAAAAACATTGCACTTATGATTAAACACGCTGCAATAATAATTAGCATTGTAAAAATATCTCTGTAATAAACTTCTGTCTTTCCGTATGTAGCTCTCACATACAGACAATCTGTCAAAAGTGCCGCTGGGTTAATTCTGTTGATGATTGGACAGTGATACTCTATTAACTGTCTAATCTGGTGCCACATAAGACCGCTTAAAAATGAACATGTCATTGAAAAGCAAAGTGGAATTGCTACTAGCAAATTTGGATTCTTACAAAGAGAACCTATAAGTACTCCAAATGAAATACCAAGTGCACTGCCAAGTGTTGTAATTGCAAGTATATTTAAAAGTGGAATACCAAACTCTATTCCTAAAACACCTTCTACATAGAACACTACAATTGCATTTGATATAGCCTGTAGAACAACACCTGCTAAAATTCCTGCCACAATAGATGGAAGCTTATACACTGGTGCGCATTCAAATCTTTTTCCATTCTCGGAAAGATTTGCACACATGCCCTCTAACATTCTGGTACTTATCCACGAACTAAAGAGTGATGACATGGCTATCAGTGCAAAATAATATTGCAGGTATGGAGAAGTATTTGTTCCAAAATCGTATTCCTTTAAAACAGACTTGTTAATCTCCATCATTGAAATGGCTTTCATCATGTTTTCAGGATGATCCTTTGCTATGTTTTCTATTACAACCTTGCCATTTTCATACTCTCTTACAATCTGATTTAATGTGGTAGACACCAAACCATTTGCAGGTACGATGGTCTTTACTTCACCACTTTCTTCTATATAAATACCTTCTACTTCATCCCCATCAAGTGCTGATTTTGCATCCTCTACGTCACTGAATTTATGGACTTCAAGGACTTGAATGCCATCATTTTTCTTAGATAGGCTTGTTAGCACCTGTGAAAAAGGACTATTCTCTTCATCCGTATTTACGTATCCCACCTCAATAGTTTTAAATGTATCCGGGTCGTCCTTTATCATATTTCCAAATCCAAGAAAAAATGCAGTTGAAAGCACAAGTGGAAAAACCAGATTCCAGCCAAGTAATGTGCGATTTCTGGAAATCTCTTTTATTTTATAGAAAAACATTCTTATGAACATTTGTCTCTAAGCTCCTTTCCTGTGATTTCAAGGAATACGTCGTTAAGTGTTGGTAACTCTGTGGATACACGGCCAAATGGTACGTTGTTGTCTGTGAGATAGCTTAAAATATGTACCAGATTATGCTCACCACCATTGCAATTAATGATAATGTCATCTCCCTCTTCCTTTGTCTTATATACATGGTTGATTTCTTTAATTCCCTCAATAATTTTCTCTGATTTTCCAGGCAAGCTAATTCTGATTGTCTCTCTATTCATAAGCGTTGCCTTAAGCTCAGCAGAAGTTCCATTTGCAACATTTTTGCCGTGGTCCATAATGACAACTCGTGTACAAAGCTCCTCAACTTCTTCCATATAATGTGAGGTGTAAATGATTGTAGCTCCCTGCTTGTTCATCTTTTTGATTCCCTCAAGAATTGCATTTCTACTTTGTGGATCAACGGCTACTGTAGGCTCGTCGAAAATAATAAGCTTTGGCTTGTGAGCGATTCCGCAGGCTATATTTAATCTTCTAAGTAAACCTCCGGAAAGCTTCCTTGGTTTGTACTTTTTGTATTCTGTAAGTCCTGTAAATTCAAGTGCTTCCTCAACATACTGCTTTCTTAATGTCTTGTCGGTAATGTATAGGCCACAGAAGAAATCAACATTTTCATATACATTCAATGTATCTATGACTGCTACGTTCTGAAGTACAACACCGATTTTTGATTTGATATCATATTTATCAGGTGCCATCTTCTCACCAAAAATTGTTATCTCCCCTTTGTCAAAAGTTAAAAGTGAAAGAAGGCAATTGATTGTTGTAGTTTTTCCGGAACCGTTTGGTCCAAGGAGTCCAAGGATTTCTCCCTCCTCAACCTCTAGAGAGAAGTGGTCAACTGCCAGCTTATCTCCATATCTTTTTACTAGGTTTTCTATTTTTACTATCTTCTCACTCATAATCTTCTCCTCTCGATTATTTGATTCATTTAAAACTCCTAGAGTTTGTTTGCTTTATTTTATGATTGAATGATACAAAAAAATAACAGCCCTCTGTAGTGAAGGCTGTCATCATGTGAAATGACAAATGTCATTTATTATTTTTCATTTTTTCATATACTATATAGTCTTTGTGGTCCATGTACTACAATCCCACACATCAGTAGCCAGTCCCTCATAAAATTCTGGCTCATGACATACCATAAGAATGCTGCCATTATATTCCTTAAGCGCACGCTTCAGCTCGTCCTTGGCATCCACATCAAGATGGTTGGTAGGCTCATCAAGTAAAAGTAGATTGGTCTCACGATTTAAAAGCTTACAAAGTCTAACCTTTGCCTGCTCGCCACCTGAAAGAACTCTACACAAGCTCTCTATATGTTTTGTTGTAAGTCCGCACTTTGCCAGTGCTGCTCTTACTTCATTTTGATTGTACGAGGGAAACTCGTTCCATATTTCCTCGATACAAGTTGTTGAAATATGCTGATCCATCTCCTGCTCAAAGTATCCAATTTCAAGGAATTCTCCCTGATAAACTGTGCCTGAAAGTGGTGGAATCAAGCCTAAAATACTCTTTAAAAGTGTTGTCTTTCCGATACCATTGGCACCAGTGAGCACTATCTTTTGCTTGCGCTGCATCTCTAAATTAAGAGGCTTTGAAAGTGGCTCATTTTTATCGTAGCCTATAATCAAGTCCTTTGTGGAGAATATTACACGGCTTGGGGTGCGGGCCTCCTTAAAGTAAAATTCTGGCTTTGGCTTTTCTGCTGCAAGCTCAATCATGTCCATCTTGTCTAGCTTTTTCTGGCGTGACATTGCCATATTTCTAGTGGCAACATTTGCCTTGTTTCTAGCCACAAAATCCTTTAACTCAGCTATTTCCTTCTGCTGTCTATTGTACGCTGCCTGGAGCTGACTCTGCTTCATAGCATAGACTTCCTGGAACTTATCATAGTCGCCAACATAGCGATTAAGCTGCTTGTTATCCATGTGATAAATCAAGTTGATAACCGAATTTAAAAATGGCACATCATGGGAAATAAGGATAAATGCATTCTCATAGTCATTGAGATAGCGCTTTAACCATTCAATATGCTCCACATCCAAATAGTTGGTGGGCTCGTCAAGAAGTAAAATGTCTGGCTTCTCTAAAAGCAGCTTTGCCATAAGTACCTTGGTTCGCTGTCCACCTGAAAGCTCTGTTACATCCTTATCGAGTCCCAACTCAAGAACTCCAAGGGCTCTAGCAACCTCCTCGACTTTTGCATCTATCATATAGAAATCATGCATGGTAAGCAGGTCTGCAATAGTACCAGCCTCCTCCATGAGCTTGTTCATTTCCTCGTCATCTGTAACATCTCCAAGGCTAGCATAGATGTCATTCATCTCCTGCTCCATCTCATAGAGAAAATCAAATGCGCTGTGAAGAACACTACCTATAGTCATTCCCTTTTCAAGAACAGTATGCTGATCCAAGTACCCAACTCGCACCTTTTTTGACCACTCTATCTTACCTTCATCTGGCTGAAGCTTGCCTGTGATTATATTCATAAATGTGGACTTACCCTCACCATTGGCTCCAACAAGTCCAATATGCTCACCCTTTAAAAGTCTAAATGAAACATCTTCAAATATGGCTCTATCTCCAAAACCATGGGATAAATGCTCTACGTTTAAAATACTCATATTACCTCACAATGAAGAACTCCCATTGAAAATTTGCCTTCGACAAATGGGAGTTCTGTATATCAAGGAATCTTCCCTAAAGGGCCCTCCTTGATACATTATTCAAAATAAATATCTGTTGAACCAAGACCGTTATCAACATTTGCATAAACGATTGGCTGGTTCTCATCCTTGGAGCCTTCTCCGTGGATGTTGATTTTTCCAAGTCCGTTTTCTGTCTTAAATACTACTCTAAATTCCTTTGGGAAATAGATATTAAGTTGGCCTAAGCCATTGTCGATATCAAGCTTTGCTCCCTCTGGTGCAATTGTTGTGCCATTCATGTAAACCGTAAGCTGACCAAGGGCATTATCAATATTACCCTGTCGGAGATTCTTGATATTAACATACTGGGTCTTTGTGCCCATATTATTATCTAAGTCAAATCTGTCTGTATCCTCAGTATACTCTGAGCCCCCAGCATCACAGAATTTGTCATGTGCATTCTCGTAGATTTTAGTATATTTCTTCTTGCCAAATATAAGTGTAAGTCCTACTCCAATAAGCACAAATGCAAGAATGATTATTGCATAATTTACACTGCCAAGACCTAATTCATTTTGGAATAAGCATGCGCCAATACCAAGTGGGAAACATACTCCAAGCCAGCTTCTTTCAAAAAGTGACTCTATAAGTACTATAGCTAGGATAATGCACATTCCAATTTTTACCATTGGAAATGTCTGAAATGCTGTTGTCTTGCTAAGAAGTAAACATACTGCAAATGCGATAATCGCAAGTCCTCTAACTACTGCTTTAATTCTATAATCTTTCATCTTTTCAACCTCTTTTCATCCATGATTTCTATCAATGCTTTAATATAGTTTCTCGATGCATAAGCCTTCTTAATGGAGCTCCTAAAGGATATCTCGCTTGCTCCAGTAATGTTCTTTTTAATAGAAGCAATTAGTTCCGTATTTACGATAGTCGATTTGGATACTCGTAAAAAATCCCTCGGTAACAACTCCTCAAGCTCATATAATTTTTGTCTAACCCTGTAGATTGACTTTGCTGTGTGGACAGATATGTAATTACCATCAGCCTCCAAAAATAATATTGTTTTGACATCCACATAGTACTCTGTGTCATCAATATAGGCTGATATCTTTTGCCCGCCTGTCTGCTTTTGGGATAACAGTCGCTGCAGCTCTAATATCTCATCTGTTATCTCTCTGCAATGGATGGTTATCATGTCCTGCTGTAAAGAATCATCTACGTCAATATTTATCTTCATAACTATTGGCGCCTCCTATGATTATAATTTTACATATCTTTTTTCCTCGTACAACAATTTGGGATAAGAGGTAAATTTTATCTCCTGAGAGGTAAATAAAAGATGCTTGAAATACTTTCAAACAGACTCTCTACTTTTATTTTATGTGGAAACTATTTTGTCAAATCACTCCAGGTCTCTTCCTTAAATCCTGGCATTACCCCCTTATCAGTTATCAAAAGTGGTCTCTTAACAAGCATTCCATCTGATGCAAGAAGCTTGTACATCTCAGCCTCACTCATATCCGGAAGCTTCTTTGAAAGTTCCATTTCTCTATAGAGCATTCCGCTAGTGTTGAAGAATTTCTTAAGTGGAAGTCCGCTTTTCTTGTGAAGCTCCTTAAGAGTCTTCTCATCTGGATGATTCTCTTTTATATCGATAACCTCATGCTTGATCTTATTGTCCTCAAGCCACTTGATAGCCTTTTTGCATGTTGAGCATTTTGAATAGCAATATACTTTAATCATAGTATCTCCTCTCTTGTTAAGCTTTTCCGTTAAATATTATTATCATTTTCTCATATTTGTGGCCAGAAAAAAAGCTTCTGAGAATGTATCCCAGAAGCTTTTTCTATGCTCTTAGTATTTTAAATGATTGAATTATATTCTGATGTTTTATATCTGTGGCATTAAACTTAACTGTATAGAATGCAAACTGCATAATAGGTCCAGCGCCAAATGCACATATAAATGTACCTATTCCAACAGGTCCTCCTAAAAGCCATCCAATAAATGTGGCTGTTGCAAGAAGCCCTATGCTAACTAGGCCAATTGGTATCCCTTTAGTCCTTCTAGTAAGTCCTATAAGCAAAGTATCTCTCGGTCCACAGCCCAATGATGTATTCATGTAAAAATACTGGGTGTAAGCCATGATAATAAGCCCTAGTATCATCACTGGAATAGCAGTTTTAAATGAATCACACTTTTCCACGGCACCTATTCTATTGAAGAAATCCACTGATTTTCCTACCACAATGGCATCGATAATCATGGCGATTCCAATTGCTTCCTTCATGAGGATATCGATTCCTAAAATAGTAAATGACACTAAAATAGAAGCGGTTCCATACAGTATGCCAAAAGTATTGGATAATCCCAGATTAAGCACATCCCAAGGGCTTGCGCCGATATTGGCCTGAATTGTAAGATAGACTCCAAAACCATTTACAAACAGGCTCACCGCTGCAACCACCATATTAATAATGATTGCCTTGGTGGTGAGATTATCTCTATATTTTTTTAACATCAGGTTGTACCTCTAATAACAAAATTAATTCGCATTCATTATCCCAGATACTGAAATAAAATCAAGCATTAATTTTACTTTTAGAAGCCTAAAGAATCGTTAACAAGAATCACATGCATTCTGTCATTATGTCTAGAATATCTAGTAATTAAAAACTGGCAGCAAATAGTATCAGGTGATTTACAATTCATGCATGAACCAGTCTGTGCGCATGGAGTTGTAAGTCCAAATCTCTGAGCGTTGATTGGTGCTGCTACATTTCTCGCACGCTTCATTGCACCATCAATATCATCACACACCTTATTCATACCTACGATAAAGATAACGTGCTTTGGTCCATGGGCAATAAAAGAAACTCTATTTGAATTGCCATCTATATTTACCATTACGCCATCTTCTGTGATAGCATTGGCGCTGGATAAGAAATAGTCTGCATCATAACCCTTTAAAGTTGCAGCTCTTTTTTCTTCAGGTGTCTCGGCATTTTCTCTTTCGATGAAATTATAATTGCCATTTTTTAATGCATCTACAAGACCAATCTCCCTTGCAGACATAGCCCCACCCATTGTTACTGATGAAGTCTCTGGAATTAAATCAAGGGCTATCTTAAGTGCCTCTTCCTTAGTAGCAGCATAGTAGCCTGTCATATTTCTTGATTCAAGCCCCTTGATAACCTTCTGTGCCAGCAGTTGGTTACGCTTTGTGATATTTTCGTTCATAACGACTCCTTCCTTCTCTTTTAATTAACCCTTTTTATTAACTCTGCTTTCTCATCCTATTCAGATAAGATGATGCTGCAGTAGTTTATGATTTTTCAAGTGCTACTTTCTCCGATCTTGTCTCTTTTTCTTCAGCCTCTTCAACTGGCGCTAATTCTTTGACAAAAACTGATTGCTTATTTAAATATTTAAAAATAGTAAGCCTTTCCTTCGCTCGAGTCATTCCCACATAGAAGATTCTTCTTTCTTCCTCAAAATCCTTTTTATCTTGAGCTGATGCTCTTGAATTTTTCCTAATGACTTTGCTTGGAAATACTCCATTTATAACATCCATAAGAATTACACTGTCATACTCCAATCCCTTGCTAGAATGGATTGT
This sequence comes from Pseudobutyrivibrio sp. AR14, assembly GCF_900101325.1. NCBI lineage: Bacteria > Bacillati > Bacillota > Clostridia > Lachnospirales > Lachnospiraceae > Pseudobutyrivibrio > Pseudobutyrivibrio sp. AR14. The sequence goes on from NZ_FMUY01000019.1 coordinate 29,710, forward strand.
TGAAAGTATCAGCTTTTCTCTTTTTTCATTCTTCTTTTCAGAGAGAATCTGGCGGAGTTCATAAAGGCGATTTATAAATGATGGAATAGTCGGCTCCTGCTTTGCAAGCATTTTTAGAATAAATAACTTATTCTTATCTAGATTATTTGCAGTCATGTATTCGCCATATCCCATATATTTTTCTATTCTGATGATAGCCTTGTATGGGTCCTCATTTACCATGTTCTTAAAATGAGTGTCAAGAGATCTGCAATTACCTAATACCCGCCCATTAATATTTATAAGCTCTGCCGCCTCTAATATGGATGAGCGATTTCTCTCGGCCAGCCTGCACATTTCTATTGCGTTTTGCTTGCTGAGATAGGACTGGAATTTAAAATATATCTTCATAAATAATTCTTCATCCATTGGTACAAATGAAAACTGAAGGATGTTTAATATATCCAGCACCACTTTATTTGTAAAAAAAGCCATATCTACATTTTTAATGTTATAAGGCAATGCTTTTCGCTCCAACAAATCCACAAGCGGCAAAATGCTCTCGTTGTCTCTATATAATATGGCTGTCTGATTTTGAATATTCTCTGCCACCTTAATTAGATAAGCATACTGCTTTTCCCGACTAATCTCCAGGAAATTAATCTCAGATGTGCCCTCTCTTGTAGCACATATATGTTTTTGATACCTGTCTTTGTTATGTTGTATAAAAATATCAGCGGCCTCTATTATTTTCGCATTGGAACGATAGTTTTTGTCCATGTATAAAACTTTTGCTCCAATATGCTCTTTCTCAAAATTTAAAAGAGCGTCCGGGTAAGCCGCTCTAAATCCATAGATACTCTGATCCTCATCTCCTACCATGAAAATATTGCCAGCATCTCCCGCCAGCAAATTAATTATCATATGCTGGATTTTAGAGGTGTCCTGAGCCTCATCAACGCAGATATATGGATACTGTTTTTGATAGTAATCAAGTATAAATTTAGAGCCTTTTAAAATCCTATATGCATAGACCATCTGGTCATCATAATCCATCAGACTTCTAGATTTAAGCTCATTATTATATATTTCGTATATTTGAAGTAAATCAAGGTCCTCATCTTTCCCAAGCTTCTTGATTTCCTCTTTATCTAAACACATATTTTTGCAATATGTAATCAGTGTTCTTACTGTTTTAATATCACTTTCTGTCGGATATTCTCCCACTACGTTTAAATAAATATTTCCGAGAAGCGCGCCTATTTCTTTTTCATCTGTGCATAATTCAAATGAAGGCTTGTCAATCAATCGACCATAATGAGCGATTATCTTGGCACAACTTCCGTTGATAGTTCTGAACTCTAGTCTATCTGATACTTCCTCGCCAAATATATTTTTAAATCGAGCAGCCATGTCTTTTGTTGCTGCCACGGTGTATGTAAGTGTGAGAATATTTTCTGGCGCAATGCCCTTGCAATAGAGCATATATCCTAAGCGATTAACTAACACTGTAGTCTTACCACTTCCTGGAACTGCCAAAAGAAGCACAGGCCCCTCAACAGTCTTCACAGCCTCAATCTGCTGCTCATTGAGCCTAGCTCCGTATGTTTCAAAAAATTCCTGCTGCGTCATATATAACTACGATAATATCTCCTAATCTCTTTGTTACCTATATTATTTCTTTGGCACATCCTGCAACTGGAATCTATATTTCTGCTCCACATCAGGGTACTTCTCATGATCCACCTCTGATAAAAACATCTCCAGCGGTCTCACCCATAGTGAACCATCATCATATAGCTTTCTATAAATTACCATATCTTCCTGTGTCTCTGAATGCTTGCACACATCCTCAACCAAATAATAATTTCCTTTAAAATGCTTATAAATTCTGTGTAATTGTAATTCTTGCATTTGTATCCTCCTTTTTTGCTCTCATCTTATATAATACGGTTTTCTATAGAGGTATTCTAGTAAAAAACTCGGAATCATTCTCATGATGTATATAAATATAAAGTAAGAGCCTTATCAAATCTAGTGGGATTTGATAAGGCTATATTTTTTAGCTCCGCTCTGTGTTTCCCTTAATTGCCCCCATTCTTGTAAAGATCAGTGGACCAAAGAAGAAAGGACAGAAATAGCGTATTCCATTTTTCACAAATGCCTCTATCCATCTGACTGATACTTGTGAAGATATCATATCGGCAAATATATCACCTAATAGATAAACTGTAATTCCTATAATCGCTCGTATTAATTTATCTTTCATACTTAAGTTTTCTGTGCTGAATGCGATATATTTTTCTTCTAGAATCCAAGCAGATAAAATTCCTATAATCAATCCTGCTTTATTTGCGTATGATTTAATAGCGCGAACAGGCTTATATATAATTTTGCCTGCCTCATTATAATCAATAGGATAATTCTTAAGTACCATAAAAGCAGTAACTACCACAATAACTGCAACCACTACAAAATAGAAAATCATACGATTTTTTAATGAATCTCCCAGTTTCTTTTGAATAATGCTGGTCAGATATATTACTGCTATGGCTTCTAATATAGCTACTATTACATCCTGTGGTGTATGTACGCCTAGATAGTTTCTCGAAAATGCAACTAATAGTACCAATAATATAAAAATCGCACATACCGCTTTCTTTTTACGATAAACATAAGCAATAGCGCCATAAGATGAAGCACTGCTTTGTGTATGACTACTTGGGAATGAATATCCCCCAGCTCCTTTTATAGCTTCTTTTGTTGGTTTTATCAGCTCTGAGCGCATCCACGGTCTATATATACAAAATATATTTTTAATAATAACATTTAGAACAGAGCCGATAGAAAAGGAAATCAATACAAACTCACCCTTCTTCTTATCTATACAGAAGAATATTATCATCGGAATCAATATAAGCAGAACTCCCCCTGCTGTATCAGTTATAAATTGTATTAGCTCATTGAACCATTCAGGAGCGTTTAATCTGATATTCTGTAAAAAAAGTAAATACTTAATATCCATTTATAACTCACCTTTCTACAACTCTCTAAATTCCATATTACTCTTTATTTCTTATAATAGTAATAGAAATCCATTACAATCAGAGGTGCTAATGTACAAGCAACTAGGGCGCCTCCCATAATAACAAATAAATCATTTACTATTATTTTGCCTAGTATAATTGCCAATAAACCTAATGTACTTATTGCTCGAACTATTATATATTTCTTTTCATACTTCCATTCTTCATTTTTATTTCTTTGATAAAGACAAAAAATCCCATAAATAATCAGCATCATCCATACTGAACCGCCAAAAAACTTGAAGGCCAATACCAATGATAAAATTAACGCAAAAACTCCCCATACCTTATTACTCATACGTTATCCTTCCATAAAATATTATTTGTATTTTATTAAATCTATTATTTGCAAAATTTATTACATTGTCTTATGCAATTTCCAAAAATCTATGGTCTCCTGTAAATCAGCTTCATCTACAAATAACTTCATCTTCTTTCCAATAGCTATTGCCATATCAACGTACATATTTGCCCTTGCAGTAATAACATATTCTCCTACAACTAAAGGCTCATTAACAGAATGAGTTGATTCTATTCCTTTCAAAATTCCTGCATTATCCAGTTCATCTACACCATTACAGATACCAGCAACCAAATGTTTATTATCTACAACAGAGCGAATAAATGAATACACCTCTTCATTTGCAATAGATGAAATATCGCCACCAGGAATCAAAAGTAATTCCACTTCATCAGGATCTATTTCTTTTAATGCACACGTCGCATTCATTGAAAACTGTTCTTGTGCCTTAACAGGAGCGCCATCAATTGTAGCAAAAACTATTTCATGGCCTGTACACTGTAGAAAATAATTAGTAATCACGATTTCATAAATACAGCATGTCTCATAGAGTAATACTACAGTTTTCAAATTAATCACCTCTGTTGTATATTTTTTATATGAGGTATTCTAGCAAATAGAATATTTATAAGCAACAATATTCGACAACATGTATAATATTTCCGAATATATTTTATATAAAAAAAGCCCTCCGAGGAAATCCTCGAAGGGCATAATTTTTATAATTTGGGTTGGGCTGTTCAATTAATATACTTAATTGATTTTTTCATTTTATCTCCTAACTATCCACGAACTCAGATTGCTTCGCAATCTTCGTGTTCGCGTCTGTCGCCGCAAACACTCATGAAATAAAAAATGCTCAGCTTCAAGCAAGCTTGTGCTGAGCATTTTAATTATTTCATTATGAGTTCGTGTCTCGTTACTCGCGACTATTCAATGATTGTAGCAACACGACCAGAACCTACTGTTCTACCACCCTCACGGATAGCGAATGTAAGACCCTGCTCCATAGCGATTGGGTGGATGAGCTCGATTGTCATCTCTACGTTATCGCCAGGCATGCACATCTCTGTACCTGCTGGAAGCTCGCAAACACCTGTAACGTCTGTTGTTCTGAAGTAGAACTGTGGACGATAGTTGTTGAAGAATGGAGTATGACGACCACCTTCATCCTTTGTAAGAACGTAAACCTGAGCTGTAAACTTTGTGTGGCATGTTACAGTACCTGGCTTAGCAAGTACCTGTCCACGCTGGATCTGATCACGGTTAACACCACGAAGAAGTGCACCGATGTTATCACCAGCCTGAGCCTCATCAAGAAGCTTACGGAACATCTCGATACCAGTTACAACAGTCTTCATTGTGTCTTCCTTGATACCGATGATCTCAAGCTCGTCGTTAAGGTGAAGAACACCACGCTCTACTCTACCTGTAGCAACAGTACCACGACCTGTGATTGTGAATACGTCCTCTACTGGCATAAGGAATGGCTTATCTGTCTCACGCTGTGGATCTGGGATGTACTCATCAACTGTGTTCATGAGTTCCATGATCTTGTCGCCCCACTCGCCGTTTGGATCCTCAAGAGCCTTAAGAGCTGAACCCTTAACGATTGGACAATCGTTGAAGTCATACTCCTCAAGCTGCTCTGTAACTTCCATCTCTACGAGCTCGATAAGCTCCTCATCATCAACCATATCACACTTGTTAAGGAATACTACGATGTAAGGTACACCTACCTGACGTGAAAGAAGGATGTGCTCCTTTGTCTGAGCCATAACACCGTCAGTTGCAGCAACTACAAGGATAGCGCCGTCCATCTGAGCAGCACCTGTGATCATGTTCTTTACATAATCAGCATGGCCTGGGCAGTCAACGTGTGCATAGTGTCTCTTCTCTGTCTGGTACTCAACGTGAGCTGTAGAGATTGTGATACCTCTTTCTCTCTCCTCTGGAGCCTTATCGATGTTCTCGAAGTCTACCTTTGCGTTACCAGATACTCTCTCTGCAAGTACCTTTGTGATAGCTGCTGTAAGAGTTGTTTTACCGTGGTCTACGTGTCCGATAGTACCGATGTTACAATGTGGTTTGGTTCTGTCAAAATGCTCTTTTGCCATTTTTAAAAATCCTCCTTAATATAATGCCCTAACCGGGCTGTTTAGTTCTAAACTCTCGGTATTTCCGATTATAATAGAAATACCGAGTTTTTTCAACTATTTAGAATTACTTTGAATGATTAGAGATAATCTGTTCCTGAACGTTCTTTGGTACTGGCTCATACTTCTCGAAGAACATTGAGTAGTTACCACGACCCTGTGTTGATGAACGAAGCTCTGTTGAGTATCCGAACATCTCTGCAAGTGGAACAAGTGCTCTAACAATCTTGCCGCCGCCAAGATCATCCATAGACTGGATCTGACCTCTCTTAGCGTTGAGAGATCCGATTACATCACCCATGTATTCCTCAGGCATAGTAACTTCAACCTTCATGATAGGCTCAAGAAGTACTGGAGCTGCCTTAGCCATAGCTTCCTTGAAGCACATTGAACCAGCAATGTGGAATGCCATTTCTGATGAATCGACTTCATGGTAAGAACCATCGTAAACGTCTGCTTCTACACCAAGAACAGGGAATCCGCAAAGGATACCAGCCTTAGCTGCTTCCTCGATACCCTCACCAACAGATGGGATGTATTCCTTAGGAATAGCACCACCAACTACTGAAGACTTAAATCTGAATGTCTCTTCAGCGTTAGCATCCATTGGAGTAAATCTAACCTTACAGTGACCGTACTGACCACGACCACCTGACTGCTTAGCATACTTGTATTCCTGATCAACAGGCTTTGTAAATGTCTCCTTGTAAGCAACCTGAGGTGCACCAACGTTTGCCTCAACCTTGAACTCTCTAAGAAGACGATCAACGATGATCTCAAGGTGAAGCTCACCCATACCAGCGATGATTGTCTGACCTGTTTCCTGATCAGTGTGCTGACGGAATGTAGGATCCTCTTCAGCAAGCTTTGCAAGAGCCTCGCCCATCTTCTGCTGACCAGCCTTAGTCTTAGGCTCGATAGCAAGCTCGATAACTGGCTCTGGGAATTCCATAGACTCGAGGATTACTGGGTGCTGCTCGTCGCAGATTGTATCACCAGTTGTAGTAACCTTAAGACCTACTACAGCTGCGATATCACCAGAGTAAACCTTGTCTAACTCTGTACGCTTGTTAGCGTGCATCTGAAGAATACGACCTACACGCTCCTTCTTATCCTTTGTAGCGTTAAGGCAGTATGAACCTGAGTTCAATGTACCTGAGTATACACGGATAAATGCGAGCTTACCAACGAATGGGTCAGCCATAATCTTAAATGCTAAAGCTGCGAATGGCTCTTCGTCTGAAGAGTGCTTCTCAACTGGGTTGCCATCCATATCTACACCCTGGATAGCTGGTACGTCTGTAGGAGCTGGCATGAACTCAAGGATTGCGTCAAGAAGCTTCTGAACGCCCTTGTTTCTGTAAGCTGAACCACAGCATACTGGGATAGCACGACACTCGCAAGTACCCTTACGAAGTGCTGCCTTAAGAGCATCGATAGAAGGCTCCTCACCCTCAAGATACTCCATCATAAGATCATCATCTAACTCACAGATCTTCTCAACGAGCTCTGTGTGATAAAGCTCAGCATCCTCTGCCATATCAGCTGGGATGTCTGTGATAGAAATATCATCACCCTTATCATCGTTATAGATGTATGCTTTCATCTCGAAAAGATCGATGATTCCCTGGAAATCATCTTCCTTACCGATTGGAAGCTGAAGAACGATAGCGTTCTTCTTAAGTCTATCACGGATCTGATCAACAGCTCCGTAGAAGTTTGCACCAAGGATATCCATCTTATTGATGAAAGCCATTCTTGGTACGTTATATGTGTCAGCCTGTCTCCAAACATTCTCTGACTGTGGCTCAACGCCACCCTTTGCACAGAAGACACCAACGGCGCCATCAAGTACACGAAGGGAACGCTCAACCTCAACAGTAAAGTCTACGTGGCCTGGTGTATCAATGATATTGATACGGTGCTCTAAAGCACCCTTCTTAGGCTTGCAGTTTTCCTGCTCAGTCCAGTGACATGTTGTAGCAGCTGAAGTGATTGTGATACCTCTCTCTGCTTCCTGCTCCATCCAGTCCATGGTTGCAGTACCTTCGTGTGTATCACCAATCTTGTAGTTAACACCTGTGTAATAAAGAATACGCTCTGTAAGTGTAGTCTTTCCGGCATCGATATGAGCCATAATACCAATATTTCTGGTACGCTCAAGTGGATATTCTCTTCCTGCCACTGTTAGCCCCTCCTATTAGAATCTGTAATGAGCAAATGCCTTATTAGCCTCTGCCATTCTATGCATTTCTTCTTTTCTCTTAACAGCTGAACCTGTGTTACCAGCTGCATCCATGATCTCGTTTGCAAGACGCTCTTCCATTGTCTTCTCAGTACGTGTACGTGAGAACATTGTGAGCCATCTAAGGCCAAGGGCCTGACGACGATCTGGTCTTACTTCGATAGGTACCTGATATGTAGCACCACCGATACGTCTAGCCTTTACCTCAAGTACAGGCATAACGTTGTTCATAGCTTCCTCGAAAACCTCAAGTGCTGGCTTTCCAGTCTTTTCTGCGACTTTGTCAAATGCACCATATACAATCTTCTGAGCTACACCCTTCTTACCATCAAGCATGATGTTGTTGATAAGCTTTGTAACTACCTTGCTATTGTATATAGGATCTGCCAAAACGTCTCTTTTTTGAGTATGTCCTTTTCTTGGCACGATACTTCCCTCCTTAACTAAAATTTGTTAGATCAACGGTACTCACATGTAATACTGTGTGTTCGTGCAGTATTTATCTTAAGTAAAATAAAATACAACACTAACCAAAGTTTATGTGATATACAATAAATTAATACCTAAGCTATCTTATTTTGCGTCCTTAGGTCTCTTAGCGCCGTACTTTGAACGTCCCTGCTTGCGGTTAGCAACGCCGGCTGTATCAAGTGTACCTCTGATTACGTGATAACGTGTACCTGGTAAATCCTTAACACGACCACCACGAATCAAAACAACGCTATGCTCCTGAAGATTGTGACCTTCGCCTGGAATGTATGAAGTTACTTCGATTCCGTTTGAAAGACGAACTCTGGCAATCTTACGAAGAGCTGAGTTAGGCTTCTTAGGTGTAGCTGTCTTAACAGCTGTACATACACCACGCTTCTGTGGAGAAGAAGTGTTTGTAGGCTTCTTCTTAAGAGAATTGTAACCTCTCTGAAGTGCTGGTGCTGTAGACTTCTTTACAGATGTCTGACGACCTTTTCTAACTAGCTGGTTGAATGTTGGCATTCTTTTTTACCTCCTAATTTATTCTTTTGCATGGAAATGGGCGCAATTACCCTATTAGCGCATGCTAGAACATTATATTTCCAATAAATCATTATGTCAAGCGTTAAAATGTGAAAAAAACGTTACTATTCACAGTTATAAATATTTAAAGATTAATTCTCGTCATGCTTGCATGTAAGAGAATGATCTTTAAATATTTATAAACTGGAATCAGTGACTCCACCCACATGAATAATGTTAAGTGC
>NZ_FMUY01000020.1:0-36421 GCF_900101325.1 Pseudobutyrivibrio sp. AR14
CATAGATGGCAGTTTAAGAAATGGTTCTGAGGGTGTTATGGGCGATTTTGGAATGAACTTAGAAAAATATAAAGCAGGTTTTGTAATATATTTGCAGCTGCCGCTAGGATGGCGGCAGCAGTGGTCACGCTGAGACACGATGTCGAATGTGCCACGGTGCATATATATACAAAACCTGCTTTTTAATTTTTCTTAGTGAATGTATCATGAGCCCATAACACCCTCTTAAGAATCATTTTATACAACTGCCATTGAAATTAATTATGTGTCCGCACGGGTAGCCTACATTTTTGAAAACAATGTATAAGAAATGATTAAGCATCAAGCTTAATCATTTCTGTACTAGCAGCACATTTATTTAAATGTGCTGTCCTCCGAAGGAGGATTAAAATGCAGCTTTCCTTGGCTGCATTTTAACCCCTTAAAAAGACGCATGCTAGATGTTCACTCTTTGCATATTGAAAAACTATAATATCCGCAAAAATTGTTACCGCTGCAGGGTGGTGGCGGGCGGGGCCAGGTGGCAGGGGCGCGGACAGGGGTAGGCCTTGAAGGGCAGCAAAAAAGCCCCGGCAAAGCGGGGCTGAATTTTAGAGAACTGCGATGAGGTGCTGGGCGATGGCTGCGTAGCCGGCGTCGTTAGGGTGTCCGGCCAAGAAGGAGCCGATGGTGTATACGCGGCCGTCAGGAGTGACGTATTCGTCGCCTTCCTGAAGCTGGTATTCGGCTACGCCTTGGATGTCGGAAAGGCTGACGTAGGTGCAACCTGTGGCGGAGGCTACGGATTTCTTGGTACTGATGATGCTTGAGTATGCCCAGAAGTTGTCAAGCATTACGATGCGTGCGTTAGGGTTGTAGCTTCTGATGTATTTGATCATGTCGGTGAGATCCTCGGAAAAGTGGGTCTCGTGATTCTTTACGTTTTCGCCAAGTTCGATGACGATGGTACCGTACTGGTAGTTGGTGATGTATGGGTCAAGGTCATCAAGTTCTTTGTTTCTGGTGTTAGAAAATTCCCATGCTCTAAGTGACATAAAGTCGTAAGAAGAATATCCCTTTGCGGCTACGGTAAGGTGTACGTAGTCATTTGCTGCAGTGGAAGCTCCACAACCCCAGCCTGAGCCCCACCAGTCGCTGGTGGCAGGATACATGGTTATTGAGTTGCCAATGAATAAGATGTCTTTTGTGGCAGTTGGAACTGGCTTTGAGGTAGATGGAAGAGGGATGTCTATGTATTCCTCTGATACATCTTCAAATGAAACATAGCCGAAGTCGTCGTTGACTTTTATTTTGTAGTAGTCAGTCTGGTCACAGGTGGCCACGATTGAAACTCGCTGGTCAACTGAGAGTGTGCCTACGATTTCTGCTGTGTCGTATGGCTCTTCTCTGACGGTTGCATCAGCAACTGCAAAGTATGTAGCCTCAAAATCTGTGAAGGTGTACTCATCTTCCTGTTCAGCTGCAGCGGCTGCGGCTTCGGCAGCCTCCTTTTCGGCTTTTTCTGCTTCAAGGCGAGCCTGCTCCTGTTGGGCCTCAATACGTTCTTTTTCAGCTGCTTCCTTGGCAGCTTTTTTATTTTGGATAACCACAAGGGAACCGAATGCGATAATTAAGATAACAAGTGAAATCCAAAGAGTGATAACGATTTTCTTTCTCAAAATAATTCTCCTGTCCTATAATAAGTATTATAATTACTGTATTATAGCACTTTAGAAGTTGTTTGAGGATAGAATATTATGAAACCAATACTTTCAGCAGAAGAAATGAGAGCCTGCGACCAGGCTACTATTGAAAAACATAAGGTACCATCCCTAGTTCTGATGGAGCGGGCGGCAAAGGCTGTGGCTGATTTTATCATTGATAAATACCCTGAGGCTAATCAGGTGTGCGTGCTGTGTGGACCTGGAAATAACGGAGGAGACGGAGTGGCTATTGCAAGGCTTTTGTATTTGTCTGGTAGACAGGTGAAGACTGTTCTGATGTCAGATGAGTCCAAATATTCTGTCCAGCTGAAAGAGGAAATAGAAATTGCAGAAAGCTATGGCATGGATTTTGCCTTAGGTTTCAATGAAGAAAAAATACAGTCATCTGATTTGTTCGTAGATGCCATGTTTGGAATAGGGCTGACCAGGGGACTATCAGGAGATTATTTGGCAGCGGCAAAGCTTATAAATAATTCTAATAAGCCGGTGGTAGCTGTTGATATTCCTTCAGGTTACCATACTGACTGTGGAAAACTTTTGGGAGAGGCTGGTGTGATGGCCAGTGATACTATTACTTTTGCCTATATGAAAAAGGGCCTTGTGCTGGGAGAATGCAAGGAAGCGGCAGGAGAAGTTCATGTAGCAGATGTAGGCATTTATTTGGATGAGAATGAAGGGAAGGCTATGATTTTGGAAGAATCAGATTTAAAGGATCTTCCTAAACGAAAGTCTACAGCTAATAAAGGCTCCTGTGGCAAGATTTTGATTATTGGCGGAAGCGAAAATATTTATGGTGCCCTCTATTTGTCAGCTAAGGCTGCCCTTACAGCAGGGGCTGGCTTGACCAAAGTTTTTACCCATAAAAACAATATAGAATCTATTAGGCAGGCTATTCCTGAGGCGATGTTCTATGGATATGAGGACTTTGAAAAAGAAAAGCTTTTAGAGTCAATTGACTGGGCCGATGTGATTTTGATGGGCCCTGGTCTTTCAACCGGAAAACTTTCAGAGGAAATAGTGACAACTGTCCTTGATAATGCCAGTGTTCCACTTATCATAGATGCAGATGGAATTAATATTTGTGCCAATATGAAAGTGGCACTAATTAAATATGCGAAAGAACATCCAGTTATTATGACTCCACATCTTAAAGAGATGGAAAGACTATGTGGCATTCCTGTGAAGGATATTAATTATGACATGGAAAATGTTGCAAGAGATTTTTCTTGTGAAACAAATGTGACTGTGGTTTTGAAAAATTTTTCTACTGTAATAGCTTCAAATGATAAAATTTTTTATTCCACAAGCGGAAACGAAGCTCTTGCAACTCCAGGTTCAGGAGATGTGCTTGCAGGAATCATTACTTCATTTGTTGCCCAGGGCTTGCCAGTAGCGGATTGTGGAGCAATTGGTGCATTTTTTCATGGCCTTTGTGGGAAATTAAAAGCTAGAGATGTGGGTATTAAAAGTGTGCTAGCATCTGATATAATTGAAGGAATAAAAATAATAAATGTATTGACATAATTTGAAAATAGTAATAAATTACTACTGTATGGTATTTTGCACATAGGAGGACAATATGGCATTAACAACAGCAAAAGGATTAAGAGATCAGAACGGTTTAACAGAGGAAGAATTCTTAGCCCAATATGATCCAGGGGATTATGAGAGACCATCGGTAACAGTTGATATGTTACTCATTGGACCAAAGAAAGATTTGTCAGGACTTAGAATCCTACTTATTAAGCGTGGTGGACACCCATACCTTAATTGCTGGGCTTTACCAGGAGGCTTTGTTCATCCAGATGAGACATGTTACGAGGCAGCAAAGAGAGAACTTAGTGAGGAAGCTGGCGTAAAGGATGTGTTCCTTGAGCAGGTTTATACTTTTTCTAAGCCAGATCGTGACCCTAGAACAAGGGTAATCAGTGTTGCATATATAGCACTTACTAGCAAAACTGTACCAGTACGTGGCGGAGACGATGCACTTGAAGCAGCATGGTTCGATTTTGAGTACACAGACTCACAGATCCATATTTTCAATGAGGACATCGGAGTAGATATTGTATATGAGCTTTCTACAAAGAGATTTAAGAATGGTCATATCAAGTATCCAAATCTCACACCTACACTCAAGAGCAAGACTAGACTTGCGTTTGATCACGTTGAAATCATTATCGAGGCAATGAAGAAAATCAGAAAAGAAATCGAGTACACTGATTTGCCATTCAGTATGGCACCTGTTAAGTTCACATTGCCAGATTTACAGGTAATTTACGAATTACTTCTTGGACACAAGCTTTACAAGGCTAACTTCAGAATCATGGTTGCCGACAGAATCGAGGCACTTGGTGAGAAGACTAAGTCGATTGTTGGACGCAGAATGTCTGAGGTATACATGCTTAAGTAGGAGACATAAGTAAGATGAGAGAGTTTAATGTTAAAGACCAGACAGAGAAATTAATCCAGTACACTAGAGATTGGTTTAACAAGTTTGGTGACAATTCTAAAGCAATCATAGGTATTTCCGGCGGTAAGGATTCTTCTGTTACAGCTGCAGTTTTGAAGGCGGCTCTTGGAGCAGATAGAGTTCTTGGAATCATTATGCCAAACGGGCAGATGGTAGACCTTGATGATGCAAAGCTTCTCGTTAATCATCTTGAGATTCCTTATGAGATAGTTCCAATCACAGATTATTACAATGCAGCTATAGCTACTTTTGAAAAGGCAAAGACATTTAAGGTGACAAAGGATTTGCAGATTAACCTTGCACCACGTCTTCGTATGTCTACTCTTTATGCTGTAGCACAGGGACAGGATGTTACATCATTTGTCGTTAATACATGTAATGCATCTGAGAATTATGTGGGATATTCAACTAAATATGGTGATGCGGCTGGTGACGTTTCACTTCTTCAGGATTTCACTGTGACAGAGGTTCTTCAGATAGGAGAATATTTGGGACTTCCAAATCAGCTTGTGCACAAGGTGCCTTCTGATGGATTGTCAGGTATGTCTGATGAAGAGAAATTGGGATTTACATACAATATGCTTGATGAATATATTTCTGATTCAAATGCAGATATCCCAGCAGACACTAGAGAATTAATTGAGAAAAAGCATGTTGCAAACTTGCACAAGCTTCAATTAATGCCTGCATATAAAAGACATTAATTAAGATGTAATTGGGAGGATAATATATGTCTTTTGAAGTAAGAAAAATATTTGAGGATTTATCTCATCTTAGCAAGGTGCATACTAAAAAAGAGTATGCAGCAGCTATGGATATGTTTAGAGCAGATAGATTCTCTCTTTTAAGGGATTTGACTGAATCAGGTGACTACGCTGCTAACAGTTTAGTATTGTGTCAGGATGTTCAGGATGAGTTCAAGAAATTCGGTAAGGTTCGAGCAGCAGAGCTTATGAACCTAAACTATTTCATGATTTATTATATTTTCCCTTCTATTCTTTTGGAAAAGGAAAATGGGGCAGAGATATGCGATATTCTTAGAGATACATGGAATGATTTCTTTAAGGCAAATATCAATTATACAGATTATGAATCATTGATGAGCGGTTTCCAGACCAAAATATTTGGAATTCCAATCGGAAAGAACTAGCATGAAAAAGATTTTAATGATAGGCACAGGAGGGACAATCGCCTCTAAGCAGACTGAAGCTGGTCTTACACCAGGACTTACTGCTGAGGATGTTTTGTCCTATATTCCTGCCGTTGAGCATGTTTGTCAGGTTGAGACTATACAGGTCCTTAATCTTGACAGCACTAACATGACTCCAGAACACTGGAAAGTGATTGTTAAGGCAATAGAGGACAATTATGCAAGCTACGATGGCTTTGTTGTGTGTCACGGAACAGATACTCTTGGATATACAGCAGCAGCCCTTAGCTACATGATTCAAAACTCTGCTAAGCCTATTGTAGTTACAGGCTCACAGAAGCCAATTAGTCGAGATATCACTGATGCCAAGACTAATCTTTTAGATTCGTTCATTTATGCTTCTGATGATGCATCTCAAAATGTCAGCATTGTATTTGATGGCAAGGTCATCTGTGGCACTAGAGCGAAAAAGGAAAGAGCTAAAAGCTACAATGCATTTTCTAGTATTAATTTTCCATACCTTGCAGTTATTCAGGATGGAGTAATAGTTAGATATATTCCAGAGGTACCGGTTCGTGGCATTCCTAGTTTTTACTACGAGATGTCTGACAAGGTAACACTCTTGAAATTATACCCAGGAATGAAAGCAGATATATTATCATTCCTGTTTGAGAACTACGATATTGTAGTTATCGAAAGCTTTGGTGTAGGCGGTATGCCTAATTCTCTCATGGATACATTCTATGAGGAGATGGACAAATGGAAGGGTACAGATAAGCTTGCAGTTATGACCACTCAGGTTGCCAACGAGGGCAGCAACATGACAGTCTACGAGGTAGGCCGTCAGATTAAGGCTGATTTCCACATGATTGAAGCTTATGACATGACACTTGAGGCTACTATGACAAAGTTAATGTGGCTTCGTGGCATGAACTACAGCAACACCCGTCTTAGAGAGGCATTCTACACAGAGATTAATAGAGATATTCTATTTAAAAAACATTAAGGCACAGAGGCTTTTGCTAAAACGGCAAGGGCCTTTATTTGGATTAGGAGAGAATATGAAGACGATTCCACTGTATGACAGAGAGCCATTTGCAAAAGAATTTTCTGCAAGGGTTATTTCCTGTCAAGAGGAACTGAATGGGGAGAAAAAGCTGTACAAGGTAGTGTTGGATCAGACCATGTTTTTCCCTGAGCAGGGCGGTCAATCAAGCGACAAGGGTATGCTGGACGGAGCGACTGTTTTAGATGTTCAGATTGAAGAGGATGTGATTTATCACTATTGCAGCAGCGGCTTCTTAAGCGGAGAGGTGGTTCACGGTGAGATAGATTGGGACCACAGATTTAACAATATGCAACAGCATACGGGTGAGCATATTTTTACCGGACTTGCCCACAATATTTATGGAGCAGAAAATGTTGGATTTCATCTGAGCGACAACACAGTCACCTTGGATTTAAATATCGAGATGACAGAAGACCAGGTGAGAGAAATTGAATATAAAGCCAATCAAGTGATTGCTAAGGACTTGCAGGTGAAGGCCTACTATCCTGAGCCAGCGTTGCTTCCTGCAATCGATTACAGGAGTAAAAAAGAAATAGATGGTGCAGTACGCCTTGTAGAGATAGAAGGCATTGATATATGTGCTTGTTGTGCTCCTCATGTGAAGACTACAGGACAGGTTGGACTTTTAAAGGTGGTATCCTGGGAGAAATACAAGGGTGGAGTTAGAGTGTATATTCTATGTGGACTTCGAGCCTTAGAGGACTATAATCGTAGGATTTCCATCCTATCAAGCACCTATCAGACACTTAACTGTACAGAGGATGAACTTCCAAACAGAGTGTCAGGATTACTTAGTGACAACAAGGACCTTAAATATCGAATCAGTGAAATCAAGTCAAAGGCTCTTATGGAGCAGATTGAAAAATATCCATCTGAGCTTAATGATGTGACTATTTTTACTGAGGATTTAGATATTAAGAATATGCGTGATGGTGTAAATGCACTGATGGAAAATCACAGCGGACTTTGTGCAATATTCTCAGGTGATGACGAGAATGGATATGACTTTGTTATTGGTAGCACAAGCCGTGACTGTGGTGCCATTGCGGCAGGTCTTCGGGAGCTGCTTGGAGCAAAGGGCGGTGGCAATAAGCAGATGGCTCAGGGCAACATAAATGCCACTAGAAGTGCCATAGAAAACACGTTGTAATAAAAATGTAACAAACATCAACAAAACGTAACAATTGTGTTATACTGTAAGAAGAGTAATAAATATCGCAAAAAAGGGAAGAAAAGTGTATGAAAGATGTTAGAGATCCAAAAAAAGTTGTAGAAACTTTTAGCTCTATAAAAGAGTTTTTCGCTAGATTGTGGGCTAAGCCTAATGTTAAGAGATGGACCATTGAAGGATTAGTTTCAATTGCAGTGGGTGTATTGGCTGCATTCCTTACATTCCACACATTGAACAAACCAAAATCCTTGGAAGTGAGCAAGAAGGGGGCTGAGGCTCCGATAGTTGAGGGCACTGAAGAGGTCAATGGCGAGGGATTGCCAGCAGACGATCCTGACGCAGATGTTGTGATCGAAGTAGTTGAGGGTGTAAGCGATTCACCTGCAGAATATACTGGTGTTGCCGATGAGGTGGCAGATTGGTCAAATGAAGAGATTGATGCTGCTATATCAGAGCGCAGCAGTTATATTTCTAGCACAAAATACGCTTCAGTTGTAAATAGCTTTTGGGAATCTAAGAGAGGTGTGACAGATGTGGCATGGCAGTCTATGCACATGTTTGACACAGATAAAAAGATATACACTGCAGCAGATTTCGAGGGCTTGAGTCCTGAGGCAATACATGCTGCCAAAAACGAAATTTATGCTCGTCATGGATATTCTTTCAAGGATCAGGATTTATACAACTATTTCATGTGTTACATTTGGTACAACCCATCAGTTATGCCTGCTGATTTTTCTGAAAGTGTATTTAGTGAAACTGAGGTTAAAAATCTAGATATATTAAACGAACTGGACACTATGTAAGGATAATGTGTTTTGTAGAAGGACTGGCTGATTAGCTGGTCCTTTTTGTTATGAATTAACATAGGATTTTTGGGGCATAGTATGTATAATTGTAGAGGATTTTTTGTAAGGAGAAATTATGGAAAATAAAAGCGGACGACAGTCTAATATAGAACTACTTAGAATCATAGCTATGCTTATGATAATTTGTTATCACATTATCATCCATTGCGTTAACATTCAGATAAGCAACCCAGCATCAATTGAGAGACTACAGAATGGCTGGTTTAGCACACCGGATTTCTACAGCCAGTTACTTATGTTGGCTCTTATGATGCCTCTTGGACTTGTGGGCAATGCAATATTTATTATGATATCAGGATACTTCTTAGCAGACCGAGAGATAGACATGTTAAAGGTATCCAAGAAGCTTATATCCCAGCTATTTTTTGCGGCTGTCACATTAGTGTTGGCATCCTCATTTTTTATCTGGTATTCATGCAAGAGTCAGTTCTTATCTGAGAATATGATAAGCTACATCAAAATCCAGTACTTCAACAAGATGTCATGGTTTGTAGGTTACTATTTCATCATCATCCTTATAGCTTTTATGTTTTTAAATAAATATCTAGCTAAACTTACACAAAAACAGTATGTTGGATTTTTGCTTGCTATATTTGCAGTGACTGAGCTAGGCTGGTCAGGCAAGCTCTTAGATGATTTGGCCAGCGGTCTTAGAACAGTATTCATCGGAGTATTTTTATATGCCCTTGCCGGCTACATTAAAAAATACGACCCATTTAAAAAGGTGAGAGGCTATGTATTCGTGCTTCTCATAGTACTTGCTAATGTAATTATAGGCCTTTCCTACTACAACAACGTAATAGGCAAAATAGACACCTACTATGACACTATGGCTACTCAGAATCTAACAGAGTTAGAATTCATCCAGTCTATTCCTCGCTATGAGAATTTCAGTGTGATGGTTGTAATCATTGGAATATGCCTATTTGAGCTTGCTCGAAGGATTACAATCCCATCAATTGGGCTCATCAACAGGATTGCCCAGGCAACATTCATGATATATCTTATACATGACAATGGACTTGCATATAGTATATGGCAGACCCAGGACTGGCCAACTCTTCTCTACAATGACACCACAGGATTCCTTGTAAAGCTATTAACATGGACTCTTGGAGTATTTGTTGTAGGATTAGTTGCCTACATCGTATATACTATTCTTAAAAAGTTGATTGTAAAATCAAAATGGCTATTCATTAAAAAATAAAAGGAGTAACAATGGAAAAGTATACATTCGTACCAAAGGGCGTATGCGCACGTCAGATTGACTTCGAAATCGAAGACGGCAAGCTTCACAACGTAAAATTCACTGGCGGTTGTGATGGCAACACAAAGGCAATCAGCAAGCTTCTGGAGGGCGCTGACGCATCAAACACCGTAGATATTCTCAAGGGTAACCTCTGCGGCATGAAGGGCACAAGCTGCGCCGACCAGTTGGCTAAGGGCATCGAACAAGCACTTGCCAAATAACACAGTTGCAAACAAATCTTAAGAGAGCAGGAAGAGCCTGCTCTCTTTTTTGTATTTACAACTGTCTTGTCAGTAGACTTTACATGTGCTAGAATGTGTTAAATATTTTTTTAGAAGTAAAGGGAGATATTGTATGAACGAACTTGTACAAGAGATAGAGAAGCTAAAGAAAGAAAAGAACGCAGTGGTGCTGGCACACTACTATGTGAATGATGAGGTACAGGCGATAGCGGATTATATTGGCGATAGCTATTATCTGGCAAAGGTTGCAGTGGGACTTGAGGAAAGCACCATTGTATTTGCTGGCGTTAAGTTTATGGGCGAGTCGGCCAAGATTTTAAATCCTGAGAAGACAGTGCTTATGCCTGATGCTAATGCAGATTGCCCTATGGCTCATATGGCAGAGATTGAGCGTATCGAGGAAGTTCGCAAGGAGTATGATGATGTGGCTGTTGTTTGCTATATCAATTCTACTGCAGAGCTTAAGATGCATTCTGATGTGTGTGTTACTTCTGCCAATGCTATGAAGATTGTTAAGGCATTGCCTAATAAAAATATTTTCTTTATTCCAGATGAGAATTTAGGAAGATATATTGCTGAGAAGGTGCCTGAGAAGAACTTCATCTTCAACGATGGATTCTGCCACGTTCATAAGGCTGTTACAGCTGATATGGTTAGCCGTGCTAAGGAGGCACATCCAGAGGCTGAGGTACTTATCCATCCAGAGTGTACATTGGATGTTCTTGAGCTTGCAGATTATATTGGTAGCACTTCAGGAATCATCGATTATGCTACAAAGTCAGATAAAAAGGAGTTCATTATTTCTACTGAGCTTGGTGTGCTTTACCAGCTTAAGAAGAACAATCCTGATAAGACATTTTTCTCTGCAGGTGGAGTTCAGATTTGTCCAAACATGAAAAAGGTCACACTTGAGAAAGTAAGAGATTGTCTCAGAGATAATACAGGTGTAGTGGAAGTTAGTGATGAGAAGAGAGAGAAGTCACTCAAGCCACTTGCTCGTATGTTAGAGCTTGCTAAATAAAGGTAATAAAGATATGGATACAAAATATGATGTAGTAATTGTTGGTAGCGGTGTAGCAGGATTGTTTTGTGCACTTAGCTTACCACAGGATAAAAAAATACTGTGCATTTCAAAAGATGCTTTAGAGGGCTGCGATTCATTTTTGGCTCAGGGTGGTATTTGTATGCTCAGAGATGATGACGATTATGATGCATACTTTGAGGATACCATGCGAGCAGGTCATTATGAAAATCGAAAGGAATCTGTTGAAATAATGATTAAGAGTTCCCAAGATGTCATTGGGGATTTGGTTGAGCTTGGTGTAGAGTTTGAGAAAAAGGATGGCCAGTTCGTATTTACGAAGGAAGGTGCTCATTCTAATAATAGAATTCTTTTCCATGCAGATATCACTGGCAAGGAAATCACAAGCAAGCTTTTAGCTAGAGCTAAGGAGCGAGAGAACATTACTTTGATGGCTCATACTACTATGGTAGATTGGGTATGCCAGGACAATGTTTGCTATGGTATCGTGGTTGCGGATATGGATGGAAAGACCACTGCTATTCAGGCTGATGTGACAGTATTGGCCTGCGGCGGACTTGGAGGAGTATATCAGCATTCTACAAACTATCGCCATATTTCAGGAGATGCACTGGCCCTTGCCATGTATCATAATGTAAGACTTGAGAACTGCGATTACGTGCAGATTCACCCTACTACACTTTATACTAAGCAGGGTGGACGAAGCTTCTTGATTTCAGAGTCTGTTAGAGGCGAGGGAGCAGTTCTTAGAGATAAGGATGGCAATCGATTTACAGATGAATTACAGCCTAGAGACGTGGTTAGTAAGGCCATATTTGATAAGATGAAGGAACAGGGCACTGACCATGTATGGCTTGATTTTTCGCCTATTCCGAAGGAAGAGATACTTAATCATTTTCCTAATATTTATCAGAGATGTAAGGAAGCGGGATATGACCCACTTACAGACTATGTGCCAGTAGTTCCAGCGCAGCATTATTTCATGGGCGGAATATACGTAGACAAGGATTCTAAGACTACAATGGAGCAGCTTTATGCAGTAGGAGAGACAAGCTGCAATGGTGTACATGGTCGAAATAGACTTGCTAGTAATTCTCTTTTAGAGAGTCTTGTATTTGCAAAGAGAGCAGCGCATGATATCGCAAATACGGATTCCTTTAAAAAGCCAGTAGATTTTGATAATCTAGTAAATATGGATGGTTATGAGGATTTGCCATCTATTATGGAATACTACCATGCTATGGTAATGGGCGAGATTGAAAAAGAAGAAAAACTTAGAGCCGCAAAGGAGGCAATATAATGAATAACATAACAATGACACTTAACGCAGACGAGCTTATCAGAATGGCTCTTAAAGAGGATATATCAAGCGAGGACGTTTCTACTAATTCTGTAATGCCAAGTGACCAGGCAGGAGAGGTTGATCTCATCTGCAAGGAAGATGGAATCATCTGTGGAATGGATGTATACGAGAGAGTTTTCAAGATATTAGACGAGAACACAATCGTTGAAAAATATGTTAATGATGGAGATGCAGTTAAAAAAGGCGAGCTTATGGCCAAGGTAAAGGGCGATATCAGAGTATTGCTTTCAGGTGAGAGAGTTGCCCTTAATTATCTCCAGAGAATGAGCGGTATCGCTACATACACAAATCAGGTAGCATCACTTCTTAAGGGAAGCAAGACAGTTCTTCTTGATACAAGAAAGACTACACCTAACATGCGTATTTTTGAGAAGTATGCTGTAAAGTGCGGTGGCGGTCAGAATCATCGTTACAATCTTTCAGATGGAATTCTTTTAAAGGATAATCACATTGGTGCTGCTGGTTCAATCACAAAGGCAATTGAAATGGCAAAGGCATATGCACCATTTGTTAGAAAAATCGAAATCGAAACAGAGACACTTGAGCAGGTTAAGGAAGCTGTAGAGGCTGGCGCTGATATTATCATGCTTGATAATATGGATGTTGATACAATGAAAAAGGCTGTTGAAATCATCGATGGCAGAGCCCAGACAGAGTGCTCAGGCAATGTTACAAAAGAGAACATCAAGAATATTATTGATAGTGGAGTTGATTATGTATCAAGTGGTGCGCTTACACATTCTGCACCAATCCTTGATATCTCAATGAAGAACTTACACGCAGTATAGGAGGAGCCATGGACGGACAAACTCGAAGACAGAGATTAATAGAGCTAGTCAGAGAATCAGATAAGCCGGTATCAGGGACTGCCCTTGCTGCCAAGCTTAATGTAAGTCGTCAGGTTGTTGTGACAGATATTGCTTTACTTAGAGCTAACGGTATAGATATTATTTCTACTAACAGAGGCTATATCGTAAATACGGATAACAAAAAGTGTTCACGTGTGATAAAATGTCGTCATACTGATGATGAGATTTTAGATGAGCTTTTTACGATTGTGGACAATGGAGGCTCAGCTGATAATATCATTATTAATCACAGATACTATAATCGTCTTGAGGCACCACTTAATGTGCATTCTAGATTGGATGCTAAGGAATTTATGGAGGCTATCAAATCTGGCAAATCAAAGTCACTTAGCTCTGCTACCAGTGGCTACCACTATCACACAATCAGTGCAGATAGTGAGGAGGCACTGGATATCATCGAGCAGGAGCTGAAACAAAAGGGATACTGGTTGCCACTTGATGATTGGATTTTAAAATAATTGAGAGCGTAACTCGCTTAGTTAGATTAAGAGGAGTTTAAAATTGTCAGCTATTAGTAATGATTGGCTGGAGCCATTAGCTCCAGAGTTTAAAAAGCCTTATTACAAGGATTTATATTTGAAGGTAAAAAAGGAGTATCATGAGCAGACGGTATATCCACCTGCTGATGATATTTTTAATGCCTTTGATTTCACACCTCTTTCAAAAGTGAAGGTGGTAATTATAGGTCAGGACCCATATCATGAGCCAGGCCAAGCTCATGGACTTTGCTTTTCTGTGAAGCCAGGGGTAAAGACTCCACCATCCCTTGTGAATATCTATAAGGAACTTCATGATGATTTGGGCTGCAGTATTCCTAACAATGGATATCTTGAAAAGTGGGCTCGACAGGGCGTTTTGATGCTCAATAATGTTCTTACAGTGCGCGCCCATCAGGCAGCAAGCCATGCAGGTATTGGATGGGAGCAGTTTACAGATGCTGCTATAGATGTGCTTAACAAGCAGGATAGACCTATAGTTTTCTTGCTTTGGGGCTCTCCAGCAGCTAAAAAATGTGCCAAGCTTAACAATCCAAATCATTTGATTTTAAAGGCACCTCATCCAAGCCCTCTTTCTGCTTATAGAGGATTTTTTGGATGTAAGCATTTTAGTCAGACTAATGAGTTTTTAAAGTCAAAGGGTCTTGAGCCAATTGATTGGCAGATAGACAACATCTAACCATCAAAAAACACAGAAAATTCATGGTTTAATCCGCTGAATTCCTTGTTATTTTAAGGGGTTTAAATTATAGTTAGTTTAGAGATTTACGCACATTATGATATGTGGAAATAATGATAGAGGCGGGTTAGTGTGAAGAAGTTAATCGAGATTAGCAAACGCTTTTTTGGCCAGGATCTCCCCACCGAGTTAGTCCTCTTTAATATTATTACTATTGTAGGATGCGCCGGTGGTGTTGTTACTGTGCCATTTAATATTGTAAATGGTCTTTCAGGCATTCTTACAGCAGTTATTGCAGTGGCTGTTGTTATGGATGTTATATGTATTTACATGGCAAACTGCAGAAATCGACTGAAGAACAGTATGATAGCAGTTTGTTTCGTTGTGGCCATTGGTCTGTTTCCTGTTATGTTCTTTGTTACTGGTGGTATCAACTCAGGTATGGTCTGCTGGTTCTCAATGGGAATAGTATTCATATTCATGCTTTTAGACGGCATGGATTTTGTCTTTATGTTACTTACCGACATAGCCATTATCATAGGTTGCTATGTGGTTTCTTATTATCACCCTGAATATGTAATTGATTTAGATTCAAAACAGAGTGTATTCTTCGATACGATTCAGTCTCTTTTAGTTAGCTCACTTGCAATAGGAGCCATTGTCAAATTCCAAAAAAGTGTATATGTTAAGCTTTACAAGCAGGCATCTATTAATAATGATGACCTTTTGGAAAAGACTCTTCAGGCTAAGAAGGCCGAGAAGATGGCTCAGTCAGCTACAGAGGCCAAGAGTAATTTCTTAGCCAATATGTCTCACGAAATCAGAACTCCAATTAACACTATCATGGGTATGGATGAGATGATTCTTAGAGAGACATCTGAAAAGGTAGTTGAGGAGTATGCACTTGATATCAAAACAGCATCTCAGAATTTGTTGTCACTGATAAATGACATTCTTGATATTACAAAGATTGAGTCCGGCAAGATGGGAATAGTTATGGGCGAATATGCATTTATGAGCATGATGCATGATGTGCTTAATAATATAACCTTGAGAGCCAAGGAAAAGAATCTTGAGATTCGTCTTAATATTTCATCGGATATTCCGTGTAATATGGTTGGCGATGACATCAGAATTAAACAAATTTTAACAAATATAATTACAAATGCGGTAAAATATACACAAGATGGTTATATTTCTATTGCAGCTTACTCTACCAAGGCAGAAGATGGCTTCGTGGATTTGACATTTGAGATAAGCGATACAGGAATTGGCATCAAGCAGGAGGATATCAAGCGTATGTTTGATTCCTTTGAGAGACTTGAGGTCAATAGAAATAGAAATATCGAAGGTGCAGGACTTGGAATGACAATTACCCAGAATCTTTTAAAGATGATGGGCAGTACACTTCGAGTCCAAAGTGTATACGGTGAGGGTTCTACTTTTTCCTTTACAATTAGACAGGAGATTATGGACCCAGAACCGATAGGGGATTTTGAACAGAAGCTTAAGCAGATTACTTCTAACTACGAGTACAGTACTAGCTTTGAGGCACCTAATGCAAAGTTCTTAGTAGTGGATGACAATACAATGAACCGCAAGGTATTTGTGGCATTGCTGAAGGATTCAAAGGTGCAGATTACAGAGGCTGCTAGTGGTGATGAGTGCCTTCGTCTGATTAGAGAAGAGCACTTTGATATGATTTTCCTTGATCATATGATGCCGGGAATGGATGGTGTAGAGACATTTAGAGCTATGGCAACACTAGAAGGTAATAAATGCTTAGGCACACCAGTTATTGCTCTTACTGCTAATGCCATAGCAGGAGCTAAGAAAAGATATTTAACAACTGGTTTTCACGGATTTCTTTCAAAGCCAATTGTTCCAGCACAGCTTGAAAAGATGATAAGAGATTTTCTACCGGAGCATTTGCTAGAGTATCATGAACCAGATGCTAAGGATGAGGCTAGAAAGAATCGCTCGAAAAAAATAGAGTTGCCAGATATAGAGGAAATCGATTGGGATTATGCCCTTTTGCATTTTCCAGATTCTAATATGGTTTATCAGACGGCAGTTGATTACTATGATTCCATAGAATACGAGCGAGACCAGATTTTAAGTTATTATGATGGTATAGAAACAGGGAAGTCTCTCGAAGATTATAGGATTAAGGTCCACAGCGTAAAGAGTATGTCAAATACAATCGGCGCTGTGGGGCTAGGTGGACTTGCTAAGCTGTGTGAGTTTGCTGCAAGAGATGGGGATATTGAACGAATTAAAATTTTGACACCGGTGCTTTTAGAAGAGCTAGATAATATGAAAGCTAAAATGGATGTGCTTGCATCAGAGACCGAGAAGCCTATGCTTGAGGACATGGATGACTTGTTCGCGATGCTTGAAATGCTTAAGATGTCCATTCGAGCTCACGACACAGAATCTTCTGATAACACTATGAAGCAGATAATGACATTCTCCTATGAAGAGGGGATACAACAGAAGCTAGATTCGCTAAATATGCATATTATAAATTTAGAGGATGATGAGGCATTAGAAGCTATCGATGAACTACAAAAGTGATTGCTGAAGGAGAGGGCTCATGCGAAAAATACTTATTGTTGGTGATTTTACAAATGATACGTCAGACGTAAATTCATATTTATCACAGCATTTCCATACACAGCTGTGTACTAATAGTGCAAAGATTGTTAAGAGCATGTTGAAATTGTACACTCCTGATTTGGTTTTGATGGATCTTGATTGCTTTAACAATACACATGCTGAGATTTTTGAAGTGATTCAAGAGTATAGCGAGGAGATACCTGTTATAACATTTGGCCGTGAGAAGAATAAGCAGATTTTTATTTCTTACTACTATACTGGCCAGTGCAAGCATATTCCACAGGCTGATAGAGAATCTCTTATAAGAGCTATCTGTAAAGAATTCAGCATGAGTGCAGATCCGATTTTAAATGCCGTAGTAGAGACGGACAAAAGACATATAATTGTGGTTGATGACAATCCTGTTCTTCTGAGAAATATGAGGAACATGCTTCAGGATAAATATCGAGTTACGCTTGCTACATCGGCAGCTCAGTGTATGAAAGTGCTCGGCCAGGACAAACCAGATCTTGTAATACTTGATTATGAGATGCCTGTTGTGGATGGCAAGCAGACACTTGAGATGATTAGAGCTGAGGATGATTACAAGGATGTTCCTGTAATTTTCCTTACTGGTATAGCAGATAAGGAGCATGTAGATGCGGTGCTTGATTTGAAGCCTGCTGGCTATTTTGTGAAGCCTCCTATGCAGACTAAAATAATCAATGCCATTGAAAATATTTTCCTAAAACAAATGGATTAATTGACAGAATAAAAGCGGGGTCGCTTAAGTATATCTTAGGTGGTCTCGCTTTATTTTTTATGATAAAATATTTCTTATCGAGGGGCGAATAAAGTTAGGGAGAAAGTATGCGAATTATTCATTGTGCAGACCTGCACCTAGATTCCAAAATGGAGAGCAATTTAGATAAAGATCAAGCCTTACTTAGGCGCTCTGAGCTTATTGAGACATACGAGCGCATGGTGGAGTACGCAGTGGCAAATCAGGTTAGAGCGATTCTTATCGCCGGTGATTTGTTTGACAAGACTCACATCAGAAAAGAGGTTAAGAGGCGTGTTGTGGAGCAGATAGTAGCTCATCCCGAGATAGATTTTTACTATCTTAAGGGCAACCACGACAGATGCGATTTCATGGAAGCGGGCATTGATGAAGTGCCAGCTAATTTTCATATGTTCACAGATACTGGCTGGACCAGTTATACCTGTGATGATGTGGTTATCACTGGTATTGAAATTAATTCTTCCAACGCAGCTACACTTCCTCAGAGTTTGGTCCTTGATTCGGCTAATACTAATATAGTCATGCTCCATGGTCAGCAGTCAGACTACGACGGCAAGGACGGAGCTGAGATTGTAAATACTAGTGCCTTAAAGGGTAAATTCATTGACTATTTGGCACTGGGCCATATACACAAGTATATTTTCCAGCAGCTAGATGATAGAGGTGTATATTGCTATCCTGGTTGTCTAGAGGGTAGAGGATTTGACGAGACAGGGGACAAGGGCTTTGTCCTTATGGAGATTGAGGATGGTGTTATTACATCAGAGTTCATTCCATTTGCACTTAGACGTCTTCATGAGATAGAGGTGGCTGTCACTGCAGATATGGACGTTCAGTCTGTTATCAATAAGGCTAAGAAGCTGCTTGATGATGTGGACCCTCAGGACATGATTAAGTTTGTAATCACAGGTGAGCGCGAGCTGGAGGATGAGATAGATATCACCAGATTCATAAGAGCCTTCGAGAATAAATATTTCTTCGTAAAGTGCTATGACAGGACTAAGACTTTAATTGACTATGCTAGCTATCAGTATGACAAGTCCCTTAAGGGAGAGTTTGTCAGACTCGTTCAGTCTCAGGATATGGATGAGGATGAAAAGGCTAAGATTATCGAGATAGGCATAAAGGCCATAATGGGGGAGGATATATAGTATGAAACTTATTTCTTGTTATATTGCCCATTTTGGCAAGATAAACGATTTTAAATACGATTTTAACGAGGGATTTAATTCTATCCTAGAAGAAAATGGATGGGGTAAGACTACCTTCTCTGTTTTCATTAAGGCTATGTTTTATGGCTTGGAGTATTCTCCAAACACAAAGAAAAAGCTGATGGAGCGCAACCACTATCTTCCATGGGATGGTAGTCTTTGCGGTGGCAACATCGTCTTTTCTACCAAGGAGGGCCAGTACAGAATTGAGAGAACCTTCGGCAAGACAGACAAGGACGATACATTTGCAATCTATGATAATGTTACAGGAATAGAGTGCACAGAATTCACTAGCAATGTAGGTGAAGAGATTTTCAAAGTGGACAGAGATTCATTTGAGAAGAGTGTGTATATTCCACAGCTTTCACTGGGCACATCTATGACAGATTCTTTGAATGCCAAGATGGGTAATCTTGCAGCAGCCAAGGATGATATCAGCAACTTCGACGTGGCTTTAAAGACTGTCAAGGATGCTAGGACCGAGTACACCAGAAATAGTAAGATTAATCCAGGTAAGCTAGTTGCGGTTAAGCAAGAAATCAACAAATGCAAAGAGGATTTTGAGAAGCTTCCTATTTTCGAGGAGAGCGCTGAGGCAATGAGTTGTCTTGTTGAGGAGAAGCAGGCTAACTTGGATGCTCTCGTTATTGAAAAGGCAAAGCTGGCTGAGACTATTCAGCAGCAGAGTAAGAGAGAGCAGGAGCTAGGTGCTTACAGGATTCAAAAGGAGAATCTTAATCAGGAGATAGAAAAGGCCAAGGAATTCGAGGCATTCTTTGCCGCTGGTGTTCCAAGCGATGATGAGATGGCTATGCTAGAGCAGACAGAGCGTGATTTGACTGTTCATGAGCGAGCACTTCACGGAATCAAGGAGGATATTCAGCGAGAGAATCCAGTTTTCGAAGCACCATTCAAAGAGCGTATTCCTGATATTTCAGAGTTTGATCTCTGGAATAAGATGGCAGCTAACCTTTCAGAACTTCGAGCTAAGGCTGAGCATTCTAAATTATCAGAGGAGTCTAACAAGCAGCTTACAGAGCTTAAGTTTTTCTTTGGTAAGCTTGTACCTACTGATGAGCAGTTGGCAGAGATTGAGCACGCTACAACTGTTATTACAGGACTTGAGGCCCAGATATCCCAGAGCAATGACCGATTGAAGAGTCTTACTGCTGAGCGAGACATAATGGAGAAGCTCAACAAAAAGCGCAGCATTAAAATATGGCACGTATTAGGCACAGTGCTTCTTGTGATATTTATTATTTTTGGTATTGTTTTTAGCCAATATCTTGATGACTATCTAGGCAGAATAGTTGAAATAGGAAGTATTGTAGCTGTAGTACTTGATGTGCTTATTCTATTTATATCTGGCAGAAGAGCTCGTGTTAACAGAATAAAAGAGTCCAAGGACTATGAGGAGCGAATCCAAGAAGAGGAGGACTCTATAGAGATTACTAAGCTTGAGCTTAGGGAATTACAGGGAAAATGTGATGAGTTCCTGTCTAATTATCTTCTTACCAGAGCAGAAACTATGCAGGAAAATGTTTACGAGATTCGCCGTAAGCTTGATCAATATAGACATTTGCTGGAAGAGGAGCAGTCTCGCCATCAGGAGGCTGAGGGTACACTTGATGAGTTGGCAGACTTGCAGCTGGAGCTTTACACCAAGATTCAGCCATTTGCTACACCATACGGCATTAATCTGTATGAGATGGGTGGAGAATACGAGTTTTTAGCAAAGCTTAAAAAGGATGCAGACAGATATGCAGACTACTTAGAGGAATCTGAAGAGATAGCTCGTCATGAGAATTCAATAAAGACAATGACAGCTGATATCAAAAATATTCTTGAGAAGTTCCCAGTAGACAGAAGCCTTGATAGAGCTGAGCAGATTCAATCTATCAGTGCTAATAAGCGTGACTACTTGGCTATCAATGAACGTATAGCAAATCTTAGGGACGAGATAGCTGCATTTGAGACTAAACATGCAGTAGATGATAATGTGCTGTCAGTAGATGATTTGCAGCAGCAGCAAAAGACACTTGATGAGCAGATTATGGAGCTGAATAAGCAGATTCTTCAGGAGAGGGATAATTTATCTACAGCCCTTGAGGAGGTTGAGAGGCTGACAGATGTTTCTGAACAGATAGAGCGTCTAGAAGTTCAGGAAAAGGAATACAAAAAGAGTGCTGAGCTTCTGACCAAGACAGAGGACTTTTTACAGAAGGCTCGCGAGAGTTTCCAGGCCAAATACATGCAGCCATTACAAAATGGACTCCACAAATATTTAGGCCTCATAGATGGGCCTACAGGTACCCACTCAGGATACTCAATAGAGGACTTTGAGCTAGATATGGACCTTAACATTAAGCTATCTTACTCTGGTAGCACAAAGGGCGCAGAATACCTATCTCAAGGCTATCAGGATGTGGTTGCACTTTGTTCCCGTCTTGCCCTTGTAGATGTACTCTATCCAGACGAGAAGCCTATTCTCATCCTAGACGATCCATTTACCAACCTGGACGACAAAAAAATTAAGGAGTCACTTAAGCTCCTTAACCGCATAGCGAAGGATCGCCAGACCGTCTACTTCACATGTCACGAAAGTAGATTATAAAAGATAAAGAAAACCTACACCGCTAAAAACGGTGTAGGTTTTTGTATTCTAGGAGTCCTTCATCTACCCATTCATGGATAATGGATTTGTCAATTCCAAATTCCTGAGCCAGAATCATTTCGTTGACATCATAGTTCTCGCTTATGAACGCTTTCACTTTTGGAAAGAGTTCTTTTTTTATGCATTCTCTACATTTCCCTTGAGGGGAACTGATAGGTATTCGGCAGCCGCAACTTTCACAGTATCTAACGGCTGGACCTTTGTTATTTAAAAAATCGAGAGCTGAATGTGACATAAACAAATCCTCCGAGATGGGTGGAACTATAAACCTACATATTCTTTGAAGAAATCACCGCGCTGCTCGAAGTTCTTGAAGACTCCGTAGCTTGCAGATGCTGGTGATAAAATTACCGCAGTGCCCTTTGATGCGTAAGCTTTAGCAAAGGCGCAAGCATCCTTAAGGTCTTGGATGTAGTGTACTTTTTCCATAAATGATGGAGAGGCAGTAGTCTTGAGCTTTTCTAATATAACTTTTCCGCTGTCGTACATAAGTATAATGTGCTCAAGTCTAGTGGTAGGTAAGAACTCTACAAGTGGGTCATAGTCGATGCCTCTATCCATTCCACCAAGAAGCAGTGTCCCTGCATTTGGAATTGCTCTTACAGCACTAATTGCAGATTCAACAGTGGTTGAAATAGAGTCGTCGTAATAGTCGATTTCATCAAGCTTGCCAAGGTACTGAAGACGATGGGCAAGTGTCTTAAATGTAGCAAGTGCAGCCTTGAAATCCTCGTCAGAGATGTCGTATCTGCGACATACATCATAGACAAAGGCTGTGTTGAAAAGATTGTGTGTGCCTCTTAAAGTTACCCCAGGGATTTCCTCAAATGAGTTAAATGGAAGATCCTGAGACTTAACCTTGATTACAGTAGCCTTGCACTCGCCTGTGGCAGGTAAAAAGTCTGGGTTACAGAAGAGGAAGTCACAGTATCCTTGATTTCTGTATATATTTTTCTTGGCATTCCAGTATTTCTCAACTGTGCCATAGTGATCCAAGTGGTCCTCGTAAAGGTTTAGAAGAATTGCCTTCGATGGAGCAAATTTAGCATACTCTAGCTGATGGCAGGAAAGCTCAAAAACGATTATTGTACGTGGGTGAATCTGGTCTGTAATATCAAAAATAGGAATACCGATATTTCCACCGAAGAGCACATCTTTACCGCATTCTTTAAGTATATGATATAAAAGTGAAGATGTTGTGGACTTGCCCTTTGTGCCAGTGATACCGATAGTCTGTGCTCCATACACCTCAAGGAATAAATCTGCCTGACATGTGATGCGACAAGAGTAATTGCTGATGTCCATTGGGAGAACGATTCCAGGGCTCTTAAATACAACATCGTAGTCATTGAGGCAGTCTAAATAGCTGGCTCCTGTAATGACCTTGTGGCTAGATGTAAGGTCTGAACTGACTGCATTGGCATCAGCTATATCGAGGCATGCATATCCGCCTACAGAGCTAACCATTCTAAAGCTTGACTGACCCTCTCGACCGTAGCCTAAAATTAATACCTTTTTATCTTTAACTAAATTTCTAATTGTTTCCTTCATTTGCAAGTGCGTCCTTTATTATAGATTCGAAATAATCATTTAATGCATGTTCCTTGCTGTATTGCTTGATATATTTAGCAAATGGCACGCTTGGTACTACAGCTGAATCCTGGTAGTGCATTAAAAGTGCTGGAAGGGCAATCTGCCTAGCAGCGTACTTGCTGATTGTTTCGGTGATAGAGGCATTGACCTCATCGCGGCTACCAACACATTCAAATGGCTTTTCAGGAAGGATGCCACATAACTTGTCAAAGTCCTCCATAAGAGTCTCATCTTCAAACAGTCTCTTGCCAAAGATTGCATCTAACTCTTCGAGAGAAAGATATGGCGAGAGGATAATGTATACAAAAAGACACTTTGGACAATGTCCACACCAGATATCCTGCTTGCTTCCTACGTTGCAGCTCTTAAAAATGCCGTGGTATTTTTTGAAGCGTGAAAAGAGCATAGCAATCTGAAGCTCTGAAAGAGGACGCAGGAAGCTGAAATAAAATACTCCTGAGCCAATATAGTTTCTCTCGTAGCTTCTGAAATCAGACTCAAACTCAAAACTCTTTGAGTACTGATGATTAACATAGCTGTCTAATACAGTGGATTCATTGGCACTAGACTCATTTGAAAGAGCCACAAAATCCAAGTTGTTTATGTATCCTGCAATGATACTAGAAAATGCAACAAGAGCTGAAAATGGAGTGTGACCATTTAAAAATCCCTTGGCATTTAAATCAAGCATGTTTTTATCTAGAGTACGCTTTGCGTAGATTGTTTTTTCGGTAAGCTCTGCCACCTGTACTGTAGAGTCTGTGGCACCACGAGAGTTAATTACATAGCAATTGACATCTGCCTTATCTTTTAAGAGTTCGATAGATACAACAGAATCCTTTCCGCCGCCTACAGGTACCATAACAGAAGGCTTTTTGTTGCCCATGATTTTAGGAGCATCCTTTGGAGTGAAGCTTCTAGTAGGCTTTGAACTTTCGCAGGTGATAGTCATGAAGTCTTCGAATTCTTCGCTGATGCCATTGGTGTAGTAAAATTCCCCAAGGCCATTGAAGTAAAGCTTTTTCCACCATCCAATTTGCTCGGCAGTCAATGCTCTGTCCTTGATAATAACAGTAGGTGGGCAAGCAATTTTCCAGTAGCTGATAAGCTCCACCATTCCAAGAGAGAAAACCATGTCTTCGATTAAATCTGTCTTAATCTCATCAACTGGATTGATTCTTGGGATGTACCAAGTAGGGTGAAACTCAGAAAGACCATCAATGGAAAAATCAAAGGTCATGCTGATGCCTGACTCATCTAAATCATAAGAGAATCCCTGATATGTAAAAGTAGGATAGTCCTCTCTGCATTTTTTATAAAAATCTTGTCTACTCATATATATATGATAATTCCTTTATAAGTTTTAATTGTTTATAATATACATAGTTACTATTCATAGGAACCCGCACTCATTCCTAATGGAACTCTTTTTGGGTTCTTCTTGGTGGGTGTATGGAATTAGTAACATTTTAACTAACAAATTATATCACAAATTTCTTTAAGTAAAAACATTAGGGAGAATGAGCTTATGCCACATGTTGGAGGCCAAAAATTAAAGATAATAAATGAGTATCAGATTCTCATGGAAGAAAGCGATGAGAATCATCCTATCAATGCCATTGAGATGACTAGACGCCTTGAAAAGCGTGGTATTCCTGCCGAGCGTAAGGGTGTTTATAGAGATATGGAGACACTTATTGATGCAGGTGTTGATGTAATAAAGGGAACCAAGGGATACTATATTGGCTCCCGTACCTTTGAGCTTGCAGAGCTAAAGCTTCTTGTGGATGCAGTGGGGGCCTCAAAGTTTATATCTCAAAAGAAAACAAGAGAGCTTGTGGAAAAGATTACAAGTCTTGCGGGTGTTGATGATGCGGAGCAGCTTAGCCGTCAGGTTGTAGTGCCAGACAAACCTAAGGCAGGAAATGAAAAGATATTCTATTCAATCGATGTGATTTATCAATGTATAGATAACAATAAGAAGATGTCTTTTAAATATCAGGAGTGGACTCTAAGCAAGGAGATGCAGCCACGCCACGGAGGAAAGACCTATGTAGTAAGCCCTGCATTTTTGCTTCGAAACGATGAGAACTATTATCTTGTTGCCTTTGATGATGGAAGTGGTGAAATAAGACATTATCGAGTAGATAAAATGACATCCACTTCAGAAATGGAAGAAGATCGAGGTGGACTTGAATTAATAAAGGAGCTTAATCCTCATGAATATGCCAAGCAGCATATCAGTATGTTCTCAGGTGAGGAGAGGGTTATCACCATTAGATTTGCCAAGCATTTGATTGGTGTAGTCCTTGATAAGTTTGGAACGGAGATAGATGTGCGTCCTGATGGAGAATCTCACGTAAAGGCCCGCATATCAGTTGCAGTATCACCTCAGCTATACGGATGGCTGGTAGGTATCGGCGCCACTGTGGCATTTCCAGAGGAGGAGGTCATAAACTACCGTAAATACCTTGAGGATATAATAAAAGAAAGTCAGTAGGTAAAAAGACATTAGCTCCCTCAAGGAAATCGTGTTAGATGACTGGAGAGAGTCTAAGGCTTGTTGTCGTAACTGGCATAGTTTTTATAAGTCCTCTAGTTTTAGATATATCCTCCATCAACGCCTATTATTTGCCCTGTCATATATGATGGGGCATTTATTATGCTTAAAACTACCTGAGCGATTTCTTCTGGTAAGCAGAATTTACCAGCAGGAATTTCCTCAGCAAGCTCTGATTTTTCCTCAGGAGAAAGCTGAGAGTTCATGTCAGTGTCAACTACGCCGCAAGCAATGGCATTAACAGATATACCATTTGGAGCAAGCTCCTTAGCAAGGGCCTTTGTAAATGAATTGACACCGCCCTTTGTAGCAGAGTATGCAACCTCACAGCTGGCACCTACCGTGCCCCACATAGAGCTGATGTTTATGATATTTCCTGATTTTTTTCTTACCATGGCAGGAACCACAACTTTTGATGTATAAAAAAGTGGGGAGAGATTGGTGCCAATCATGCTATTCCAATCATCTACAGACATATCAGTAAGAAGACCAATAGAGGCTTTGCCGGCATTGTTTACAAGCAAATCTACCTGGCCAAGCTTTTCTAAGGCATCCTTGCATGAGGCGATAGTAAAATCAGAATCTGCTATATCACCACAGTAGGTGTAGACCTGGATGTGATATTCATTAGATAAATCCTCAGCCAGCTTCTGAAGTAGATCCATATTTTTATGGCAGAAAAGGGCTAGATGATATCCTTCTTTTGCTAAGGCCTCGGCAATAGCTTTTCCTATTCCTCTGCTAGCTCCAGTGATGATAGCTGTCTTTTTCATTGAATTCTCCTTTGTCAATAGCTAATAGCGTATACAATTTATAAAATAATTATTAATAATCTGATAAATGCCTTGTGGTTTTATCATGCAATTGATATACTATTTACATGATATACCAATTCAAAAGTATCACTTCTAATTGATACCTCTAGTATATCAAATCCACATGTAAAGGGGTACGACATCATGAAAACAACAATCACAGGAAAGAACATCGAATTAACCCAAGGTCTCAAGGACGCTGTGGAGGAGCGTTTCAAAAAATTAGACAAGTACTTTAACAAGGATACGGAAGCAATCGTAACGCTAGACGTGGAGAAAGGACGTCAGAAAATAGAGGTTACAATCCCTATGAAGGGAAGTTACTTGAGGGCTGAAGAAGTTACATCTGATATGTATGCATCTATCGAGGCAGTTACT
Organism: Pseudobutyrivibrio sp. AR14; assembly: GCF_900101325.1. Lineage (NCBI taxonomy): Bacteria > Bacillati > Bacillota > Clostridia > Lachnospirales > Lachnospiraceae > Pseudobutyrivibrio > Pseudobutyrivibrio sp. AR14. The sequence goes on from NZ_FMUY01000020.1 coordinate 27,005, forward strand.
AATACACTTGAAGCGCAGCTTAAAAAACACAGAAACAAAATCATCGACAAAAAGCAGTCAGATTCTCGTGTGATTTTCGCACAGGATTTCATCGAAGAGAAGGTAGGCGAAGAAGAATCAATTCAGATTATTCGTAAGAAAACATTTGATATGAAGCCAATGTATGCTGAGGATGCTTGCCTTGAAATGGAGATGCTAGGACATGACTTCTTCATGTTTAGAAATGCAGATACAGACGAGATTAATGTAGTTTATAAGAGAAAAAATGGAGCTTATGGTCTTATAGAGCCAGAGTTCTAGAGTTCAAATTTTCATAAAGAAAAGTTCAAAGAATTTTAACCTCCTGATGATAGAATTGGAATTCGGTTCTGTGTTTTATCTTTAGGAGGTATTTTTATGAATAAAACTGTATTCGGTTTTCAGTTGGCCTACTTCAGACGAGCAGCAAATCTTACTCAAGAAGAATTAGCATTGAAAGCAGGATGCGCGACATCAACTATTTCTAGAATTGAATGTGGATTAGAATTTCCAAGACTAGAGTTGTTTGCAAGGCTCGACTCCATTTTCGAGCAATTTGGTTTTACCTACGAGGAACTGCCTATGAATGAAATATATGATTTTCATAAGGCAAAGGACGAGCTTCTGGCAGCCATTCATGACGGACGAGAGGAAATACTAGAACGGAAGTTAAAAAGATTTGAAGAACTAATGATAAAAGACAATGTGGAACACCAACAATATTACGCCCTAGGCTATCTCATTTGTATGAGAAAAAGGGGCATGAGTATTGAGGAATATATAGATAGATGTATTGAATTATTTGAGAAGGGGAGAAAAATACCAAAGATAGAAGATTTGCATATGCTTCATCTCACAAGGATAGAGCATATGATTATTTTTGAATATGCCAAGGGGCACTATGAGTTGGGAGAGCTGGAGTTTGCAGAGAAGCTTATGGCGGCTCTCATGAAGTACAGTTTAAAAAGAAATACGGATTATCATATCCAAAGATGCAAGGTAATATCTGCTACATTTGCCAAGGTACTGCTCAGTAAGAAGGACTATTGCAAGGCACAAAAATGCGTCAATTATTTGTTGGTGAAAATAGCGGAGGCCCTAGATTCGAGAATTCTTTATCATGGACTTCAGATTCAAAAAGAATTATTTGACGCGGCAAATGATAGAGAAGGGGCGCTTGTTATCGACGAGTTTATCCTGGCATCACAGAAGATGGTCAATTATCTTCATAATTATAGAAAGGCTGGGTGACTTGTTTTTTTTACACCAAAATACTATATTAATCGAGGAGAAAAGCTTTAAATAATTTAAAGAGGTATAGATAAATGGATATAGTAGTTTTAGCTGGCGGACTTAGCTCAGAGAGAGACGTATCATTTAAATCAGGCACAATGGTTGCAAAGGCCCTTAGAAATAGAGGCCATAGAGCGTTAGTGCTTGATGTTTTTATGGGATATTCTGATGCAGAGTGTGATGTTACTGATATTTTTGAAAACAGTGAGGCCAACTCTGTAAAGGTGGCTGATATTCCTACAGAAGCACCAGATATTGATGCTATTATTGCAAGTCGTGCAGACAAGAGCCCAAGCTTTTTTGGACCAAATGTAATCAAGATTTGCCAGATGGCAGATATTGTTTTCATGGCTCTTCACGGTGGCGATGGTGAGAGCGGTAAAGTTCAGGCAGCTTTTGACTTATATGGAATCAAATACACTGGAAATGATTATGTTTCTAGTGCTATTTCAATGAGCAAGCAGCTTACAAAAAATGTATTTGAAAGAGTTGGAGTACCAACACCTGCAGGCACATCTCTTAAAAAGGAGGACAGAGCAGGATTTAAATTTGAAAAGTATCCTTGCATTGTAAAGCCAAATTGTGGTGGCTCATCAATTGGAGTTACTATTGTTGAGAATCCTACAGAACTTGATGCTGCACTTGATGCTGCATTTGAGTGGGAGGATGAGGTAGTTATCGAGCAGTTCATCAAGGGACGTGAGTTCTCTGATGGTGTTATCGAGGGCAAGGCACTTCCTGTAATTGAGATTGCTCCAAAGCAGGGATTCTATGATTATAAAAATAAATATGCAGCAGGATCTGCTGTTGAGACATGTCCTGCTGAAATCAGCCCTGAGGCAACTGCTCAGATGCAAAAGTTTGCTGAGAAGGCATTTGTTTCACTTGGACTTACAACATATGCCCGCATGGATTTCATGATGGATGAGGATGGAAATATGTACTGCCTTGAGGCTAATACACTTCCTGGTATGACACCTACTAGCCTTCTTCCTCAAGAGGCAGCTCAGGTTGGCATGGATTTTGAAGATTTATGTGAGCATTTGATTCAGGTTTCACTGAAGAAATATAGATAAGATATAGAAGTAGAGAGACGTAGTATATGAAGAATATGACATTGGCTTATGTTGCTCAGGTTGTAGATGGGCAGCTGATTATCCCTGAGGGCATGGAGGCTCTTAAGGATAAGGAAATTCAAGGCGCGGTTAATGATAACCGTAAAATTGAAAAAGATTTTCTGTTTATTCCAATGGTTGGGGCTAGGGTAGACGGACATGATTTTATTGAGGATGCTTTTTCTAAAGGGGCGCTTGCATCACTTTCGGAGCGTCGTCTTAATAACCCATCAGGTCCTTATATTATTGTAGAAGATACAAAGATAGCTCTTAAGCAGATTGCTACAGCATACAGAATGCAGCTTAAAATTCCAGTAATTGGAGTTATAGGAAGCGTAGGCAAGACTAGTACAAAGGAAATGATTACATCTGTTCTTGAGACCAAATACAAGGTGCTTAAGACAGAGGGCAACTTTAATAACGAGATTGGACTTCCACTTACAATATGCCGCATCAAGCCAGAGCACCAGGTGGCAGTAGTTGAGATGGGTATCTCAGATTTTGGCGAGATGCATCGCCTTGGCGACATTGCAAAGCCAGACTACGTGGTAATGACAAATATTGGTCAGTGCCATCTAGAATTTTTAAAGGATAGAGATGGTATCTTAAGAGCAAAGACAGAGGTCTTTGAGCACATGCCATCAAATGGAGTTGTTATCTTAAATGGTGATGACGACAAGCTGATTGGTGCAGAGACTTTTGGTCAAAAGAAAATATTCTATGGCCTTAATGGCCAGGAAATCAGCGCTACAGATGTGGAGGCTGATGGAATTACTGGTACCAAGGCAGTGGTTACAATTGGTTCAGATTCATTTGAAGTAACAATTCCTCTTCCAGGTACTCACAATGTAATGAATGGACTTGCAGCAGCTGCAATTGGAAGAGAGCTTGGACTTTCAGTTTCAGATATCAAGAGAGGCCTTGAAAATGCAGGTACAATTGCAGGCCGCAACAATATAATTAAGGTTCGCGAGGTGACAATCATCGACGATTGCTACAACGCCAACCCAGTTTCAATGAAGGCTTCTATTCAGGTCCTTGGCAAGGCATCTGGCAGAACTATCGCAGTCCTTGGGGACATGGGAGAGCTTGGCAGCGACGAGCGCAAGCTTCACTACGAGATAGGCCAGTCACTTGAGGAGAATCACATCGGATATGTATTCACAGTGGGAGAGCTTTCTGAGGAAATCAACAAATCTCTCAGCCAGAAGAATAGCTCTTGCATGGCTCACCACTACAAGACAGTTGAGGGAATGCTTGAGGATTTGATTCCTATCATCAGAAGCGGAGATACAATCCTTGTAAAGGCATCACACTTTATGAATTTTTCAACTGTTGTTGAGGCGATTAAAAATAAAGTAGGATAAGAGAATTGCAGGAACTATACAATAAAATGCTTGAGGTCCACAACACTGTAGATAGTATTTTTAAAACAGTTGAAGTGCCTTCAATGCTTAAGAACGAATATAATAACAAGGTATCTCAATATGAGAATATGTATGAGTCGGTAGAGACTATGAAGGCTATGGCTGAGACTGATGAGGCAAAAGAAGCCCTTGTTAATCAGCAGATTGAGATACTTAATGTTCGCATGAAATGCGAGGTGGAGTTGGCAAAAAAGGCTGCAGCTTATAAAAAGGTCTAGGATTTGCCACCATATTTTACCTTATAATACAATTCAAACATTCTCTTGGCATCATCCTGAATATAGGATGGTGCCATTTTTACATAATCCGAAAGTAATCCTCTGTCATAAATATCTTCGTCAGTATTCTTTTGTATAGTCTTTTTTATCTGCTGTACATCTAGCTCCAGCTTGCGCTCAGGGCTGGCAAGAATGTAGCGAAGTTTGTAAAAGATTTTAAGACCTAGGAGGACCATAACTAAAAGACCTACTAGGCTGGCAAAAATAACCGCGATGATTTTTGCTACATGAAAAGCTGTGATAGATTCTGTAGAGGCATCGTCTTCAATTGTATCTGGAATAGCAGGAACTGCTGGAGCATCTACAGAGCCTGTATCCTTTTCAAGCTGCTTTCTCCATGAGCGATATTCGGCAGGGATAAATTGGCTGGTTGGCTCAAAAGGAACCCAACCAACATTTTTTATATAAGCCTCTGGCCAGGTGTGGGCACAGGCTGCCGAAACATTATAACTGCTGGTTGCATCAAGGGGGAACTGATAGTAGAATCCGCTTGCTGCCCTGGCAGGGATACCTGATAGGCGAAGTAGCATTACCATTGAGGAAGTATAGTGGACGCAGTATCCCTTTCCAGTGTCAAACAAAAAGTTGTCTGCTAGCATGCTCATGCCAGCAGCTTCATTCATATCAGCTTCTACAGCATCTGCATCTAAATCTGTAGAGTAGGTATACTGGCGCAAATAATTCTCGATGGCCTTGCATTTATCAAAATCACTGGCGTAATCACCAGCCACAGTGGAGGCAAGAGATATCATTCTCTCTGTGGCACCATCTGTATCTAAGTAGTCGACATTTACATTCTGAAGATTTTCTACGGTGTCGTTATAGGCATCTTCCGAAATTATCTTTGAAAAATTAATATCGTACAGCGATTTTAGATAATCACAACAGCTGTCATAATCCAGGTAAGAATCTGAGGCGGCAGGATTTCTATAAAGCTCCATCAGATAAGGGCTACCATAGTCTATTTCAAAATAGGTGGCATTTAGGGTGTATCCCTTTTGATGTTTCTTATCGTTCTTCTGAAGAGGATTGCCATTTTCATCAGTGAGACTGATGGTATTAATAGGGGCAATTTCATCCCTTGTGGTGAGAAAAGAATATTCTAGCGAAAGGTCAGAAATAGTGGAAAAAAGAGCGGCTGTTTCTTTATCCACGTCGTTTCTCCATAGAAGGTTTGCAAATTCTACAAGATGTGAGATGTCTGCAGAATCTGTTCCTGTTAAATATAGTGTCTTGGCCTGCTTCATTCTCTTTGAGGTAGTCTCATCGAAGAATATGAAATAAGGCGAGTCATTTGTGGTGATAATAAGCTGTGTTGTATCAGAAATCTTAAGCTGATTGCCAGAGTTTGTAAGGCTGCTGTAGCCGGTAGTGTATTTATCTGTCCCCAAGATGTTTGAAAAATAGTAGGAAACATTGTCTATTACAACACTTGCTTTGTCAGTTACAGGAGTCCAGTTGATAGGCTCTTGTCTGACTGGAATGAGATAAATAATGATTCCAAGAAGTAGAAAATAATAAAAAGAAAACTTCTTAGGCTGGATAGCGCAAAGAGTCATAATTGCAAGGAAAATTATCAGAAGCGTGTTGATGGAATTTTTCTCCCAAAAACTTCCAAAGGCTAGGAAAAGGCAGATTGCAACCAGTGCAAGTAGAACACTTCCGTAGTCTATATATTTTTTGAATTTTCTTAAGGCGTGGAAAAGAATTTGGATAGCAATAATAGCTAGGATAATGATTCTAGTATGTGAAAAAAGAGCATTTAAAATAAAGGAGCCAGCGGAGAAATCCTCGCCGTATCCCTTGTAAATGCTATATATTTCCACAGAAATAATCAGTAGACAATATTCAAACATTAACAGTTTGATTTCATCCAATAATACTGCAGAAATCTTTTTTGTCTCTACTATCTTCTTTAATGAGAATGCATGTGTTCTTGTCATAATCTACACTCTTTTCCTTGATTAGGGACTGAAGCTTCGTCTTTACTGCATCTGATCTATAGAAAATTCCGTCGGCAATTTCGTTGTAAAATTCCATAAAGCTTTCGTAGGAATCCACTGTTGAAGTCTTTATATCACCTGATGGATAAATGATTTCAAGAGGAACATTTTGCTGACCGAAATTCCATGCTGCGGAAACTACAAATTCTAAAAAGAAGTCTCTCATTTTTAAATACTCTAAGTTTTGCTTGCTATCTTGCCAATTGGCGGCGTCCATTATTATGGTGACGCTGCGCTTTTCCATAGGATTCGGTAGACGGACCATAAGCTCAGAAAACTTTGCGGAGACCTTCCAGTTAATAGAAGAGAGGCTGTCACCAGATTGGTATGAGCGCATATCATTTCCTGGAATATCTTCTACCTGATTAATACTTTTAAATCCTGTATTATTTACCAGATTTTCAAAATCCAGTGCAGAATTTGCTATGTTTGTAATCTTGGGACGAACTACAGCTTTAAAGGTATACAGTACATTTAAATCCACTAAGAAAATATTAAAAGGATCTGTGAATGTAAGGCTTTTTACACCTACATCATAGGCACCTGCATACTTGCAATTTATACTGGAAGTTAGTTCCATTTTTTCTCTTACATCTAGAGATATAAGCTGCCCATCGGTAATTTCCAGCAAATCGCATCTATCAGAATAGGTTGACAGTGCCATGTTATGAATTGGAAGAAATCCAGAATTTTCCAGGAGAATTCGATACTTATGAATTTCTCCTTTTGAGACTTTGTGGATTTCTATTTCCTGATATATAGCTAGGAATTTGTAATTAAGCCCAATATAAAGAATAGAAACAGGAATTATAAGAATCATAGCATACAGCCATATAAAAGCAACCGGCCCTCCAAAGAAGCTGGCAAAGACAATGCTTAATATGAGAAGCAATATATAAATGGCAAAGTTTTTGAAATGAACGGATATTTTCATGAGACTTTTACCCTATGTAGTATCTGTTGGATGAGGAATTCTTTGGTGGTTTTAGAAAGCTTGGCCTCGGTGGTAAGCATAATTCTGTGAGGTAGGGTATAGGAGGCTGCTTCCGCAATATCCTCTGGAATACAGTAGTCTCTCTCGGAAATATAGGCCAGGGCCTGGGCGAATCTGAGCATAGAAAGAAGTCCTCGAGGAGAGGCTCCGCAGGAAATCTCAGGTGTGTTTCTTGTTTCTTCCACGATTTTCACCCCGTAACGGCGTAAATCTTCGTGAATGGTGACAGAATTCACTTCTTTTCGCATAGCTATAATATCTGTCCCTGAAAGAACAGAAGAAGTTTTTTCATGTAAAGTGCCATCAAGGAAACGAGCGGCCATTTCTTCTGAAGCCTTGGCATCTGGATAGCCTACACTTAGCTTTATCATGAAGCGGTCCATTTGGGATTCTGGAATAGGATAGGTGCCCGCCATCTCAGTAGGATTTTGGGTAGCAATTACCATAAAAGGTTCCGGCACAGAGCGCTTTTTGCCATCGATAGTTACAGTGTGCTCCTCCATTACCTCTAGAAGTGCAGCTTGAGTTTTAGGTGAAGTTCTGTTTAACTCGTCGGCGAGAAGGATGTTATTCATGACAGGGCCATCTATTACTTTGAAATCGCCATTTTTTTGATCGTACATGGAAAAACCAGTAATATCCGATGGAGTTGTATCAGGTGTGCATTGAATTCTTGAAAATGAAAGGTCGATAGAATCCGACAATGCTTTTACGATAGATGTTTTGCCAACTCCTGGAACATCCTCAAGAAGTACGTGGCCGTCGGCTAAAAGGCAAGCAATGATTTTGTCTAGAACAGGGCCCTTGCCTACAATGCGCTGCTCTATGTTAGATTTTAGCTTTTGAATATTCTCCCCCATTATATATTCCCCTTATTATTAGAATTTTAGTGTATTAAAAAAGAGCGCTTTAATTAAGCGCTCTTTAGAACTACAAGAGTTTGGCATCTGCCTCAAGCTGTGTAGCTATCAAACTGCGTACATAAGCTCCTGGACGTTTTTTGTTCTCTCCTTCCAATGTGCCACAGTCAACTGGTGGAAGGAATGTGATAATGACTTTTGCTTTTTTAATACGAGGAGTGTGTGTCTCCAGGACATTTCTAGTATTTGTGAAGCATACTGGAACAACAGGTGCCCCTGTTCTGACAGCAATTTTAAGAGATGCTTCATGGAACTCGGCCATCTCTCCGGTCTTAGAACGTGTACCCTCAGGAAATACAAACATATTGATGCCTGCCTTGATATATTCCTGAGCCTTGATAATAAGCTTTAAATCTGTGCGTGGATCAGTTCTTGTAAGGAAAAGGCAGTAGTTCATGTACATCCAAACATTTAAAAGTGGTATCTTTTCAAAAGTCTTTTTTGAAAGAAAGCCTGTAACTGCTGGACAAATATGATAGCCAAGAATTACGTCGAAGAAACTCTGATGGTTTCCAACGAAAAGAACTGATTTATCCTTTGGAATGTTTTCGTATCCGTTAACTGTATAATCAACACCGGAAATAAATGCGATAACGCCGAAAGCCCAGGCAACGCACTTATAGCCAATGACGTCCTTAGCTTTTTTGCTGAACAATCCGACTATGAACAAAATTACCCAAATAGGAATACTTATGATTAAGAAAAGTGTTACGAATGTAATTGCAAGAATGGTTCTTAGCATTGTGACCTCCAAAATTAGTTTATGTTTACATTATAAAATAGAGGACAAAATTTAGCAATTGTGGGCTTTGAGGCGGATTAATTATAATAATTATTCAAAAAAGTGAATATAAATTTTGACAAAATAACCAAAAAGTGATACAATATCGCAAACCACATAAGAATGCTGATTAAAGTATTCAAATGCTAGAAAAGGGGGAGGACATCATGGAACGCGAAGACTTCGACAAGGTGCGAGAATCAGTCAGAGCGCAATGCGGTAGTAGAGTTGTTATTCAGTTAGACAAGGGTCGTAACAAAGTTGACATTCAGCAAGGTGTTATTCAAGAGGCTTACCCAAGTGTATTTACTATATTAGTTGACGACACTGAGACATGTCCATCACAGTTACTTTCCTTTAGCTATACAGACATCATTACTAAAGAAATTCGCATGAAACTTTGCTAGAGTTTGATTACTAGTTACAATTAAATAATGAAGAATTGAGCCGTTGATTTAATCAGCGGCTCTTTTTAGTTGATGGGGTTTATAAAAAGTTACTATTCACAGTTCCTCCCCCTCATTCATAATGGAAGTCTTTCAGACTTCTTTCTCAGTGCTAACGCACTTAACATTATTCATGTAGGGG
>NZ_FMUY01000046.1:0-1041 GCF_900101325.1 Pseudobutyrivibrio sp. AR14
ACATAACGTATGGAAGGGAACCCGGTGAACTGAAACATCTAAGTAGCCGGAGGAAGAGAAAGAAAAATCGATTTCCAAAGTAGCGGCGAGCGAAATGGAAAGAGGGCAAACCGAGATGCGTGCATTTCGGGGTTCGGACCGCATAATTGATTCAAGAGTTTTAGCAGAATGGTTTTGGGAAAGCCAGCCAAAGAGAGTGAAAGCCTCGTAAGCGAAAAGACGATTGACATGGCGGTATCCAGAGTAGGACGAGACACGTGAAACCTTGTCTGAACGCGCGGGGACCACCCCGTAACCCTAAATACTTCTTAGTGACCGATAGCGCATAGTACTGTGAAGGAAAGGTGAAAAGAACCCCGGGAGGGGAGTGAAAGAGAACCTGAAACCCTGTGTTTACAAGCTGTCGAACCTCTTTATATGAGGAACGGCGTACTTTTTGTAGAACGGTCCGGCGAGTTACGATTACTGGCAAGGTTAAGCACTAAAGGTGTGGAGCCGAAGGGATACCAAGTCTGAATAGGGCGATTAGTCAGTGATTGTAGACCCGAAACCGGGTGACCTATCCATGTCCAGGCTGAAGTTTCCGTAAAAGGAAATGGAGGGCCGAAGCCACATCCGTTGAAAAGGGTGGGCATGAGGTGTGGATAGCGGAGAAATTCCAATCGAACCCGGAGATAGCTGGTTCTCCTCGAAATAGCTTTAGGGCTAGCCTCGTATTAGACTACTGGAGGTAGAGCACTGAATTCTTAAGGGGGCGTCAAAGCTTACCAAGAGATATCAAACTCCGAATGCCAGATAGCCGATGTACGGGAGTCAGACTATACGAGATAAGTTGGATAGTCAAAAGGGAAACAGCCCAGACCTACAGCTAAGGTCCCAAAGTGTGTGTTAAGTGGTAAAGGATGTGGGATTTCATAGACAACTAGGATGTTGGCTCAGAAGCAGCCATACATTCAAAGAGTGCGTAACAGCTCACTAGTCGAGAGGTCCTGCGCCGAAAATGTCCGGGGCTAAAACACAACACCGAAGCTTAGGATTCAT
>NZ_FMUY01000008.1:0-139806 GCF_900101325.1 Pseudobutyrivibrio sp. AR14
ATCGTAGAAAATTGCTTCGTTCGACTTGCATGTGTTAAGCACGCCGCCAGCGTTCATCCTGAGCCAGGATCAAACTCTCATGTTAGAATCATGACTTTTTGTTCACGAAGTGAAGCAAAAAGTTATGTAAGTAGCGAACTTGTTCGCTACAATAAGTTCAATCGCTAGTCAAAATAAATCTGACTTTACTAATAAAGGTTTTTGTTTCGTCTTAGAAACTAAATGAATTTCAAGGATACATGTTTTAAAAACTTGTATTAATTCAAGGTTTGTTTCACTGTTCAGTTATCAATCTTCGCTTTGTTGTTGCCCTCAGCAGCAACTCGTTTATACTATCATGTCGCCAGCCGTTTGTCAACAACTTTTTTATTTATTTTTTCTTGACTTTCTTAGGAAAATCAAGGGCTGAAGCTCTCTCGAGTCAGCTTGTATATAGTATCAAGTGGATGGCTTTTTGTCAAGCACTTTTTACTAAATTTTTTCAGCTGATTTTGTGAGATATCACACGCTTTTTCAAGGTGTTCTTGCTCACGCGACAGCTTGTTTATAATAGCAAGGAGACAATCAAATGTCAACAGCTTTTTTCAAATTTTATAAGATTTTTTTTAGAGCTTCAACAGAGGCATTTTCAGTGGCCCAACTGGTGGCAATTCTGATGACTGTATGAGCCTCATCATACTTCTCCCAGAAGCCATAAGCTACCTCTTTTTTAAGGTCCTCTAGCTTACTATTTTCCATTACAACAAATGTCTGGTTAGTAGGATTCTCCATATAGAGGTGGTACCCCTTCTTTTTCAAATCCTCTCTTATAGTATTAGCATGTGCAATTGCATTCTTTCCCATCTGCATATAAAGGTCATCTGTAAATAAAGCATCAAATTGAACGCCAAGTAGTCTTCCCTTTGCAAGGAGTGCTCCATGCTGCTTTATCTGGGTAATCATATGCTTAGGTGTATTACCCTTGGTAAAAACAATAGCCTCTCCAAATAGAGCTCCGACTTTTGTTCCTCCTATATAAAATACATCTGCATAGGATGCAATATCTTCCATAGAAAGATCATCCTGGGCAGCGAGACCATAAGCAAGTCTAGCCCCATCTATAAATAGAGGTATATTGTATTCCTTACATATAGAAGAAACAGCTTCTAATTCATCTCGTGAATAGAGGGTTCCATACTCTGTTGGATATGATATATAAACCATCCCTGGATTCACCATATGCTCTGCACTATCGTCAGCATAATGGTCCACAAGCATTTGTTTTAATTCTGTCGCATCAATCTTGCCTTCATGACCAGGAATAGTAATTACCTTGTGACCGCTATATTCAATGGCGCCAGCCTCATGAACTGCCACATGACCAGTTGCAGCTGCTACAACACCATCATAATTGGAAAGCATAGAATCAATTACAACCTGATTAGTCTGTGTACCTCCTACCAAAAAGTAGATATCAGCATCTGGGCAATTTATATAATCGCGAATCTTAGCCTTAGCCTGTTGGCAGAACTCGTCTTCTCCATATCCCGGTGTAGACACCATATTAGTTTTAGAAAGAGCTTCCAAAACCTTTGGATGACATCCTTCAGCATAGTCGCAAGAAAAATAAAGCATATCCTTTTCCTCCAAATCACGTATTGAATTTAGACTAGCCCAAAATTCATTAAAACACAACTATATTTTATGCAAGTATATATACAACAAAAAAGGCAATCACTATTGTGATTGCCTATCAAGCGGAGAGGGTGGGATTCGAACCCACGCGCCCTTGCGGACAAACGGTTTTCAAGACCGCCTCGTTATGACCACTTCGATACCTCTCCATATTCTGTTATGCATCTCTCGGACACGAATAGTATAATATCATCCAACACATCAGATGTCAACAAAAAAGATGTAAGTTTTTTCTAAAATCCTTGAATTCAGAAAATTGCGACAACGCTAGGATTTAAGGCTATTTTTCTACCTCCTTTTCAGGATAGCTTCTCCGAATGCAGCATCCTCAGGTGTGGTCACTTTTATATTCATATAGGAACCCTCTATCATATGAACCTCATGGTCTGTAGCCATCTCAACAATCATAGCATCATCTGTGATAGAGCTATCTGCTGTAGGGATAATCTTGTCATAGGCGCCACGGATAAGATTGTACTCAAAACACTGTGGAGTCTGTACAATCCACACATTACTTCTATCAGGTGTATCAAGAACCTTGCGATGAGAGTCAGTAACTTTAACAGTATCCTTGGATGGCATACCTACTACACAGGACTCATACAAGGCTACAGAAGACATGCAGCGGTGAATAATATCTACTGTAACAAAAGCTCTTGCGCAATCATGTATTAAAACATAGCCATCGTCTACAGCCTTAAGACCGGCGTAAACAGAATTATATCTCTCCTCACCGCCCTCAACGATAGCAACACACTTATCGATATGATATTTCTCAATGATTTCCTTGCGACACTTCTCAACATCTCCAGGTGCTACAACAAGAACAATCTGAGTCACCTTGCTCTCTTGAAATGTTCGTAAACAATGAACCATCAATGGTGCATCGCCTATCTTCATGTACTGTTTTGGTATTTCCTGTTCCATTCTCTTGCCACTGCCTGCTGCAAGAACTATCGCTGTAAACTTGTTCATTATTGTTCCCTTTTAGTATTCTAAGTAAGCCATAAAACAATAGTTACATTAACGTTCTCCTAATTTTAAATTAGGTATCGCATTTAAATCCCAGCCATCTCTTCGGCCAGCCAAATATTCATAATATGCTGCCGCGCCAATCATAGCTGCGTTGTCTGTACATAGTATTGGAGATGGGTGGTAAAATTTCACACCCTTTTCTTGGCACATCTTTTCCATTGCATTTCTAAGGGTTTGGTTGGATGCAACTCCACCTGCTATTGCAAATTTATCCATGCCAAACTCATCTATAGCACGAGCCGCATGGTCACAAAGAGTATCTATAACAGTCTGTTGGAAAGAGGCTGCTATATCTGCTTCGTTAACAGTCTCGCCCTTCATCTGCGCTCCATTAATATAATTCAATACTTGAGATTTTAAACCACTAAAGGAAAAATCATATAGCTCATCCGTAACCTTAGGTCGTGTAAAATGAATAGCAAAAGGATTACCATCATGAGCTGCCTTTTCTACCTTCGGTCCACCTGGATAACCAAGACCTATAGCACGAGCCACCTTGTCAAAGGCCTCTCCTGCAGCATCATCTCTAGTACGACCAAGTATTTCGTATTTGCCATAATCAGATACACGCACAAGATGTGTATGACCACCAGAAACCACCAGGCATAAAAACGGTGGTTCTAAATCTTTGTTTTCTATGTAGTTAGCACTTATGTGGCCCTCGATATGATGAACGCCAATAAGAGGCTTTCCTGTGGCAAACGCAATAGCCTTGGCCTCTGCCACTCCCACAAGCAACGCTCCAACAAGGCCAGGGCCATATGTTACTGCTATAGCATCCATATCCTCAAGGCCCATATCCGCCTCTTCAAGAGCCTGTTCTATAACTTGATTAATTCTCTCTATATGCTTTCTAGAAGCAATCTCTGGAACAACTCCCCCATACAATGTATGAAGAGGAATCTGTGTAGAAATGATATTACTTCTAACATCCCTTCCATTTACAACAACAGCTGCTGCAGTCTCATCGCAGGAGCTCTCTATAGAAAGTATTTTAATTTCTTTAGTATCCATTTATTTCATCCTTTGTAGCCAATCTCCAGGTAAGGATTTTCCAATTACCGTCTTTGTCCTTCCTCAAGCAAAAGTCCTCGTATGTACGGTCGTATGAGCTGCCCTCTCTGATAAAATAATATACAGATATGAACGCACAGTCATAACCATTAACCTTTTTGTACTGGACCTCTTTGGAATCACTGATAGTCGCTGAGACTATAGTCCTAGATCTGTTATGATAATCCTCTATCTCCATAGAAAGAGAGGCTAAATATGTATCTCTAGGATTGTATGCTAAAAGCTCGTCGTCCATTAGCATGCGAGCCTGATCTGCCATCTTCTCAAGCTCCTCCTGAGTATAATCCTCACTATAATAGGCCGTAATAATTCGATTGTACCATTTGACAACTGCACGGGCTGTAGCAGGATAATCTGATTTAAAATTCTTATTGATAATAGCCTGAACCTCAGATACCTCAGTAGCTTCTTCAGCTTTGGACTGAGAGTTTCTTTTAGACAAATAGGCATAGTATCCCACAACCAGGGATACCATACAGATTACCGCTATTCCAATTCGCAGTACCTTTCTCATATTACTCCTCCGCAAAATCTAGCTCTAAGAACTTGCCGTCTTCTCCAAGCTCAGCCTGTGGAAATATATCACAGACAGCTTTCATATATCGCTTGTGCCCCGTCATAGATGGTGAAAAATGAGTAAGCCAAAGCTTGGATACATTTGCATCCTTAGCAACCTTTGCTGCCTCATAGAAAGTCATGTGTTTATTCTTTTTTGCCTTAGCCAGCTTTTCCTCTTCTGCGTACATACCTTCACAAATAAGAAGGTCCGAATCCTTAGCCCCATCAACAAGAGATGCGGTAGGTCTCGTGTCAGTACAATATGTGACCTTAATACCCTTTCTAGCAGCTCCCATCACCATATCAGGTGTATAGGTCTTGCCTTCGAACTCTACATTCTGGCCCTTCTGAAGTGGGTTCCATAGCTGGATTGGAATACCCATTTCCTTAGCTGCATCAACATTGAAACGGCCCTTTCTAGGAATCTCAATGCTATAGCCATAACAAAGAACATTATGATTAACCTTGAAAGCATGGATATGATAACCCATTATTTCAATGGTATCTTCCGGCTCTGTAATCTCATGTAATCTAATTTCAAATGGAAGCTCCGGAGCAATCACCCTAAGGGAATTAACAACTCTCTCAAGCCCCTTTGGTCCAATTATTGTGACCGGCTCTGTCCTATCTGAATTGCCCATTGATAATAGAAATCCTGGCAAACCGCTAACATGGTCAGCATGATAATGAGTAAGACAGATTATGGAAATAGGGTTAGGTGAAAAACCAGCTTCCCTTAAAGCCACCTGGGTGCCCTCGCCACAATCTATCAGGAGGCCCTCACCATTGAACCTCATCAAACAGGATGTAAGCCACCTGTTTGGCAAAGGCAGCATTCCGGCTGTCCCCAACAAACAAACATCTAACATTTTATATCCTCAAATTCTATTACTCTAGCTAAATAAAAAAGTATTAATTCATCTCAAGGCGCATGCATATTGCATCCTCAACTGGATCAGAGTAGAAGTATTTGCGCCTACCTATCTCTTCGAAACCAACTTTCTCATAGAGAGCCTTGGCCCTTTCGTTAGAGACTCTAACCTCTAAAAAGACTGTATCCACACCTCTTGATGTAAGTTCTCTAAGACTAGCATCAAGAAGAGCTTTTCCAATGCCCTTACCTCTATGTGACTCCGCTACAACTATATCAGGTAGCTCAGACTCTGGAACAGTCAAATAAAAAACTGCAAAACCTACACATGAATCTGACTCTGTAGCAACCATGATAAATGCATGATCTGAATCCATAGCCTCTTTATAAGAATCTCTTGACCAAGGACAACTCATAGAGGAACTCTCTATTTCTACTATAGTATCCAGGTCTCGGTCATTTGCAAAGCGAAATTCTATACTCATTGCAAACTACCTTTCTTTTCAAGACGCTCTCTCTCAGCTTGGGAAAGTCTAAGATACTCAGGTCTGTGATCAGCAGCTGGCTCGCATTCGCCATTTGCATAGTAAACAGCTCCAAGAGCTGCCACTGATGATGCATGCTGACGATTTACATGAGCTGGAGCAAATCTATATGGAACCTTTATAATGGATGAAATCATCTCTGCGAATACAGGAGTGCCATCACCTAAGAATGTGACTGGCCTGCCAAGAGAATTAATCTCTTCTGCAATATCATGAAAATCTACTGCACATTGTTCTTTTAACACATGCAAGCTACCATCCTGGTCAAATTCATATAAGCCTGTGTATACCTGTCCGCGTCTCGCATCAAGAATCGGACATATCACATCTGAACTGCCCCACATGTTATATGCCAATGCATCTACTGTAGGTACAGAAATAATAGGACAGCCAAGAGAAAGGCCAAGTCCCTTTGCTGTGGCTGATGCAATCCTAAGGCCTGTAAATGAACCAGGGCCTGCTGCAACAGCAATAGCATCTATCGAATTAAGATCAAGCTCAACCATCTTTGACAACTCATCAAGCATTGGAAGCAATGTCTGCGAGTGTGTCTTTTTATATCCAGTTGTATATTCGCCAATCAAATTATCGTCTTCTACAATGGCAACTGAAGCCACTAGCCCAGAGCCGTCTATTCCCAATATTTTCATAGTTATTTCTGTATCTTCTCTACCGTAATCTTGCGGTAATCAAATCCTTTTTCTAAATTCTTCTCTATTGTAACCTGAGTATAATTATCAGGCAAAATATCCTCTATAAGATTAGCCCACTCGATAAGAGACACTCCATCTCCATAGATGTAGTCCTCATATCCTATCTCGTCCATCTCCTCTACATCGCCTATACGATATACATCAAAATGGTAAAAAGGAAGCCTACCTGTATCATATACCTGAACTATTGTGAAAGTAGGACTACATATAGCCTCATCAATCTCAAGGCCCGTAGCAAATCCCTGTGTAAAGACTGTCTTGCCCACTCCCAAATCTCCGATGAGAGTAAATACCTGTCCTGGGGTAGCCTCTGCTGCGAGGCGCTTTCCTAGAGCTTCTGTTTCTTCTGGTGAATTAGTTTCAATAATCTCTATCATTTTAATTGTAATTTATAATCCTCTACATGATTTGTAATATACTCTTTGATTGAAGAATATTCATTTTCAATATCTGACATTGGAATAATATATGCATTGACTCTATTTGAATAGATCAAAAGATATTCCTTCCAAGAAGATACCTTGTAAATGTACTCCCATGGCAACTCTGCAGGCTGCTCTGTAGTAGGTGAGCTGATTAAAATGCCTGTCTCTGTAAGCTCATAAGTAAGTGGGTGCTGAAATACATCCTGGAGCATTTGATTTTTAACCCTAAGCTTAAGGCTCATAGGGATGTAAAGCAAAAATACAATTGCCACAGTTGGATACATCACTCTATATACAAGGGACAGCTGTTGAAAGCGTAAAATCCAAACTGTAATCAAAAGGACAAACAGTAAAATAGAAAGAATCCCCTGATTGGAAGTATATGTGTGATGTAAGTTGTATCTATATAAATCATTCTCTGATATCTTAGTGCTAAACTTAATATTTGTCATAATCAAAATCTCCCTATATATAGTGTATTTTACCATAATATACTTCTATATACAAAAAAAGAACGAGCCGAAACCCCTTACGACTCATTCTTAAACCATTTCTCCTAAAAAGCAAACTGTCTGTTACTTTTCTTACTGAAATTCAGTATAGGTATCTATGACAAGAATGTCAACAGTTTGAACTATTCAGGGTATTATTTTGTATAAATGCCACAAAATCTCTAAACATAATGTGATGATAATACGAAAACCTTTAAGTAAAATTTGAGGCTCCTATTCCATATTCTTTCCATGGTTTTGTTATTTCTTTGAAAGCTTCATGGTGAGGGCTATTCTTCCCTTCTTTTCGTCTACAGAAAGAACCTCCACATCTACAATATCTCCAACAGAAACCACCTCTAACGGATGCTTAATATAACGATCAGTCATCTGTGAAATATGAACCAATCCATCCTGGTGAACTCCAATATCTACAAAAGCACCAAAATCGATAACGTTTCGAACTGTCCCCTTAAGCTGCATACCAGGCTTTAAGTCCTTCATCTCAAGAACATCACTCTTAAGGATTGGCTTTGGCATATCTTCTCGTGGATCGCGTCCTGGCTTTTCAAGTTCCTTTACAATATCCTCTAAAGTCATCTCTCCGACTCCAAGTTCTGTTGATAACTCTTTGATATTTTTTATACTCTTGTGGATTTCCTTAAGTGTTCCTGATGCAATGTCTTTTACATCAAATCCAAGCTTCTCAAGAAGAGCCTTAGCTGCATCATAACTCTCTGGATGAACAGCTGTAGCATCGAGAGGATTCTTTCCGCCTGTAATTCGCATGAAGCCTGCGCACTGCTCAAATGCTTTTGGTCCAAGCTTAGGAACTTTCTTAAGCTCTGCGCGAGAATTGAATTTTCCATTCTCCTCACGGTATGCAACGATGTTTTTTGCAAGGGTTTTGTTGATACCTGAAACATACTCAAGCAATGATGCCGAAGCTGTATTTAAATCTACACCAACAGCATTAACACATGTCTCTACTACTCCTGCAAGGGTCTCATCGAGCTTTTTCTGATTCATGTCATGCTGATACTGACCAACACCTACGGATTTTGGATCAATTTTAACAAGCTCTGCAAGTGGGTCCTGAAGACGGCGAGCCATAGAAGTAGCGCTACGCTGTCCTACATCAAAATTAGGGAACTCTTCTGTAGCAAGCTTACTTGCTGAATAAACAGAAGCCCCAGCCTCATTAACAATAATGTATTCAACCTTTTCAGGAATCTCTTTTAACATATCAACGATAATCTGCTCAGACTCACGGCTGGCTGTTCCATTGCCCAGAGAAATAAGAGATACGTTGTATTTTTTAATAAGAGACTTAATTACCTTTTTAGTCTCCTCTACCTTGTTCTGAGGAGCGGTTGGATAAACCACTGTTGTATCCAGTACCTTTCCTGTGGCATCCACAACTGCGATTTTACATCCTGTTCTAAAGGCAGGGTCCCAGCCTAATACATTGCGCCCTGCAATCGGTGGCTGCATAAGAAGCTGAGTAAGATTCTTACCAAATACCTTGATAGCTCCATCCTCTGCCATCTCTGTAAGGTTGTTTCGGATTTCATTTTCAATAGAAGGTGCAATAAGTCTTGTGTATGCATCCTCGATTGTTGTCTGCAGAGTCTGATTCGTATTTACGTTATCTCTGCTGATAATTTTCTTTTCCAGATAATTTAAAATGTCATCAACTGGAGCCTCAATACTCACCTTTAGAATCTTTTCCTTTTCGCCACGGTTGAGGGCAAGAATTCTATGTCCTGGAAGCTTAGCAATTGCCTCGTCATAGTCGTAGTAATTCTCATAGACGGACTCCGCCTCTGCATCTTTTGCCTTTGAAATGATGCGACCATTTTTAAATGTTTTCTCTCGAATCCAGGTACGATAATCAGCATCGTCAGAAATGCTCTCTGCAATAATATCGCAAGCACCAGCAATAGCTTCATCCGGTGTGTTAACTTCCTTTTCAGGATTGATAAATGACTTTGCCTCCTCTTCAAGAGACTTGTCTGTCATCTGAAGGATAATAATATTTGCAAGTGGCTCTAAGCCCTTTTCCTTGGCTATAGTAGCTCTAGTTCTGCGCTTTGGTCTGTATGGACGATATAAATCATCAACAGCAACCTGAGTGGTTGCCTCAAGAATAGCTTTTTTAAGCTCATCTGTCAGAAGGCCCTGCTCCTCAATAGATGCAAGACATGTAGCTTTTTTCTCTTCAAGATTTCGTAAATACGTAAGTCTCTCAGAAAGAGCACGTAACTGCTCGTCATTAAGTCCGCCTGTAGCCTCTTTTCTATAGCGGGAAATGAATGGAACTGTATTCCCCTCATCTAATAATTTCACTGCAGCCTCAACCTGTGCAGGTCTAACCTGAAGCTCTGTTGCAATCTGTTTAGTAATATCCATGTTGTAACTCTCTTTCTTTTTATATAAAAAGCTCCTTTTATAAGCCCAAGCTAAATGTAGGATGCTATTTATTTACAAATGCTGATTTTACTTTAGCATTTAGATTTCTTACTATTATCGCTCCTATCCATGTAAGAACGATAGCTAATAAGAATAATGTAAAGGTCTCTCTACGACTGTATAAAGAAATATCATAATGCTTAAATAACAAAATGATTATCATATGGTGAACTAAAATTATATTCCAACTAATGCCCGAAATATAAGTAATCACCTTATATATTCTCTTTTCAGGATTAATATCCACATCCCTTATTGCTAAAAACATAGCAACAGACCATATGACACATACAATTTCAAATGGCTGGTTTAAAACTACAGGGAAAATTGCAGTGTAGCCAGCGAGCAGTAAATAAACGAATATTGCCACTGAAATTACAGTGCAAATTATTCTTATATTTTTTGAAATCTGCTTTTGTCCAACGAGCTCATAAAGGAGCATTCCCACATAAAAATACAGCAACACAAATAGTGGATTGTGCTCCACTTGCATATCAAAAGGATTGAAAACAAAAAGCATAAATCCACTCCAAAGAGCAAGCACTACAAGCAAAACATATTTGCACTTTTTAACAGCCTTCGCAAAAAGTGGGAAGAATATATAGCAAAATACTATGCATGACATGAACCACTCTCCAATAAGGTAAAAGCCCAGTCCTCCACTCATCTCCTGTACCATTGCATCTACACCAATAATCGTAAATACGAAAGTGTAAAGTGGAGAAGTGCTTCCAGCTGCAACATTATTTACTGCAAAGTATGCGAGAAACATTATCGTATATGCGATATAAAATGGAATAAATAATCCCTTAAATCTTCTGATGTAATATTCTTTTGTAGTCAGCTCATCCTCATGATTATACATAAGCGCATAACCTGAAATAATAAACAAAAACAAGCTAGCTGGACGAGCCCAAATATTAGCAAAATAATTAACAGAAGGCATGATTGGATCTGTGCCATGAGCCAAGTTAATATACTCTATACAAAAATGATATAAAAATATAAAGATAACACCTATATCTCTGAGGATATCAAGGCCTATAATTCTCTTTTTCATATGATTTTCTCCTGTGGATTTTTACTAATTCAGTATATATAAAATAAAACTCGTTAGCAACTTGCGCCGTCTTGCACATTATTTTTTCTGTTGACAAGATTTACAGCTAGTGATATAACCGTATTAGTACAAATAATACAGCTAGGAGATTTATATTATGAACAAAAAATTTTTAGTACTTCTTATGACAATGGGCTTATCAATTGTAGCCTGTGGAAAAAACGATGACTTTTATAATGAAGATAACGGATGTGGTGTTGGCCTTGAGGAATGCGCATCAGAGTGCGATACTGCCGAGGATTCACTTATCACTGCAGACGACGAAGTATTAGAAGTAACGGTTGAAAACGAAAATGAAGACATTAGCTTTTCTATTTTAGATGATGGCAAGACAGTTCTCGAGAAACTTGGTGAGCCTGCTAGCACAACTGATGACGGTGATTACCACACTAGCAAATACTATAATGCAGGAGAATTGACATATAGCACTGAAGGAGATACTACAGAGATTGTTGAGTTCAAAAGCTTTAGTGATGCATGGAAAACAAGCAAGGGAATCACAATCGGCTCTACTGCAGAAGAAATTATTTCAGCTTATGGTGAGTCAGGTTGCGAATATGATTCAGAAGACGGAGATCATATGATAAGTTATACTTACACAAACGGCTACAGCATTTACTTTACTTTAAACGACAACAATGAAGTAATCTGCTTCCAGATGTGCATCGGACGTGGCTAATAAAAAAGGGGTAGGATGATTCCTACCCCTTAAAATGGACCACTAACCCCGTCCCCTAGGGTCAAATTTTTTCTACGTTGCGTGTGGCTACTACGTCAACGCCTGTGCCGCAGACATTTTTAACCACCACGTCGCCTATGCGGATTGGTGCGGTCATAACTGCTGCATCAATTTCTTTCATGACTGCATCAATTTTGTCCTTAGGTATGTTAGATTTAGTCTTCACTGAAACGCGAGGCCTGTCTCCTCCTAGGATTACAGCTGTAGATGTGACTGTACGCTCTGGATGAGTAACTTCATTTCTTGCGTATTTATCACCGATGCCACAGGTGTTACCTGTCACTGAAACAACCTCTCCATTTTCTAATTCTACTGTAATGGCACAACCCATTGGGCAGCCGATACATGTTAATTCTCTCTTTTCCATTTTATCTTCTGCCTCCTATTCATTTTCTATCTTTACAGTTATTTTCTTAAGACCTGATTTTTCTTTTAACTTGTCCTTCAGTAAAATAACCTGCTCCATTTCACCTGGAGCCATGATACGTTTCTTGTTGTGCATTACACGCTCGTCGTCAAAGTAAACACTTACGAATGAATCCTTGTACACTGCTCCTACACGGAAACGAACTGTAAGTTTATCATCCATTCTATCTACATTGATTGTCGATGGAACAGTGTATCTAGCACCTTCTGTAGCAACAATCTCAATATCTGATTTCACATCAGAAAGTTCACCCTTAACAAACTTGGCTGCATTCTGACCAGCTCTGTCTGCCTCCTCTGAGACATAGTCCACAAGGTCATGAACATGAAGAACATTACCGCAAGCAAACACGCCTGGAATATTTGTCTCAAGTGATTCATTGACGATTGGTCCACTTGTAATAGGGCTCATCTCAACTCCTGCATTTCTTGAAAGCTCATTTTCTGGAATGAGTCCGCAGGAAAGAAGAAGGGTATCACATGTGTATCTCTCCTCTGTACCTGGGATTGGCTTGCCCTTGCCATCAACCTCGGCGATAGTAACTGCTGTTACTTTTTCCTTACCTTCAATATCAACAACTGTATGCGAAAGCTTAAGAGGAATTCCAAAGTCATCTAGGCACTGTACAATATTTCTCTTTAAACCACCTGAATATGGCATAAGCTCTGCAACAACTTTTACCTTAGCACCCTCTAGTGTCATACGGCGTGCCATAATAAGGCCAATATCACCAGATCCTAAAATTACTACTTCTCGACCTGGCATGTAACCTTCAATATTTACAAGACGTTGAGCAGTACCTGCCGAGAAAATACCTGCCGGTCTAAAACCTGGAATATTTAAAGCTCCTCTTGGGCGCTCTCTACATCCCATAGCAAGGATAACAGCCCCTGCCTTTATCTGGTACATACCATCTTCACGGCTCATAGCTGTTACAACTCTGTCTTCAGAGATATCCATTACCATTGTGTTAAGCTTGTACTCTATTTTTGCATCTAATACTTTTTCAATAAATCTATAAGCATATTCTGGACCAGTAAGCTCTTCTTTAAATGTGTGGAGTCCAAAACCATTGTGGATGCACTGATTTAAAATTCCACCTAGCTCCTTATCTCTTTCCAATATAAGGATTTTATCTACTCCGGCATTTCGTGCTGCAACAGCTGCTGCAAGTCCTGCTGGGCCGCCGCCAACAATAACAATATCATAGTTCATCATTACTGCTCGCCTCCCTTCTGATTTTTGGTGCGCTCAATAACGATATTTGAACGACCACCACTCTTTGTTATTTCTTCATAATCAAGGCCGAGCTCTCTGTGAAGAATTTCCATTGTCTTTGGAGAACAGAAACCTGCCTGACATCTTCCCATTCCAGCTCTCGTTCTTCTCTTTACTCCGTCCAATGAACGAGCTCCAAGTGGTCTGTGAATTGCATCAAGAATTTCCCCCTCTGAAATAGACTCACAGCGGCAAATAATGTTACCATACGCCGGATTTTTCTTAATTAATTCATTTCTTTCTTCAATTGATAGATTTTCAGGATTCATTACATCCTTACGCTTACTAATCCAATTAGCCTTAGGAGTAAGTCCCATCATATCCTTCAACATATTTCCAACCATTTCGCCTATGGCTGGGCTTGAGGTAAGACCAGGAGACTCAATAGCTGCACAATCAATAAAATTCTTTGCTCCCTTTACCTCACCGATGATAAATTCATGACGAGCCTCGTGAGCACGAAGACCTGCAAAGGATGTGATTACCTTTCTCATTGGAAGGTTTTTCACATGGTCATTAGCCTTTGCAATAAGGTCATTGATTCCTTCTGCGGTCGTGTTTGTTCCTTCTTTGTCATCAATATCTATTGCTGTTGGTCCAACAATAAGATTTCCATGAACTGTAGGTGAAACAAGCACGCCTTTACCAAGATTTGTTGGCTGTGGGAAAATCGTATGACTAACATGATTTCCTACCTCTTTATCAAGTAAGCAGTAATCTCCTCTTCTTGGGATAATCTCAATTTTGTCATCATCCTCACTTACCATATTGTGAATCACGCCTGAATAAACGCCTGCCGCATTTACTACGTATCTAGAAACATACTCACCATTGTTAGTGCGAATGTGCCACAATCCATCCTCGCTCTTTTTAATATCTTCTACCTTGGTATTAAATCTAAAATCAACCCCATTTACATTTGCATTTTCTGCCATTGCAATACATAGCTTAAATGGGCAGATAATACCGCCAGTTGGTGCATAAAGTGCTCCTTCTACGTTGTCAGAAAGATTTGGCTCCATTTCAAGCGCCTCTTCACGGCTCAAGATTTTCATACCCTTTACACCGTTTTTAATACCTCTGTCATAGAGATCCTGAAGCCCTGGAAGTGCTTCCTTGTGGATGCAAACAACCATGGAACCATTTCTTTTGAACGGAATGTCCAAATCACGGCAAAGGTCGTCCATCATCTCGTTTCCTCTGACATTTAATTTTGCCATTAATGATCCAGCTGCTGCATCAAAGCCCGCATGTACAATTGCCGAATTAGCTTTTGAGGTACCCTCACATACATCCTCACATTTTTCTAGTACACAGACATTTGCCTCATAGCGTGAGAGTTCTCTTGCAATTGCGCTACCGGAAACGCCTGCGCCTATGATTATGACATCATACAACATAGTTTTTTCTCCTACCTTTTACATATTCTTTTGAAAAAAGGAGTCGGCAATTAGACGCATCTCATCATGCGTTCAATACCGACTCCAATCCTCAGTGTATCAATAATAAAGTTTAAAAAATGGTTACAGGTTTCAGTATTGAATACTGAATTAATAATAACTCACACAGATTACATTTCTGTGAACAGTTCTTTTAACCAAACATCTGAGCTGCAGCAAGTGCGTTGTATAGAAGGGATGCAACAACACCACCACAGATAGGTGCTACAGCTGGAATCCATCCATAGCTCCAATTTCCGTTCTTCTTACCAAAGTTTGGTGCAAGGCAAAGATAAGCAATACGAGGAGCTGTATCTCTTGCTGCATTCATTGCGTATCCTGTAAGACCACCAAATGAAGCACCACAAGCAACGATTACGCCATATACAAGTACCCAAACTGTACGGTCAGATCCTGCTGGAATAAGAGCAAGTGTAAATACAAGAATAAATGTAGCTACGAACTCTGACATAAAGTTAAGGAACTGATTTGGGATAGAAGGTGCTGTACAGAAGCAACCTCTAACAACATCATCCTCAGCAGTAGCCTTGATATGATCGTGATAAAGAAGCATCAATATAGCTGCACCAACAAAACCGCCAAGCATCTGAGCAACTATCTGTCCAGGTACTGTGCTCCAATCACCGCTTCTGATTGCAATACCAATTGTAACTGCAGGGTTGAATGCTGAAGGGCATCCTGTGAAATTGCTCATTGCAAATGCAGGAACCATAACGGCCATTCCCCAACCGATAAGGATGTGAACTGCTCCGCCGCCCTTAAAACCAGACTTATTTAAAGAAACGTTACAGCAAACACCATCACCAAGTAATACAAGTATAATAGTACCAATAAACTCGCCTACATAAACTGACATATTCTTTACCCCCTTTTATTCTCTCGCCAGTCACGGCTACAAGCCTAATGATTTCTCCGCTCATCTAACACGATTCGCTTAAGAAATATTAGAGCTTGCTGCCTACTGGCTACTTATTAAATTATATAGTTACCTATACGATATACGGCTATTCTTTAGCCCAACCACGTGTTGCTGCTACAGCCTTTGACCAGCCCTTAATAGCTGCTGTTCTGTCTGCATCAGTCATAGCTGGCTTGAACTCACGGTCTACAGA
This sequence comes from Pseudobutyrivibrio sp. AR14, assembly GCF_900101325.1. Lineage (NCBI taxonomy): Bacteria > Bacillati > Bacillota > Clostridia > Lachnospirales > Lachnospiraceae > Pseudobutyrivibrio > Pseudobutyrivibrio sp. AR14. The sequence goes on from NZ_FMUY01000008.1 coordinate 15,995, forward strand.
CCAGTTCTTGATAACATCTTCCTTGCTCTTCCAGTAGCCAACTGCAAGACCTGCAAGATATGCAGCACCCATAGCTGTTGTCTCAACACAGCTTGGACGAAGAACGTCTGTATTAATAATATCTGACTGGAACTGCATCAAGAAGTTGTTGTTTGATGCACCACCGTCAACTTTAAGTGCTGTAAGATGCTTGCCTGAGTCAAGCTCCATAGCATGTAATACATCGTATGTCTGATAAGCAAGTGACTCAAGTGTTGCTCTAATAAGGTGATACTTATTAACACCACGTGTAAGTCCTGTGATAGCTCCACGTGCATATGGATCCCAGTATGGAGCGCCAAGACCTGTAAATGCAGGTACAACGTAGCATCCGTTTGTATCCTTAACACGTGTTGCAAAGTATTCTGAATCTGGTGAAGAATCAACAATCTTCAACTCATCACGAAGCCACTGAATAGCTGCACCAGCTACATATACTGAACCTTCAAGTGCGTATGTAACCTTACCATCAAGTCCCCAAGCAATAGTTGTAAGAAGGTCATTCTTAGAGAATATTGGCTTCTCACCTGTATTCATAAGCATGAAGCAACCTGTACCGTATGTATTTTTAGCTTCACCCTCTTTGTAACATGTCTGTCCAAAAAGAGCTGCCTGCTGGTCACCAGCAGCACCTGCGATGCGGATAGGGCCGCCAAAGAATTCTGGATCTGTCTCTCCATAGATGCAGCTAGAAGGCTTAGCCTCTGGAAGCATGCTCTTTGGAATCTCAAGAATCTGGCAAAGCTCATCATCCCATTCAAGAGTATTAATATTAAATAATAATGTACGGCTCGCATTAGAGTAATCAGTAACATGTACTTTACCCTTTGTAAGTTTGTAGATTAACCAAGAATCTACTGTACCAAAAGCAAGCTCACCTTTTTCTGCTCTCTCACGAGCACCCTCTACATTATCAAGAATCCAACGGATTTTTGTTCCTGAGAAGTATGGGTCAAACTTAAGACCTGTCTTCTGCTGGAATTTCTCAACAATTCCAGGTATCTTACCCTTCATCTGTTCTGCAAAGTCAGCTGTACGACGGCACTGCCAAACAATAGCATGCGTGATAGGCTGTCCTGTAGCCTTGTCCCAAACAATAACTGTCTCACGCTGATTTGTGATACCGATTGCTGCGATATCATCTGATGTAGCACCCACTTTTCTCATAGCTTCGCGAGCAACAGAAAGCTGTGTCTGCCAGATTTCATTAGCATCATGCTCTACCCAACCTGGCTGTGGAAAATACTGTGTAAATTCCTTTTGTGCAACAGAGCACATCTCACCCTTTTCATTGAAAAGGATACATCTGTTACTTGTTGTTCCGGCATCAAGAGCCATTACGTATTTTGCCATTATTACTCCTCCTTCTTTTTGCGCCATTTGGCATTGGCTAGTTTCGGAGAAGGCTTTTAACACTTATAGCTGCCAGACCTCTTCATTAGTAGTAGATACTGCCAGCACCCCATTATTAAGTGCATTCATAACATCATCTCTGTCACTAATAAGGCCCCCCGCTAAGACAGGAACTCTACTAGCTCTGTTCACCCTCTGGATAATCTTAGGTAAGACTATGCCAGGAAGAATCTCGATGACGTCCGGTGTAGATATTCCATGACGGTCTTGCTTCTCAATATTCACAAGAGCCATGCTATCAATTACAAAATATCTAAGCACCGTATATAAGCCTAACTCCTTCGCCCGTCCAATGAGATTTCCTTTGGTGGTGATAATACCGTCTGCCTCAGTATTATTTTTAATAAAGTCGACTGAGATTTCTTTGGTGTTATTGAGGCCTGTAATCAAATCCAGGTGCACCATAGCTACCTTATCGACTGATTTTATTTTTTGTACGATATCCGGAATCGTACAAACATCTCCGTATAATATGAAGATTATCTCGCAATCCGTCTCTAAGGCATGAGCCAAACCTTCGTCGTCTTTTATGGCTGCGATAACTGGATTAACCTCCAGCTTTTCGATGAATTCTCTATGCATTTTATACTCCTCCCTAGCACCTTTGCCTATGTTTAGGCACAAAAAAAGAACATGCCTAAAGGAGCAAGAGCTCATCTCTTGTCACAGCCACATTCTCATCTCTCACGGGCATTTATTAACTTATCTGATTAAATCATAACGCAGTTATAGGTAAATATCAACATAAATTTTTCACATAATTTAGCTTATGTATGCACAATTGACTAATATTGTCATTGTCTTATTATTAACAATCTGTCAACTTTGCACTAATTAAGACGGTTCCCGGACTTTATTTATTGGACAGTCTGTCCTTTTAACCGCAATTTTTATTAAATTTGGACATAAAAAAAGCAAGTTTTGATAATAAAACTTGCTTTGATTATTAATTACTGCTGTACTGCCACAATAGCGTTATATAAGTCGTCGTACTCTTCAAAAGCAGGATACTGTGGATAGTCATTTTTAATAGCCTCAGTAGTTCTGAAAAGGAAGCCTGCCTTTGATGCCTGAATCATAGCTAAATCATTAAAGCTATCACCGCTGGCGATTGTCTCAAAACCGCAAGACTGAAGAGCCTTAACTGTAGTGAGCTTGCTCTTATCACATCTCATCTTATATCCTGTAATCTCGCCATTGTCTCCAACAATAAGCTCATTACAGAAAATTGTTGGCATGCCAAGCTTTTCCATTAAAGGTCCTGCAAACTGTGAGAAAGTATCACTGATAATAATTGTCTGTCCAAATGCTCTAAGTTTATCTAAGAACTCCTTAGCTCCTGGAAGTGGATCGATACCAGCGATAGTCTCCTGAATCTCCTTAAGACCTAAGCCATGCTCTTTTAAAATATCAATACGATATTTCATAAGCTTGTCATAATCTGGCTCATCTCTTGTTGTCTTCTTGAGCTCAGGAATACCTGTAGCCTCTGCAAAAGCAATCCAAATCTCTGGAACCAAAACACCTTCTAAATCTAAGCATGTAATATACATAACAATTCTCCAATTTCTATTAGTACGCCAGTTACGGCTACAAGCCTTAGAGTCTCTCAGCTCAACTACATGTTTCGCTTTAGAGACCTAAGAGCTTGATGCCTACTGGCTCTTTTAATATTTATAGTTACATTAAGTTTTCAATTTACAGCATTACATTAGATTTATCTACCACAAATTTTAGTAGAAACGAATCACTGAAATGATGCCACCAAGTGCTGCTGCACGCTCCTCGAACTCTGCCTCAGACATCTCTGCTGTAACAAAACCTGTCTCATTGTCTAAGTCAAGGCTTGCGTACTCAACATTGCCAAATTCATTTTCGATATTAGACTGTAAAGCTGAAGTTCTAACAAAGAAACGATATCTCTGCTCTAATGGATTAGCAAGTGTAAGCTTTTCAGCCTCCCAGCCAATCTTAACCTGTCTATTTGTATTTCTAGCAAGGAATACCATATCACCAACTACTGCTGATGCTGTAGGAAGGGCACCTGCGCCTGCACCATAGTACATAGACTCACCAAGCATATTTCCCTTTACAGAAACAGCATTCATAACACCTGCAACATGGTAAAGCATCTGCTCTGGCTTAATCATAAATGGAGCTACACGGCATGAATATGTGTCTCCCTCCTTGACGCTACGAGCAACAAGCTTGATGCTGCAGCCCATTTCCTTAGCATATTTGAAATCTGTAGAAGAAATCTTGCTGATACCCTCTGTTGGAATATCATTGAAATCAACTGTCTTTCCAGAAATAAGTGATGTAAGAATTGCAATCTTACGGCAGCTATCATGACCCTCAACGTCAGCTGTTGGGTCCTTCTCTGCATAACCAAGAGCCTGTGCCTCAGCAAGGATTTCATTGTAATCGCTGCCAAACTGCTCCATATTTGTAAGCATGTAGTTAGTAGTACCATTGCAGATTGCATCGATTTCCTCGATAACATCACCTGTAAGACATGCAGTAAGTGTACGGATAATAGGAATACCGCCGCCGACTGCTGCCTCGAACACGAAGTTAACACCGTGCTTGTCAGCGATTTCCATAAGCTCTGCGCCCTTGTCCGCTACTAGGGCTTTATTTGAAGTAGTGACAGACTTTCCAGCCTCAAGCATTTCCTTAACAAATGTGAAGGCAGGCTCCACACCACCCATAGTTTCAACGACAATCTGTACCTCTTCATCTTGTGCAATCTTCTTGTAATCCTTGACGAAGCAATCCTCGTGAGGGTCACCAGGAAAATCTCTCAAATCCAAGATATATTTAAGCTCAAGTTCCTCACCTAATCTAGCCTTGATAATATCTCTGTTTGTATCAAGAACTTTTGCTACACCGGAACCAATTGTTCCGTATCCCATAATTGCTGCTTTCATGTTGTCACTCCCTTGCTAAAATCTTTACGTAGTTAACACCGCCAACATTTTCGATAGAATTAACTAATTCGGAGAAATCTCCTGAATCTTCAAGAACATCTACTGAAATAGTAACTGTAGCGAATCCGTTGACTGGAATACTTTGGTGTACTGTCAAAATATTCACATGAAAATGAGCCATCTCCTCAAGTACCTTGGAAAGAATTCCAGGCTCATCCTCTAATTGGATGACCATATTAACGGTTTTCCCTTTTGCATCCTCGTGGAATGGAAAAATGTCATCCTTATACTTATAAAAAGAGCTACGACTAATTCCAACCTGTTCTGTAGCTTCTTGAACTGAATCACACTTGCCAGTTTCAATAAGCTTCTTCGCAGCTACCACCTTAAGCAAAACCTCAGGAACCGCCTTTTCTTTTAAAACAAAATAGGTAGTCTTCTCTGCCATATATCCTCCATAAGTGTCTTTAGCACAAAAACATTTGTACACGCTCAGAAGATAATAACATTAAACACTACCTAATTTCAAGTACTATATTAAATTATTGCCTAGTAAAATTAGGCTTTTTCGTTTTTTAGTCCTCAGCAGTAGCTCCACGGTCTGGACAACCAAGAGAAAGCCACTTGAGATAGGCATTCATAAATGGTGTAAGCTTGCCATCTAATACTGCATCTGCATTGCCTGACTCCTCGCCTGTACGAAGATCCTTGACCATAGTGTATGGCTGTAATACGTATGAACGTATTTGATTGCCCCATCCTATATCTGAGACTTCGCCCCTGATTCCACTAGCCTTGGCTGCATTCTCCTCCTGTTTCAAAAGAAGGAGCTTAGTCTTTAACATCTGCATTGCCTTATCCTTGTTTTGGAACTGACTACGCTCATTTTGGCAAGTAACAACTATTCCTGTAGGGAAATGTGTGATACGTATAGCCGAGCTGGTCTTGTTAATATGCTGGCCACCAGCACCCGATGAACGATATGTATCAATACGGATATCCTCATCTTTGATTTCAACATCCACATCCTCTTCTATTTCAGGCATAACATCGCATGATGCAAATGAAGTCTGTCTCTTACCCTGTGCATTAAATGGAGAAATTCTAACAAGTCTGTGAATTCCCTTTTCTGATTTAAGGTAGCCGTATGCATTTTCTCCATTAACCTGAAATGTAACTGATTTGATACCAGCCTCATCTCCCTCTTGGTAATCAAGCTCCTCAACAGAAAATCCAGCATCAGAAGCCCAACGAGAATACATACGATAAAGCATCTGCACCCAATCACATGCCTCAACGCCACCTGCTCCAGAATGAAGAGTCACAATAGCGCTGTCACTATCATACTCTCCTGATAAAAGAGTCTTCATTCTAAGAGTCTCTAAGTCACTTTCAAACTCTTCTATAAGAAGGCCAACAGTATCAACTATCTCCTGGTCCTCCTCTTCATTTCCAAGTTCGATGTAATCTTCTATTTCCTTATATAAGTCCTCAAGCTTATCGATGATTAGAACATCATCCTTCATGGACTTAAGCTCTTTCATTTTGTTGGTAGACACTTGCGCATCTGCCCAAAAATCAGGAGCTTCCATCTCGCGCTCAAGCTCTTCTATACGAGCCTTCTTAGCTGCGACGTCAAAGTGAATCCCTCACTTCCGTCATAGAATTTTTGTGCGACGCTAGTCGCTGTTTGAACTGATCAAGTTCTATCACGAAATCACCTCTTTTCAATTCTCGCTTGTTACGGTCTTTACACCCGCCTTTAGCGGTCTTTACGCTCGCTTGTTACGTCTACAATCCTTAGATACTCTTTGTCGGACTAACACGTCCTTACAAAGAGCACTAAGAGATTGTAGACTACAAGCTATTTTAAAATAGCTATTACTGATAAAACTATTATCCACCACTATTCCTGCTATAACTATTCTCTGCCACTAGTTCCTCTGGGACTTGCTTTGGCACAATTGCCGTTGGGTTACTATTGGCGCAGTACCTCTAGAGCCTTTTGAAGCTGATTATCAAACTCTACAGCATATTCATCATCCTCGCCACCTAAGAATTCATATTCTATGACAACGTCCGGTGTGATGCCCTGGCCATGGATACACTCTCCACTTGGAGTGTAGTACTTATTAGTAGTAAGCTTGATAGCTGAACCGTCCTGTAATTTAAAGCTTGTCTGAACAATGCCCTTACCATAGGTCTGTGTGCCAATAATAGTGCCATACTTAAAATCACGTATAGCTCCTGTAAAAATCTCAGCAGAAGATGCTGTATTTCCATTAACCAAAACTACTGTAGGAATCTCTTTGTGGCTAGCATCTGAATTGTAATCTCTGCGATTGCCCGCCTTGTCCATTGTGTACATTACAGTACCCTTTGGCAAAAGATAATCTAAGATATTAGTAGCTGTATCGACTATACCGCCACCGTTATTTCTCAAATCATAGATAACAGATGTCATGCCCTGAGCCTGTAAATCCTCAAATGCTTTTTCAAATTCCTTATCTGTGCTTCCTGTAAATTGAGAAATCTGGATATAACCGATATTGTTATCCAGCATCTTGTATGAAACTGTCTCTACTTCAATAATATCTCTAACTAATGTAATCTCTATCTCTTCGCCTTCTCTATCAATAACAATAGTCACTTCTGTGCCTTCATCACCGCGAAGATATTTAGATACATAATCCTCAAGTGAATAGTTGACACCCTTATGGCCATCAGCAGAAACAATAATATCTCCTTCTTTGACGCCTCCCTTTTCAGCTGGAGAATCAGCATATACCTTTGTAACTACTACCTCTCCTGTGTCTGCATCCTTCTGAAGACCTGCGCCAATTCCACCAAAGTTACCATTGACCACGCTACTATATTCTTCGTATTCTTCTGGTGTAAAATACTGAGAATATGGGTCCTCAAGACTGTCAAATATTCCATGATAAGCACCATTTTGCAGTGTCTCTTGTTCCACGTCATTATAAAAATATGTGTCAATCAAATACTCTAAATATGAAATTTTGCCATCTGGGTTTTGCAAAATTTTCGCCATCTGAGTATCTACATAGCTTTTGCAGATAGCCATAGTAATACTTGTTCCAACAATTATTCCTATGAATACGTATAGAGCTATCGCTAAGCCCTTTCGGATTTTCTCTTTACCCTTAGGATTCTCCTCCACAGGATTTGTGTTCTCAACTTCTTCAGAACCTCTCTCTGTATTAAGGTCTGTGCTTACGCCTTCAAATTCTTCATTCATTACTATTCCCTCTGTTTTAAATAAATCTAGTTGTTAACCATATACTAAAAGTGCCTCGGCGTTTGCCAAGGCACTCCCCAGATTTCATTATTATACTAAACTCTAAGATGTTTATGCAAGGTCAGTCTAGAACCTACCCAACCGATTCCCACACCAAGTATTAATGATATAGGTACAAGAGTGTTAAATATTGTCTTTACTGGTATGAAAGAAACCATGCTACTCAAGAAATTGAACTCGCTTGCTGCATAGGCAACTACCTTTTCATATATAAAGAACAATAATACAAGAGGAATGATAGAACCTATCAGACCAATTGCAATACCCTCTACTACGAATGGAGCTCTGACGAATGCATCCTTGGCTCCTATCAATTTCATAATGGCAATTTCTTCTCTACGGACAGAAATACCAACCATAACTGTATTACTAATCAAGAATACAGATACGAATAACAGAATAATGACAATTGCCATTGAAACTATTGTAATCGCACTGTTGATATCAGTAAGTGTCTTAGCTGCCACCTCAGATTTGTTTACTTTTCTGACGCCCTCAAGTCCCTCGAGATAAGATACAAGAGTGGACTGCATAGAAACGTCGCTGAGATAAATCTCATAGTTAGCAGAATCTGCAAGCGGATTATCCTCTCTAAAACTCTCAGCTGCCTCTGGGTGTCCCTCAAAATAAACTTCTTTGTAATTCTCCCAAGCATCTTCAGCTGAAACGAAATTGTAAGAAGCTACTTCTGGGCGCTTTTTAATCTCTGAACCTATTTCATCAATACGCTCTTGAGTGATACCCTTGTCAAAGAAACAAGTAACAGCAACACCTTCCTCAGCTTCCTTAAGCATAGTCTGGAAGTTGGTGCCAAGTGAATAGAATATACCAAAAAGGAAAATACAAGCTGTCATAGTCGCTATAGATGCCAATGAGAAAAGCTTGTTTCTCCAAATATTTTTAATACCCTGGCCAATGTTATATAAGTGAGTGCTAATCTTCATAGTCATCACCTCCAACGTCACTTACTACCACGCCTTTTTTAATGGTGATAACTCGTTTATTCATAGCTCTAACTATTTCCATGTTATGGGTAACCACAACAACTGTTGTGCCTCTGCGATTAATCTCTTCTAACAATCGCATGATTTCCCATGTGTTATCGCTGTCAAGATTACCTGTAGGCTCGTCAGCGAGAATGATTTTAGGCTCATTTACTAAAGCTCTAGCAATAGCAACACGCTGCTGCTCACCACCAGATAACTGGCTAGGTCTTGACTTATATTTTGCTGCAAGTCCTACAAGAGAAAGCATTGTAGGAACTCTCTTTTTAATCTCACGATTTGATGACTCAACAACCTTCATAGCAAATGCTATATTTTCATAGACATTTCTATCTGGAAGAAGTCTAAAGTTCTGGAATACAACGCCAACATTTCTACGGTACATTGGAATCTTTTTGTGTGTAACCTTTTTAAGGTCCTGACCGTTAATGTAAATCTTGCCTTTTGTTGGCTCCAATTCCTTAAGGAGAAGTCTAATAAGTGTAGACTTACCAGATCCTGAATCACCAACGACGAAAACAAACTCGCCTGGATCAATGTGTATAGTCACATCCTCTAAGGCTGGCTTACCAACCTCATAGGACTTGCTAACGTGATCTAATCGTATCAATGTAAGTACCTCTTTCTTTATTACCTAATATGAAGTGCTAGAATTTTTCATCTTCCATGTACTTCATGTATTTTACTACCATAAGCGCAATCTTAAATGTGATTGCATCCTCGAAAATACGCAAGTCGAGACCTGTGCTCTTCTCAAGCTTATCCAAACGATATACAAGAGTATTACGATGGATATAAAGCTGTCTAGATGTCTCAGAAACATTTAAGCTATTCTCGAAGAATTTGCTGATTGTAGTCAAAGTCTCTTCATCGAAATCGTCTGGAGACTTATTTTCAAAAATCTCTGAAATGAACATCTTGCAAAGTGGAATTGGAAGCTGGTATATGAGACGGCCAATTCCAAGAGCTGAGTATGCAATGATTCGCTTGTCAGCAAAGAAAATCTTGCCAACATCCATAGCCATAGATGCTTCCTTATATGAACGAGAGACTTCCTTTATCTCTCCTACTACTGTACCATAGGAAACTCTAATGTCTTTTGAATTCTTGTCATGGAAAGCATCGATGATAACCGCAGCAATCTTATCAATGTCTGCGTATGTGTCATTCTCTCCAAGTTCCTTTACTACTATGATATTGTGCTCATCTACAGCAGTAACAAAATCTCTTGTCTTGCCACCAAATACAGAACGAACTCTATCAAGCTCATCGCCGTCCTTATCAGGGCCTACCTCAACAATCATAACTACACGACGTGCATTTATATCCACGTGAAGCTTTTTAGAACGATTGTAGATATCTACAAGAAGTAAGTTATCAAGGAGCAAGTTCTTAATGAAGTTGTCCTTATCAAATCTCTCCTTATAGGCAATCATCAATTCCTGAATTTGGAAAGCGGCAATCTTTCCAATAGTAGAAGCCTGCTCATCATCTCCCTGGGCCAGAATCACAAATTCAAGCTGCTGATCATCAAACACCTTAAAAAAGTGACATCCAAGTGCGACCTGACTATCTGCCTCAGAAGCAGCAAATACCGAAACAGCATCTGTATATCCAGCAGTATCCATAAATGTGCTAGCACATACAGTACCCTCGGAATCCATTACAGCCAAATCAACTTTTGTGAGCTGATGCAAGCCCTCTATTGTATTTTGCATAATCTGATTCGAAATCATATCGAATACCTCCTATGTAATATATGCAATATAAACAATGCGAAATCCTAATTTTGCATACTATTTCACATAACCTATGCCCATTCTAATATAAATAACCAAAAAATAAAATAGGAAACTAGGATTTTGTTATGCAAATTTACAACTAGTATCCATTTTGCCCAAATATCCTTTGTAAATATTGATACAATTCTCTCTGTTTTCAGAAAACATTGGCTTTTTTCTGATAAAAAGCCTCTCTCTATTTTGTCAATCTTTTACTACAAAATGCCAACTTTTGTAAAATTAAGACAAAACATTCGTTTATGTGGATTGTGGATAACTTTTCACAATTTTCATCGTTTTCGGTGGATAAAGTGGATAACTCGTTTACAAGTCCGATTTTCAGCCTTGATTGTTTGACAATTTGTTGATTAATTGTTACCGACTGCCCATATACTATGTTATATGTATTTTTAACTTCTTCCGTTTTTGTGCAACTTTTAAAATTGGGCCAAGTTTTACGAATTTTAATATTCTGACAATTAGTGTTTCTTATCTTCCAATATTACAAAATTCCTTTTTTCAAGGCACATAAATCGTTTTCGTAACTTGATGAATATTGCAAAAACAAAGGGCACCGAAACTCCGGTGCCCTAAATTATTTATATTTTTAGAAGATTCGTCTAATAGCTAAGATATTCTTGTAGTTAACATTTGAATATGTGATACCTGTTCTGTATGTAGATGCATGTAATAACTGACCATTACCAGCATAGATACCAACATGACCTGAGTAACATACAATATCACCTGGCTGCATCTCTTCATAAGATACACCGTAACCAACGCTACGAAGTGCACTTGATGAATGAGGAAGACTAACACCAAATGCTGAGTATACACTCATAACAAATCCTGAACAGTCTGTACCATTAGTAAGTGATGATCCACCATATACATATGGATTACCAACGAACTGTGCACCATAAGAAACTACTGAACCACCAGTGCTACCTGAAGGTGCTGCATAAGTCTTTCCTGATGATGAAGATGATGACGATGAAGATGATGATTCATTAGCCTGAACTGCCTGTGCAGTAATTGTAGCCTTCTCAGCTGCCTCTTTAGCCTTCTGCTTTTCCTCTTCCTCGCGAGCCAAACGAGCAATCTCAGCATTCTTTGACTCAGCTACTGTAAAGTCTGTTGAAAGAGAAACATAATCTAAACTAACGTAACCCTCTCCAGCATTACATGTTACCTTAACCCAGCCATCTGCTGCTGTAGACTCATCGATAACTGTAACATCATCGCCGTCAGGAATCATATCAATAACGTCTGAATCTGTAGTAGCCTCTTCTCTAACATAAAGAGTAGTAGTATGACATGTAGCAAGACGTCTAGAAACTGACTTAGCAAGCTCCTCGTCATTCTGTACTACGTACTCACTCTTAACATAACCTGTAACATCACCAGATGTGATCTTAAGCCATGTACCATCTGCTGCCTCAACAGTCTCTGAAACTGTAGCTGCTGAATTGTTATAAAGCTTTCCAACATATTCGCTATCAGGAGATGCTGACTCTCGAATATATACATAGTTATCAACCTGCGCAATTGCTACATTTGCATAAGGGTCATCCGCTGAGGCAACTGAATCTGCCTCGTTAGCGGCAAGCTGTGACTCTGCTGAAATAGCAGTAGCATCAGCAAGCATATAGTCAACTGTAAGCTGTGCACCTGCATATGCGCTGTAATCAGAATCCTCTAATGTACCTGTCACGCTAGATAATGCACTAGCGCCTGATACAGCACTGGCTGCATCTGATGTAAGAGACACACTAGATGCTAAAATACATGCTGCAAGTGAGTAGCTGACAGCTTTTGTCAATTTTAAATTCATTTGTAAGAAAACCTCCAAATTTATTACAAACTTGTTACAACTGTGTTGACATTATATAATCTAAAATTGCCTCTGTCAACCCGTAAATTACCTCAAAATTTTTATATTTTTTAGGGAGTTTAAATTCCGTAATAATCGTAATATTTAAGTAAGTTATTTCGCCTGTAAATATCTCTGAGCAGATGTAATTGCATTAGCTCCATCTGCTGTAGCTGTAATAACCTGCTTAAGCTGCTTAGCTCTTACGTCGCCTGCAACAAATATGCCTGGCACATTTGTCTCGCAAGTCTCATCAGCTATGATATAACCTCTCTCATCAAGCTCAGGCAGACCCGCTATGGATGCTGTGTTTGGAGCAGTACCAACCGCAATAAACACTCCATCCACATTAAGAATGGAAGTCTCTCCTGTCTTCTTGTTTTTAATTGTAGCTGACTCCACAGCCTCAGTTCCATTGATTGCCTCAACTGTAGTGTCATAGATGATTTGAATTTTGTCAGATGAAAGAACCTGCTGTTGCAAAGAAGCTGCGCCTCTGAACTCATCTCTCCTGTGGATGAGGTATACCTTTTCGCAGAATCTAGCTAGGTAAACTGCATCCTCAAGAGCTACATCTCCGCCACCAACTACAGCCACTGTCTTGTCCTTGAAAAAGGCTCCATCGCATGTTGCACAATAAGAAACGCCCATACCTGAAAATTCTTCTTCGCCAGGACAACCAAGCTTTGTATTGGAAGCTCCTGTAGCGATGATTACAGCCTTTGCTAAAAAAGTAGCCTTCTTAGTGATGAGCTCCTTGAGACCATCCTTTTCATTAATAGAAGTAACTCGTCCTCTAGCGAACTCAACTCCAAGCTTTTCGCAATGACTGCGCATGCTCTCTGCCAACTGGGTGCCTGATACACCGGGAAGTGCTGGATAATTATCTATCTCGTATGTATTAAGTATCTGTCCCCCACTAATAGAACTGGTATCTAAGACAAGAATGTCAAGCCCCGCACGCTTGCCATAAATACCAGCTGTAAGCCCAGCTGGGCCTGCACCTATTACAATTACATCATAAACCATAAAACTTTATTCTCCGAAAAATTACTTTGTAGCGATGGCCTCTGCCTCTAATAAAACATCCTTAGGAATACGTGCCACCTCAATGCAAGAACGAGCTGGGAATGGCTCTGGGAAATACTTAGCATATACTTCATTAATAGCTGCGAAATCATCCATGTTCTTGATGAAGACTGTAGTCTTAACAACATTTTTCATAGATGTACCTGCTGACTCTAAAAGAGCTGTCATGCTCTTGAATACTCTGTCTGCCTGTGCAGCTGCACCCTCTGGAATCTCTCCTGTAGCTGGATCTACTGGAATAATACCTGATGTATAAACCATTCCATTAACCTCAATAGCCTGTGAGTAAGGTCCGATAGCTGCTGGTGCCTTGTCTGTTGCAATTACGTTTTTCATTACATTTCCTCCTTTTGTCTTTCAACTCATTTCTAGCATAAATTATATATAGTATATCACTAATCTGATATTATATGCGGCGAATTTTACCACCTTCGAGAGAAATTTTACGTTCCTTATATAAACGGCCTACTGCTCGCTTAAATGCAGCCTTTGAAAGTCCTGTCTCTCTCTTAATAACTTCTGGAGATGCCTTTTCTGTAAAAGGTAATACTCCTGCATAACTATCAATCAAATCAAGAAGTGCCTCTGCATCCTCATCCATCTGAACGTATGCCTTGTCTCTGATTGTAACGTCACACTTGCCATCTTCTTTTATTCCTGTGATTCTAACCATAAGAACATCTCCAATTCTAAATTTGGATACATCCTCATGACGAGGAATCATAGCAGAATACTTATCCTCAAGTGCAACAAATGTACCGAAGTCATGACCGAACTCATAAATCCTAGCCTCAACCTCATCTCCCACCTGATAAGGTGGCTTCTTGGAAAGCATATCATAGATGCCCTTCATGCTGGCACATAATCTCTCGCTTTTATCAATGTAGACTCTCACTAAAATCTCATCACCTTCACTTGGCTGACGAGTCATTTCCTTAAATGGTAAGAATAAATCCTTTTCAAGGCCCCAATCCATAAATGCACCAACTTTATTAACCTGGCTAACGGTAAGCAGACCGTACTGGCCTAAAGTAAGTTTTGGGGTGTTGGTGGTAGCAATAAGCCTGTCCTTGGAATCCTTATATATGAAGGCAGATATCTCATCGCCAATTTTATAATTCTCTGGAACCTGCTTTTTAGGAAGCAAAACTCTATCTGTACCATCAGATAGGTATACCCCGAATTCTACCTTTTTTTCTATTTTAAGCTTTTGTATTTCTCCTAGCTTCATTATTTGTACTCCACTATTGTATAAACTTCATCGTCCTTTTTAAGAACTACCTGATAACCCTTTTCTAATTCTACCAAATATACATCCAACTCATCAAATAGCAGTGCTGCTTTTTTATAGTTAACTGTAATCTGAGAAAAGTCCTCTTTTGGAAGATATCTTCTGGTCACATCTATATAGAAGGAATTGTTCATATGACCATTAGTATCGATGTGATTTTCATTAACTTTGAACTTGCCAACAAGCTCTCCCTCATCTCTGTACTGAAGCTTGCTTCTGTCAAATTTAAAATCTGGCTTAGCATCATCAAGGGGATAAGCTTCTAATATTTTATCATTTAATCTTGCAGGGTGAAGACTCTCAAGGTTCATCAGCACCCAAAGAGAATCTGCATATATAAGAAGTTCTCCGTCTTCCTCTGATTCAATAACATATACACGGCGCGCCATCATTCCACGAACCTGATATGGATAAGTCGATATCTTGATACGCTCCATATATTTAGGAAGACGATTAATATGAATCTCATATGTTGTAACGAACCAGCCTAAATTAAGTGGTGCAAGATAATGAACTCCAACTCCCACATCATCAGAATGAAAGCAGCTGCAATCCTGCATGTAATTTACCAAATTATAATATGTAAGATTAAGATTAGCATCTACTTCACTGTAGCTGATCCTGTCACTATACTGATACATTATGTTACCTCCATAAAAGAAAAAGACCTAAGCGCTATGCTTAGGTCTTAGCTGGCCCACAAGGATTCGAACCTTGAAATGACGGAGTCAGAGTCCGTTGCCTTACCATTTGGCGATGGGCCAATATAGCTTAAATTAGCTGGCTGACTGTCTTATCGGCGTCAACGAATGCTATTATAAAGCATAGATTTTAAAATAGCAAGCACTTTTTCAAACCTTTTTTAAAAATTTATCAATTGCCCATCTAAAATGGCGTACTTAATCTCGTCATCCCAGGAAATTAGGGCACTTCCAGCGGTTTTATCAGCTACCGCTTTTGTAAATTCCTCAACAAATTCAGATGGTATTACAGATTTAATTACTACATCAGCACCAAAATCTGTATTTAAAATAGGAAAATCTTTTTCACGTAGAATGTATTCTAATTTTCCATACCCATTGTAATCGGTAGTAATATGACAGACTCTTCCTTTTTTAGGCGCAATAAGTCTAGCGTTTTTAAGCCCTTCCTGGACAGACTTCTGGTAGGCGCGAACCAATCCACCAGTTCCAAGCAATACTCCGCCAAAATATCTGGTAACCACAACTACACAGTTATGAACATTTTCCTTGAGAAGGACATCAAGCATTGGTCTTCCTGCAGTCTGGGCCGGCTCGCCATCGTCGTTGCATCGGGTTATTTCATTGTTGTCACCGATTACAAAGGCTGAGCAATTGTGCCTGGCATCCCAGTATTCCTTTTTCTTTCCATTTATAAATGAAACAGCCTCCTCCTCAGAGGTAACAGGTGCCACGTGAGCAATAAATCTAGACTTCTTCTCTTCTATTTCACCCTGACCTGCTTCATATACTATCCTAAACTCTTTTTCTTCCATATCTGTCCTATTCTTTTAAAATACCGATTCTCTTTATTATAAATGAAGAGTTTGCTATAATGAAGTCTAAATTGGAGGTTATTATGAATTACGGAAAAGAAAATGCAGCTAAGCGATCCGCTCAGCTTGCAGGGCGCGGCAAACGAAAGCACCACAGTGCCGGACTTGCCATTATTCGTATATCATTGATATGCATTGTCTCTGTATTTATAGCTGGTGGTATTTTTGCTTACCTCTATGCGAAAAATCTCATTTCTCAGTTACCTGAGGATGTATCAAAGATTAATATTTCACCTACTGGTTATCTAAGTAAGGTGTACGATTCAGATGGTCATGAAATCGAGACTCTTGCAGCTACCGGTTCCAACAGAACTTATGTAAAGCTCGAGAATATTCCAGAGAATCTTCAAAACGCTTTCATTGCTATCGAGGATTCACGTTTTAGAGAACACAATGGTGTAGATATTCAAGGTATCATTCGTGCAGCATACACCGGCGTTACAAATGGTTTTGATTTCTCGCAGGGTGCTAGTACAATCACCCAACAGTTACTTAAGAACAACTATTTTACTACATGGACTTCTGAGCACACTTTTGCAGACAGTCTTAATCGTAAGATTCAGGAGCAATACCTTGCTATTCAAGTTGAAAAGGTAGTTAGTAAAGATACTATCCTTGAGAATTATCTTAACAGTATAAACTTAGGTCAAAACACACTTGGTGTTGAGTCTGCTTCCCAGAGATATTTTGGTAAGTCAGTTTCAGACCTTAGCCTTTCAGAATGTGCTGTTATTGCCGGTATCACTCAGAATCCTTCTAAATATAATCCAATATATCATCCTGAGGATAATGCTAAGCGCCGCAAGAAGGTTCTTAATAATATGCTTGAGCAAGGATATATTACAGAAGCTGAGTATAATGAAGCAATCGCTGATGATGTATACGATAGAATTCAGGTAGCAAATACTGATTATGGTACTTCATCATCTACCTCTTACTTTGTAGATGCACTTACTGATCAGATTATTGAGGATTTACAAAACAAGCTTGGATATTCCGAGACAGAGGCCTACTCTCTCCTATATTCTGGCGGTCTTTCAATTTACTCAACACAAGACACACGAATTCAGGGCATCGTTGACGAAGAGGTTAATAATACAGAAAACTACAACGACATCGAAAAGATTTCTTTCTCTTATCGACTTACCATCACTAAAGCTGACGGCTCTACAGCCAACTACTCAGATATAACAATGCTTTCTTATTATCAGGCAAGCGATAAGAGTTATACCCTTGAGTTTGACTCAAAAGAAGAGGCTGAGGCTGCTATTGAAGCCTACAAAGCTGATATTATGGAGCCTGGCGACGAAGTTCTTGCCGAGTCAAAAGATTTTACTTTACAGCCTCAAGCTGCTATGACAGTTATGGATCAGTCCACCGGTCAAGTTGTTGCTTTGATAGGTGGTCGAGGTGATAAATTAGCTGCCAAAACTCTTAACAGAGCAACAGGCATCACTAGACAGCCTGGTTCTACATTCAAGGTCGTAGCATGTTATGCTGCAGCACTTGATGCAGGCGGTATGACACTTGCATCTGTTGAAAATGATATGCCTACCACATACGCTGATGGAACAAAGCTATCAAACTACAATAAGGAATACTTAGGCTGGACCAATATTCGTACAGCTATTACATATTCTATTAACGTAGTTACAGTTGAGGTTATGCAGGATATCGGCACAAGCCTTGGTTATCAATATGCTCAGAACCTTGGAATCACTACCCTGACTGATACAGATAACAATGCATCTCTTGCTCTTGGTGGTATCACTAAGGGTGTTACTAACTTAGATTTGACTACAGCCTATGCAACAATCGCAAACGGTGGCGAGTACAATTCTCCAATCTTCTATACTACTGTAGTAGATCATCAGGGAAATATAATCCTTGATAACAGAGAGAACCAGTCAAAGCGAGTTTTAAAAGAAACTACTGCTTGGTTACTCACAAGCGCTATGGAAGATGTTATGACAACCGGTACTGGTAAAGCTGCTAACTTCGATGGTATGGCAGTAGCCGGTAAATCAGGTACTACAACCAAAAACAAAGATACCGTATTTGCAGGTTACACACCTTACTATACAGCGGTTATCTGGGGTGGATTTGATGATAATACTCCTCAGAGCTATACAACATACTCTAAGATAATTTGGAAGGCTGTAATGAGCCGAATTCACGAGAATCTAGAGTACAAAGACTTTACTAAGCCTAGTGGAATAGTTACTAAGCAGGTATGTAAGAAATCTGGTAAGCTTGCTATTCCTGGTGTATGTGATTGCGATCCTCGTGGTTCTCAGGTCTACACCGAGTACTTTGAAGAAGGCACAGAGCCAACAGAGACATGTGATCATCACTATGTCGGAAATGTATGTACTGCAACTCACATGTTTGCTAATTCAGAATGTCCAGCCTACACTGGTGTATTTATCCTAGGCGCAGCTCCAGGTACAGCTGATGCAGCATATGGATTAGATGCTACCACATTTGGACAGTATTGCCCTATCCACGGAGGTTATCCACTTCCTAACTCTGGAGCAATCGGAGGCGGCGGAGCTATTGCACCAGCCAGCCCAGCCGGCGAGGGCACAGTAGAAGTAGTTCCTGCAACGCCACCTGCGGCTCCTGCACCACCTGTAGCGCCAGCTGCCCCAGTGGTACCCGCACCGTCGCAATAAATAAATTAGGTGATTTATAATAAAAGCCCCTAGTAACTATCAAGCTCTTTGTGTTCCTGTAGGTCACATGTAGTGACCGAAAGGAATATCAAAGGCTTGAGAGTGTAACTAAGGGCTTTTTTTTGTAGTATTATCATAAATAAATCCCCCTAGTAGCTATCAAGCTCTTTGTGTTCCAGCAGGTCACGTGTTAGTGACCGGAAGGAATATCAAAGGCTTGAGAGTGTAACTAGGGGGATTTCCAGATTTCCAATGTTATTATTAATTAAACTTCAAAAATCATATCGCCGTAGCTTGGCATTGGCCATGATTCCTTATCCACAATCATCTCAAGTGCATCTACAGGAGCACGAAGCTCTTCCATAGCCTTAACAACTTTATCATGATAGAAGTTAGCCTTCTTGCAGCTATCTGCCTTCATTGTGTATGCCTTCTCATTAGTCTCACGGAGATTAACAAGTGCATCCTTAGCTTCACGAAGGTAATTAGATACCTTGATAAGAAGCTCCTTCTGAGTGCTTACATCAGCCTCAGGGCATGCATCTGCAATTGTGCTAATAGAAAGTCCAAGCTCTGTAGCATAGCTAATTACAGCTGGAATAATCTGCTTTGAAGCCATATCTATCATTGTACGAGCCTCAATATTGATTGACTTAATATACTGCTCATACTCAATCTCTGCACGTGACTCAAGCTCTACCTTAGAGAATACCTTAAACTTCTCAAACATAGATACTGTAGCCTCTGTTGTAAGAGCTGGAATAGCCTCTACAAGAGAATTAATGCTTGGAAGACCTCTCTTCTTAGCTTCCTTAATCCACTCGTCTGCATATCCATTACCGCTAAATACGATGCGCTGGTGCTCTGTAGCAAGCTTCTTTATCATGTCATGAACTGCACTGTCGAAATCCTTAGCTTTTTCAAGCTCATCACATGCCTCACAAAGTGCCTCTGCCATGATTGTATTTAAAACTACATTAGGCTCACCAACTGAATCCTGAGATCCTGGCATTCTGAACTCGAATTTGTTTCCAGTGAATGCAAATGGTGATGTACGGTTACGATCTGTTGCATCCTTTCTGAAATCAGGAAGAGTCTTAACACCTGTAGCAAGCTTTTCGCCCTTTTTAGATTTTGTAGCTGTACCTGTTGAGATAAGCTGAGTCAATACATCCTCAAGCTGCTCTCCAAGATATACAGATATGATAGCTGGAGGTGCTTCGTTACCACCTAATCTGTGATCATTTCCTACATCTGAAGCAGACTCTCTAAGAAGATCTGCATGCTTATCTACTGCCTTAAGTACAAGGCAAAGAATAAGTAAGAACTGAACATTCTCATGTGGTGACTTACCTGGCTCAAATAGATTGATACCATCATCTGTTACAAGTGACCAGTTGTCATGCTTACCAGAACCATTGACACCATCAAATGGCTTCTCGTGAAGTAGACACTGAAGTCCATGGCGATTAGCCACCTTACGAAGAGTCTCCATAATAATCTGGTTGTGATCAACTGCAACATTGCACTGTGCATAAATAGGAGCAAGCTCGTGCTGAGCTGGTGCAACCTCATTGTGCTGTGTCTTTGATGATACTCCAAGCTTCCAAAGCTCTATATTTACATCGCGCATATAAGCCTCTATACGCTCTGGAATTGTACCGAAATAATGATCATCCATTTCCTGTCCCTTTGGTGGCATAGCTCCAAAGAGAGTACGACCTGTATACATCAAATCTTTTCTAGCAAGATACATCTCACGATCAATAAGGAAATACTCCTGCTCTGCGCCGACTGAAGGAATAACTCGTTTTGATGTAGTATTTCCAAATAATCTAAGCAATCTAACAGCCTGCTCTGAAACAACTTCCATAGAACGAAGAAGTGGAGTCTTCTGATCCAAAGCCTCGCCTGTATATGAACAGAAAGCTGTAGGAATGCAAAGCGTTGCACCTGCTGCATCCTGTCTAACAAATGCAGGAGAAGTAGGATCCCAAGCTGTATAGCCTCTTGCCTCAAATGTAGCTCTAAGGCCACCTGAAGGGAAAGAAGATGCATCTGGCTCGCCCTTAATCAATTCCTTACCAGAAAAGCTCATTAAAACTTTGCCGCTAGGAAGTGGGGCTGAAATGAAGGAATCATGCTTTTCAGCTGTTATACCAGTAAGTGGCTGGAACCAGTGAGTATAATGAGTTGCTCCCTTTTCAATTGCCCATTCTTTCATCTCGTGAGCAATAACATCTGCTGTCTCTAAATCTAGCTCCTTACCCTCAGAAATTGTCTGCTTCAGTTTCTGATAGGTCTTCTTTGGGAGACGCTCCTGCATAACAGAATCGTTAAAAACATTCTCGCCAAAGATGTCTGCCACATTAAAAAATTCTTCCATTAATTTGTAATCCTTTCAAACATTATATAGAAATAGACAATCAGTAAAATGCACCGATTGTCTATTCTAAAAGCTCATGTAAGAGCTATTACATCATGATAAATTAAGCCTTTCCAACTGAACCGAAAAGCTCCATCTTTTCCTTAACTGTTGCCTTGATAGCATCTGTACCAGGAGCTAAAAGCTTACGTGGATCGAAGCCCTTACCCTCAAGGTCCTTACCAGCCTCGATGTACTTACGTGTAGCATCAGCAAATGAAAGCTGGCACTCTGTATTAACGTTGATCTTTGAAACGCCAAGCTCGATAGCCTTCTTAATCATATCAGAAGGGATACCTGTACCACCGTGAAGAACGAGTGGCATAGCACCTGTCTTCTGCTGGATAGCATCAAGTGTCTCAAATGAAAGTCCCTGCCAATTCTCTGGGTACTTACCGTGGATGTTACCAATACCAGCTGCAAGCATATCAACGCCAAGGTCAGCGATTGTCTTGCACTCGTTAGGATCAGCACACTCGCCCATACCTACGACGCCGTCTTCCTCACCACCGATTGAACCAACTTCGCACTCGATAGAAAGACCAAGACCGTGAGCTACGTTAACGAGCTCTGTAGACTTAGCAAGGTTCTCCTCGAATGGATAGTGTGAACCATCAAACATGATTGATGTGAAACCAGCCTTAATGCACTTGTAGCATCCTTCGTATGAACCGTGATCAAGGTGAAGTGCTACAGGAACTGTAATACCAAGCTCCTCATCCATAGCCTTAACCATAGCAGCTACTGTCTTGAAGCCAGTCATGTACTTACCAGCGCCCTCAGAAACACCAAGGATTACAGGTGAATTGAGCTCCTGAGCTGTAAGAAGAATGGCCTTTGTCCACTCAAGGTTGTTGATGTTAAACTGACCAACTGCATAGTGGCCTGCTTTTGCCTTATCAAGCATTTCTTTTGCAGAAACTAACATAATTATTCCTCCATAAAAACGTTATTTGGGTCATTTGACCCCATCTAACGCAAATTTTAACATAACGATAAAGTCTATTCAATAGCTATTTGTAGGGCACTTTGCTCATCCGATACTTCTACTGACTTGTGACTTCCACCATATTCTCCATCTAAAGTCCAAGGGACTTCCTCTGCAGAGGTGAATTTTATATCACTAGTCTGGAATGAGTAAACCATATCTGAATCAGGTATAATGCCTGTCATAAAGCCAAGAATCTCGTTGAGTTCGATTGGATTTCTAGGCATCTTAATAAGAGTGACCTCGAATACTCCATCGTTGAGGCCTATATCGCCTCTGATAATACCCTGGAAACCACCTACTGATTTGGAATTAGTAATCATTCCGTAAATAAATTCATCATAAACTACGTTGCCGTCATGCTCCACCTGCATTCTGAATGATGGAATATCACGCAACTGTTTAGCACCCTCTATGATATAAGCAGCGTGTCCAAGAATATTTTTCATGTCCTGAGAGGTAGCATAGGATACTTCTGTAAAGATACCAAATGCAGCCACATAAACAAATGAATCTGAATTAAATCGACCTATATCACAAGAAAATAGGTGATCAGATACACTAATCTGGGCTGCATTTAACATGTTCTTATCTATGCCCAGAGAATTTCCAAAATCATTTGTAGAACCAGCCGGAATATATCCAATAGGCTTTCTCTTAGATGGCTCTAGGGTCATCATACCTGTTACGACCTCGTCCAAGGTACCATCACCACCGGAACAAACGATTCTGTCAAAATTCTCTGCCTGCTCTATTGTCTGCTTTGTAGCATCGCCTCCAGCCTGTGTAATATGAACACTGACTTCGAAACCTGCCTTAATCATAATATCGAGGATGTCCGCAAGATGTGCTTTTATTTGCCCCTTACCTGAACGGGGATTAATAATAAATAATAATCTCTTTGACATAAGCCTCTACCTAAATAAGTTTATTTTGTAAGGAATTCTGAGAGCTCCTCTACTGCCTTTTCCTCATCATCTCCCGCTGCATCAATTACAACTCTAGAGCCTGATGATAAAACTAAACTCATCATTCCCATGATACTCTTTGCGTTAACTTTCTTTTCATCCATCTCGAAATAGATTGAGCTGGTAAACTGATTCGCAAGCTGCACCAAATGTGCGATAGGTGTTGCTTCCATCGAATTCGACATCTGGATAGTAACTTCTTTTTGCATGACGTCCTCCTGAATAACTAAATAAAACCTCTACTGGCTACCTCAACTCCCTAGCTATAGCTGCCAGCTTTTTTAACCTGTGATTAACTCCTGATTTGCCAATTGGTGGGTCTAGATATTGACCTAAATCTCCCAAAGGTGTGTCCGGATAATCGAGTCTAATTTGGGCTATTTCCTGTAATTGGACAGGCAATGTATCAAGGCCAAGCTTCTCATCTATAAGCTTGATGTCCTCGATTTGACGAACTGCCGCACTAACAGTCTTGCTGATATTAGCAGTCTCGCAGTTAACCTTGCGGTTTATTGTGCCACGAACTTCTTTAACTATACGGATGTTCTCCAGCTCCATTACAGAGTGTGCTGCCTCCATTATACGAAGAGCCTCAACTATCTGAGCTCCCTCCTTAAGGTAAACAACAATCTTACCATTTCGCTCTACTTGCTTAGCTTCTACATCAAAAGCACTCATTGCTCTAATAATTAAATCAGCCTGTTTATCATTAAAGCATACAATCTCGAAATGATATCCCTTGTTAGGATCTGTGATTGAGCCAGCCGCTAAAAAAGCGCCACGTATAAATGCTCGCTTGCAACAAGGCTGCTGCAATACTAATTCATCTACCGATGTATTATCATCTGATAGCTTGAGCATTTTACGAGTCTCAAATAAGACATCCCCATTAAATGCTGTGACATCTTTCCCTATATTAAGTGTTTTATTTAATAAAGTAAAGACCTTTCTATTTAATACATCATTTGAATCATGTTCTAATGAATCAATTCCATGCAATGTTATAATCCCCGCGAGCTCTGCAACCATGCAGTGTCTGCTCTTAGGGATTACTTTAAAAAGCTCTTCTTTAACTTTCTTTGAAAATGACAATTATTTTCCTCTCAATGCATCTTTTCCTATATCACGATGCTCTATTTTAAGTCCGTAAGACTCATCATTGTTAAGTGCCTCGAAAATCTCGTCAGCCAAACATACTGAACGATGCTTGCCGCCAGTACAGCCAACCGCAATGACAAGCTGATTTTTTCCTTCCTTAATATAATTAGGAATGAGAAACTTTATCAAGTCAGTAGTCTTAGCTAAAAATGTCTGAGCCTCATCATATTTTAAAACAAAATCCTTAATGGGCTGGTCGTTGCCGGTAAAAGGTCTCAAGTCAGTATCATAATATGGATTTGGTAAAAATCTAACATCAAAAACCAAATCCGCATCCTCTGGGATACCATATTTAAAACCAAATGACACGATTGTTACGAATAAGCTCTTGTAATCTGCATCCTCAACAAAAATCTTTTCAAGCTCTTCCTTCAGTTCTCTTGTAAGAAGATGAGTAGTGTCTATTACATAATCAGCCTCGTCCCTTAGGAATCCGATAGACTCTCGCTCTTCCTGGATACCAGCCATGATGCGCTCCTTGCCAGAAAGAGGATGATTTCTACGTGTTTCCTTGTATCTTTTAACAAGTACATCGTCCTCAGCATCTAAAAACAGTATCGAATATTGACGCTGATCATTGTCCAATTCTTGCAATATATCTGGTAAAAGCTTTACAGCGTTGCCGCCTCGCACATCTATTCCAACTACAATTTTCTTGTCGAAGGTACCATTTTCAGCCAATTCCACCACTGACTTAAGTAATTGTATAGGCAAATTATCCACGCAATAATAGCCCATATCCTCAAGCATTTTGAAAGCTGTATTTTTACCTGCTCCAGACATTCCTGTCAAAATAAGTAGCTTCAATGGATGTTCCTCCCAACTATTCTTACCTCTGGTGAAAGGTGAACGCCAAATTTATCAAAAACTTTTGCGTCTACATCCTTCATCAATTGTAGTACATCTGCTGCCTTAGCATTTCCTTTATTAACTACAAATCCACAGTGCTTCTCAGAAACCTGAGCGTCTCCAACGCTATAGCCTCTAAGGCCTGTATCATCTATTAATTTGCCTGCAAAATATCCTTCAGGTCTCTTAAAAGTAGAACCTGCGCTTGGGAAATTAAGAGGCTGCTTAGAAATACGCTGCTGTCTGATGTCGTCGATTCTGGCCTTAATCTCCTCTTCGTCACCTTTATCAAGCTTAATCACCGCTGAAAGAACATAACCTCCATCTTCCATTAAAGAAGAATGGCGATAGGACATGTGTAAATCATCTGGTGTCATTACCTTAGTCTCTAAATCGTCTGTGAGAATAAGCACTGACTCTATTATATCCTTCATCTCTCCACCGTAGGCACCTGCGTTCATATATACAGCACCACCAATGGAACCTGGTATGCCGGATGCAAATTCTAAGCCTGTAAGACCTTCATTTGCAGCTGCATTGGCAACCGAAGAAAGCATTGCACCTGCCTCCACAACCATAGTGTCTCCACTGATTGTGATAGCATCTGAATTCTTGCCTAAGGAAATCACTACACCGTCAATTCCCTCATCAGATACAAGAAGGTTGCTGCCATTGCCAATGACCATGAACTGAACATCCTGCTCCTTAAGGTACTTAATCAAAGGGATAATGGATGCATAGTCTGGCTCAATATAAATATCTGCCGGACCACCAATCCTAAAAGTGGTATGCCCCTTCATTGGTTCATCCACAAGGACTAATGCCTCTGGAAATTTTGTATTTAAATCTTCTGCTAATTCTTTATAGTTCTTATTAAGCATGTTTAATAAATGCCTCGTAACCTAATAATGCCTCGTATAAATCTACTTTTGAGATAATCTCACATGGAGCGTGCATTGAAAGCACAGCAACTCCTGAGTCAATTACCTGCATGTTATAATTGCCCATGATGTAGGCGATTGTTCCGCCGCCACCCTGGTCTACCTTGCCAAGCTCTGCTGTCTGCCAGAATACGTTTTCCTTTTCCATGATGCCGCGAATCTCGCCAACGTATTCAGCTGAAGCATCGTTTGAGCCACCCTTGCCTCTTGCACCAGTGTACTTGTTAAATACAAGACCTCGTCCAAGATATGCAGAGTTGTTCTTCT
This sequence comes from Pseudobutyrivibrio sp. AR14, assembly GCF_900101325.1. NCBI lineage: Bacteria > Bacillati > Bacillota > Clostridia > Lachnospirales > Lachnospiraceae > Pseudobutyrivibrio > Pseudobutyrivibrio sp. AR14. Next base: position 42,584 of record NZ_FMUY01000008.1, read on the forward strand.
CAAATGCTGAAGCGTAAGTAGGATCAAATGCTGCTGATACATCTGATGAAAGAACCTTGCAATTTGTAAGAGCTCTGCGAAGCTTGAGCTCAGAATAGTCACCTAAGCAATTGAAAAGTTCTGCCACAGTGTTCTCAAAGAATCTTGATTCCATACCTGTAGCACCTACTGAGCCGATTTCTTCCTTGTCCACTAGGATTGCACAAGCTGTCTTCTTAAGCTGCTCTTTGCAATTTACTAATGCCATAAATGAAGGGTATGCACAAACTCTATCGTCATGGCCATATCCCAAAATCATAGAACGGTCAAATCCAAAATCTCTAGCTGGACCAGCTGGAACTACCTCAATCTCTGCTGAGATGAAGTCTTCTTCCTCAATGCCGTACTTGTCCTTGAGAAGCTTTAACACATTTGCCTTAACAGCTTCCTTTTCTTTCTTACCGCTCTTTGAGAACTCAGGAATACTTCCAACGATGACATTTAAGTCCTCGCCCTCTATAACCTTGGCTCCCTTTTTATCCATCTGGTCTGCTGCAAGATGGATAAGCAAATCAGAAATACCAAATACTGGATCAGATGGGTCTTCGCCAATATTTACTGTAACAGACTCACCATTTTTCTTAATCATTACACCATGAAGTGCAAGTGGAATAGTTACCCACTGATATTTCTTGATTCCACCATAATAGTGTGTATCTAAAATAGCTAAATCGCTGTCTTCAAAAACTGGATTCTGTTTTAAATCCATACGTGGGCTGTCGATGTGAGCTCCAAGAATATTGATACCATTTTCAAGTGACTCTGTACCAATATTAAATAAAATAATCTCCTTGCCCTTGTTAGCTGTATATACTCTGTCACCAGCTTTGAGCTTCTTGCCTTCTTTTATAATCTTATCAAGATTCTTATAGCCTGCTTTCTCAGCTTTCTCAATGAAAAAGCTTACGCATTCTCTCTCTGTCTTACATTCTGATAAGAATTTTCTATAATCATCAGCAAACTTAAATACCTTTTTCTTATCTTTCTCTGAGGTATATTTTTGCCATGCATTTTTACGTTCCATTATTTATAACTCCTAATTCTATAACTTAAGCTTTATTTATTCTCGTCTAGATTGTCCTGTACTCTACGATAAAGCTCCTCTGCTGCATTGTAACCCATCTTCTTCTGACGATGGTTAACTGCTGCTGTCTCACAAATAATAGCCAGATTTCGACCTGGTCTAATTGGAAGAGAGTGGCATGTTACATCAATGCCAAGAATATTCATGTACTCGTCTGTCATACCTAGACGGTCGTATTCCTTTTCTTTTGTCCAATCCTCAAGCTTGATAACAAGATCAATACGCTGCTCATCCTTAACTGCCTCAACACCATAGAGTGACTTAACATCGATAATACCAATACCTCTAAGCTCGATAAGATACTGAGTGATAGATGGTGCTCTACCATATAGTCTCTCGTTATTAGGACGACGAATCTCAACTACATCATCTGAAACAAGTCTGTGGCCTCTTCGGATAAGCTCCAATGCTGCCTCTGACTTACCAATTCCAGACTCACCAGTAATAAGAAGTCCCTCACCATATACATCTACAAGTACGCCATGAATTGTAGTGTATGGAGCAAAATCCTTATTAAGGGAGAAAATCAAAGCTGACATAAACTCAGATGTAGCTCGCTCTGTTCCAAGAATTGGAACGTTAGCCTTAACTGCTTCCTCAAGTAAAACATCTCCTGGCTTCTCACCACGGCAGAAAATAATACATGGAATATCATAAGAGAAAAGCTTTCTAAAACTCTCTGCCTTTTCTACATCTGTCTTCTTAGCGATATATGCAACCTCAACGTTTCCGATAACCTGGATACGCTTTGGCTCGAAATGCTCATAGAATCCATGGAGCTGAAGAGCTGGTCTGTTGACATCAGCAACAGTTACATGAATATCTTCTAGATTGAGCTCAGGTGTATAGTTAATAAGATTAAATCTCTCCTGCACAGTTGCAACAGTAACATATTTTGTATTTGCCATAGAAATTCCTCCCACATTATACTATAAAATCACTATTAAAATTGTATATCATTTCCCTTAGAATTAACAGGGTGAAAGTAATTGTATACATTCTCTGCAGCCTCTTTTGACATAGCTTCCGTCTCCATTAAATCCTCAATAGTAGCCTGTGCCATCTTTTCTGCTGAGACGTATTTTTTCATAAGTGCTTTCCTTCTCTTCGGACCAATTCCATCGATATCATCAAGGAAACTGTGAACCTGTCCCTTGCTTCTAAGGCTACGATGATATTCAATAGCAAATCTATGGGCCTCATCCTGAAGTCTTGTAATCAATTTGAATCCTTCTGAGTGGGTATCTATTGGAAGCTCCACATCATTAAAGTATAATCCCCTGGTCCTATGATGATCATCCTTTACCATACCAGCTACTGGAATATGAAGTCCTAGCTCCGACAATACCTGCTTAGCAATATGCACCTGGCCCTTGCCACCGTCCATCATGATAATGTCTGGGAATTTAGTAAAGCTATCCTCAATGACTCCTCCATTGGCTTCTAGCTCCTCGATACCATGAGAAAAACGCCTTGTAAGCACCTCATACATAGAAGCATAATCATTTGGCCCCTCTACGGTTTTAATCTTGAATTTGCGGTAATCTGAACGCTTAGGCTTGCCCTTTTCAAATACCACCATTGATCCTACTGATTGAAAACCAGAAATATTTGAAATATCATAAGCCTCCATACGGCTGGCACCTGGAAGCCCCAGAAACTCTGCTATTTCCTTCATAGCTCCAATAGTTCTGCCCTCTTCCTTTTTGATTTTCTCTCTATCCTGATCTAAAACCATCTGGGCATTTTTTGCCGCAAGTTCCACAAGCTTTTCCTTGTCTCCTCGCTTAGGCGTCCTGATGTAAACCCTAGAACCTTTTTTGTCTGTAAGCCATTTTTCCAAAAGCTCCACTTCATCCATCTCGAACTGTACAAAAATCTCTCTTGGGATAAATGGAGTGCCAGTGTAATAATCCTTTATGAAATACTCCAGCAAATCTTCTTTTTTGTCATCCACGCGAACATTTATAAAGAAATGCTCCCTGCCAATCATCTTGCCGCCACGGATAAAGAAAACCTGAACAACTGCATCTTCTGCAGTCCTTGCCATCGCAATAATATCTCTATCCTCTCCATCCAGTTGGGTTGCCTTTTGTCTTCCAGCACAGGCCTCTACAGACTCAATCAAATCTCTGTAGATTGCCGCCTTTTCAAAGTCCATCTCCTCAGAAGCCGCAAGCATTTTTTCTTGTAAATCTTTTAGAGTGTCGTTGTAATCACCGTCTAAAAATTGGATTACTTTTTCTACGTTTTTACCATATTCCTCTTTTGAAACATTGCCCTGACAAACTCCAAGGCACTGGCCAATATGGTAGTTAAGACAAGGTCTTCCCTTGCCAAAACTCTCAGGAAATTTCTTGTTACATGTGCGAATTTTATAGAGCTTTTGAACAAGCTCAACTGTATCATGTACCGCCCCTGCAGAAGTGAATGGGCCAAAGAACTTGCTGCCATTCTTTTTCATACGACGAGAAAAGAGCACCCTTGGGTAGTCCTCTGTAAGTGTGACTTCGATGTAAGGATATGTCTTGTCGTCTCGAAGCATGGTATTGTATTTCGGCCTGTACTCTTTTATTAGATTGCATTCTAAAATAAGGGCCTCAAGCTCAGAATCTGTAACAATAAACTCGAAATAGTCTATATTTGCCACCATCTGCTTTTTCTTGAGCCCCTCATCGTGACTAGGCTGAAAATACTGGCGGACTCTATTCTTAAGAGAACGCGCCTTGCCTACATAAATTATCTCATCATTTCGTCCATGCATGAGATAAACTCCCGGTTGATCCGGGAGTTTACTAAGGTCTTTTTCTGTTACCATAAATTACTCATCAAAAATACTATCATGATCATCTTTTGAATCATTGTCATCAAAGATGCTCTTGTACTCTTTTGTCTCTTCTGGAACTGACTTTTCATCATCTTCAGTTTCAGAAGAATCCTTTTCCTCTTCTGGATCAGGCAATCCCTTAATCTCTCTAAAGATCTTCATGAATTCCTTACCAGTAATTGTCTCGTGCTCAAAGAGATACTCAGAAATCTTGTCGAGACATTCCATATTTTCTGCAAGAAGCTCTTTTGCCTTGGAATAGGCATCAGTAATCATCTTGAGAACTTCCTCGTCAATCTGGGCTGCTGTATTATCGCCGCAAATAAGAGATGCTCTTCCATCAAGATACTGGCTCTCAACAGTAGCAAGTCCCATCATTCCAAATTTCTCTGACATACCAAAGCGTGTAACCATCGCTCTGGCGATTTTAGTAGCCTGCTCAATATCATTAGCTGCTCCTGAAGTGTAGCTGCCAAACTTGATATCCTCTGCGGCACGACCACCCATATAGGTGACAATCTTAGCTATAAGCTCGTCCTTAGTCTCAAGGAACTTCTCCTCCTCAGGAGTCTGAAGTGTATAACCAAGGGCGCCCATTGTACGTGGTACAATTGTAATCTTTTGAACTGGCTCTGCATCTTTTTGAAGTGCAGAAACAAGTGCATGTCCAACCTCGTGATAAGAAACAATTTTTCGTTCCTTCTCACTCATAGCTCTGTCTTTCTTTTCCTTACCGCCTACAGCAACAAGCTCAAATGCTTCGAATAAATCCTTTTGATTAACGTATTTGCGCTTGTCCTTAACTGCTAAAATTGCTGCCTCATTTATGATATTAGCAAGATCTGAACCTACTAATCCAACTGAAGCAAGGGCCATAGCATCTAAATCTACCGACTCATCCATCTTAACATCCTTGGCATGTACCTTGAGGATTTCAAGACGTCCCTTCTAATCTGGCTTATCTACAATAATACGTCTATCAAAACGTCCTGGGCGAAGAAGTGCCTTATCAAGTACCTCTGGTCTATTTGTAGCTGCAAGAATCAAAAGACCCTTGTTTGAATCGAAACCATCCATCTCTGAGAGAAGCTGATTAAGTGTCTGCTCACGCTCGTCATTACCGCCGCCGTAATGAGCATCTCTGCTCTTACCGATGGCGTCAATCTCATCAATAAATACAATACAAGGAGCAACCTTTTGAGCCTCTTTAAAAAGATCACGAACTCTAGATGCACCAACACCTACGAACATCTCCACAAAATCAGAACCTGCAAGGGAGAAGAAAGGTACTCCCGCCTCACCAGCAACTGCCTTTGCAAGAAGAGTCTTACCTGTACCAGGAGGGCCTACAAGAAGTGCTCCCTTTGGTAACTTCGCACCAATCTCTGTGTATTTCTTAGGATTGTGGAGGAAATCTACCATCTCCTGCACTGATTCCTTAGCCTCGTCCTGTCCGGCAACATCCTTAAATGTAACGCCTGTTGCCTTTTCCATGTTGTAGAGCTTGGCATTTGACTTGCCAACGCCCATAGGGCCTCCGCCCATCTTTCTCATTAAAAATCCAAGTACCACCCAAAGAAGCACAAGTGGAAGAATGAATGAAAGGATATTGTAAATAATAGCTGCTGTAGAATCAGCCTCTGTACCCTCGAATTCTACCTTGTGTTCCTTTAAAAGTGGAACAAGATCATCATCTCTAACATAGGCTGTGTATAGCTTAGTCACAGCTGTCTGGCCTGTAGACTCGTAAAGCTGTTGCATTAAAGCAGCATCTTTATCGCTGAGTCCGTAAGTCTCTCCCTTTTTAAGGGTAATATTAATTAAGTCGTCCTTAAATGTGACTTCAGCAACCTTGTCCTCTTCTACTAAATTCAAAAACTCTGAGTATTTAATCTCTTGAGAAGAACTAGAAGAAGCACCTTTATACACCATACTTGTAAAGAAAAGTGCTATAAGCACTAGAATTCCCAATGTATAAAATGGCTGATGATTCTTCTTATTATTACCATTTTGGTTGTTATTATTATCGTTCACATCTGCCTCCGTATTATCTAAAATCGTCTATTCTAATTTATCATATATTGGTGTAAAAATGTCGATTTTAATAAATTTTTAATACAAATTAATGGTAAACAATCTTTTTTAAAAATTTATAAAAAAACAGCTTGTGACAATCAAGCTCTAAGCGTTGCTACAAGTCCACATTTTAGTGAACAAAAACAATCGCTTAGACTTGAAAGTATAACAAGCTGCTCTATGTTTATATTGTTTTATTTAGACAATATTTCAGTGTCGTTAGTGAACTCTTCACCTGAAACTTCCTCAAACTTGTGAAGCAAGTCTTCGATGGTAAGTTTCTTCTTCTCCTCACCACTGATGTTAAGGATAACTCTACCCTCATTCATCATGATAAGTCTGTTACCATATCTGATAGCATCACGCATGTTGTGAGTAACCATCATAGCTGTAAGATTGTGCTCCTTGATAAGCATATCTGTTATCTCAAGAACCTTGGCTGCTGTCTTTGGATCAAGGGCTGCTGTATGCTCATCCAAAAGTAAAAGCTTTGGCTTTTGAATTGTAGCCATAAGAAGTGTAAGGGCCTGGCGCTGTCCGCCTGATAACAAGCCTACCTTAGCTGTAAGTCTATCCTCAAGACCAAGTCCCAATTCCTTTAACATCTCATGATATTTCACACGCTCAGACTTAGTAACGCCCCAGCTTAAGCCTCTTGATTTGCCACGTCTTGCTGCGAGAGCCATATTCTCATCAATCTGCATGCTTGCAGCTGTTCCTGTCATAGGATCCTGGAATACACGACCTAAATATTTTGCTCTCATATGTTCTGGAAGACCAGTAACATCTGTACCGTCAATTAATATCTGTCCGCCATCAACTGGCCAAACTCCTGCTACCGCATTAAGAAATGTAGACTTACCAGCTCCATTTCCTCCGATTACTGTGCAGAACTCGCCCTCTTCAAGATGAAGTGTAGCGCCTGCCAATGCAACCTTTTCATTGATTGTGCCTGGGTTAAAGGTCTTCTGTAAGTTAATAGCATTAAGCATTGTTCTTACCTCCTTCCCTAGCAGCTTTTCTAAATGAGCTGTTTGCCTTATTTTTAAGGTAAGGAACAGCAAGGAAAATAGCAACAATTATAGCTGTAAATAGCTTCATATCGTTTGCTGGCATCTTCATCCACAATACAATCGCAATAAACAGATAGTAGAGAATACCACCAAATACTACAAATGAAAGAGTAGAAATGAAGTTTCTCTTCTTTCTAAATAATGCATTGCAAAGAACATCACCAATAATGATTGATGCAAGACCAATAACGATAGCGCCACGGCCCATATTTACATCAGCATTGCCATTAAACTGAGCAAATAAAGCACCTGCAAAGGCAACAATTGCATTAGAGATAACAAGGCCCAATGCCTTCATAAAATTAACATTGATTCCCTGAGCCTTTGCCATAGCTGGATTAGTACCTGTGGCACGGATTGCTGAACCTACTTCTGTACCGAAGAACCAGTACATAATTGCAATAATGATAACCGCAAATATTAATACTGTAATAAGAGCATCTTCCTTATATCTAAGAGATACTGCCAAATTATATTTATCAACTGAAATAGGTGTATTTGGCTGGTTGTTAGCAATTCTAAGGTTGATAGAATATAGAGCTAACTGTGTTAAAATACCTGCCAAAATATCAGGTATACCAAGCACTGTATGAAGGATACCTGTAATTAAACCTGCTGATGCACCTGCCACAAAAGCAAGTACTAATGCCAATACCCATGATTTTCCAGATACGATAACCATAGCTGCCACAGCTCCACCTGTAGCAAACGAGCCATCAACTGACAAATCAGCAAAATTCAATAATTTAAATGTAATGAAAATACCCAGTGCCATTATTCCATAGATGATACCCTGTGCAACGGTACCAGGCATTCCTGCTATTAATGTTTCGATTCCCATTTTAAACTCCAAAGAGCAAGGTCAGTTAATGACCTTGCCCGCATTTTAATATTTTATGTAGAAGAAATATCTTCTTAGTCTTCCATCTCGATTGCTACGTAATCGTCTGGTAACTCAATATTAAGTGTCTTAGCAATTACTGGATTATATTCCTTAGTAAAATCGCTTGCATACTTAATCTCGAGTGTTGCTGGATCAGCGCCGTTAACTAAGATGTCGTATGCCATAAGACCTGCTTCGTATCCGATGTCATAGTATTGAATTGAAAGTGTAGCGATACCACAACCCTTGCAGATACCCTCTTCACCTGCAACAATTGGAACACCTGCTGAAAGTGCTACATTGTTGATTGTCTCTGCGCAGCTTGCAGCAACGTTATCAGTTGGAACATAGATAACATCTGATGAACCACAGGCAGTCTGAACTACTGTAGATACATCTGCAGAATCTGAGAATGTATATGCGCTAACATTGTAGCCGTAACCCTCTAAGTACTCTGTCATCTTGTTTGCCTGATATAATGAGTTGTCCTCACCTGAGCAATAGATAATTCCAACTTCCTTAGCATCAGGGAAAAGCTCATTGAGCATCTGTGCCTGACCATCAAGTGGTGCTAAATCAGAAGTACCTGTTACATTGATTCCTGTGGAACCCTTCCAGTCGCTAATTCCAAGTGCTGTAGCATAATCTGTAATAGATGTAGCTACGATTGGGATATCACTTGTAGCTGTCTGAGCAGCCTGAAGTGCTGGTGTAGCATTTGCCATGATAAGATCTACATTGTCTGAAACAAATGTATTGGCGATAGTAGCACATGTAGCATTATCACCAGATGCATTCTCAACTGTGACTTCTACATTATCCCCAAGCTTTTCCTTAAGAGCATCCTCAAAGCCCTGAGTAGCCGCATCAAGTGCTGGATGCTGTACAAGCTGAATAACTCCCACTTTGTAAGTCTGACCATCAGTAGACTCTGCTGTAGCCTCTGTAGCTGCACTGTCTGTATTTGCCTCTGTGCGTTCCTTAGCTGAATCAGTGCCGCATGCAACTAAACCAAAAGCCAAAACTGATGCAGTGACTAAACCGAGAAATTTCTTCATAATATTTTCTCCTCCTCTTTCGCTTATGGTGAACACTTTAGCACTTTTAATGGCTAAAGTCAATAATTAAAAGAGAATGTAAAAAAGAGCCTCACCCCGCAGTAAAGCTCTTGATTTTAATAATTTATAAAACTGTCCTACTCTATAGATGATGGCAGTTTTCCTCACAGAATTTATACTCAAGCTTTCTACAGCAAGAATAGAATCCTGGAATGAGGAAGAATACTGCAAATAACCAAGCAACAGGGCTCGCCCATATAGCTCCTGCGTATCCAATCATTGGTACTAATGTAAATGCCACAAGTATTCTTGCCACCATCTCCATCACACCTGAATAGATAGCAAATCCAGAATATCCCATGCCCTGTATTGCAAATCTAAATATGTTAACAGCTGCAAGCAAAGTATATGTAACTGCATTAGCAAGCAAAAACATCCTTGCCTGATCAATTACAACCGATGTATCTGTAAACATCCTAAGCAAATATTTTCCAGCGAAAAATAATACTATAAGGATAAATACAGCATAAATTGTACCAAGCATCTGAGCTGTCCACACACCTTTTTTCACTCTAGGTATATTTTTAGCTCCAACATTTTGTCCTGCGTAGGTTGCCATTGTTCCGCCCAGTGCATCAAATGGGCAAACTACAAACATAGATACCTTGGCTCCGGCTGTCATTGAGGCTACCGCAATTGTGCCCAGTCCATTGACTGCAGTCTGTAAAATTACAGAGCCTATAGCAGTAATAGAGTACTGTAATCCAAAAGGAATGCCCATTGTAACAAGTACATTACAATGATGTGGTCCAAGCTTTAAATCCGTTTTTTTCATCTTTAAAATTGGAAATTTAAGCTTCATATATATGACACAGCTTAAACCTGCTATTAATTGAGATATAACAGTAGCAAGAGCTGGGCCATTTACACTAGTTTTTAATACGATAATAAAAACTATATCAAGTACTATATTGATACCAGCAGCCATAATCAAAAAGTATGTGGGTGTTTTGCTATCACCGAGAGATCTGATTATACCCGCCGTCAAATTATAAAGGAAGGTGACTGGTATTCCAAAGAATATTATCGAAATATAAGAATAGGCTAAGTCAATAATATCATCAGGAGTCCTCATAATTGCCAGTATCTGATAACAATAAATACTAACTATTGTAGTAATTACTGCTGAAAAAATAACTGAAAGTATTATTGAATTTCCAACGAACTTTCTCATTGAATCGTAGCTCTCTGCACCAAATCTCTGTGCAACAGGTATGGCAAATCCAGAGCACATACCCATACAAAAGCCATTAATTAAAAAGTTGATTGAACCTGTAGAACCAACTGCTGCCAGCGCACTATCGCCAAGGGTCTGACCTACAATTATTGTATCCACCAGATTATACATTTGCTGGAATAATAGTCCAGCCAACATAGGGATTGAAAAGCCAAGAATTAAAGATAGTGGATTGCCCTCTGTCATTTTAGTAATTGAAGTTCTTGCCATAATATTCCTCTTGTCCTTTAATAATTATTTAACCCTCTTATGCTCATAATACAACAATCTACTAATAAAAAATACTTATTTTTAATCATAATAGAATAAAAAAAATCCCAGGACATAAGTCCTGGGAAATAAGTCAATATTTATTATACTAACTCAAGAACAACTTCCATAGCTGCATCGCCCTTACGTGGTCCGATCTTAACGATACGTGTGTAACCACCCTTGCGATCAACATACTTTGGAGCGATCTCATCGAATACGAAGTTTGCCATATCTACCTTGTGTGACTGGCTCTTCTTGTCGCCCTTAGCTGTTGGAGTGTAAAGAACCTGCATCATCTGACGACGAGCGTGAAGTCTAGAAGCTGAATCCTTCTTGATCTTCTTGTCTACTGTATCGTATACAGTAACCTTCTTGCCATCAACAACTTCCTTTACTCTCTTACCATCTTTATCTTTACGAGCAACCTTTGCCTGAACTGTAACTTCCTCGAAGTTATCCTTTTCCTTTACACCAAGTGTAATGATGTGCTCAGCAATCTTCTTTACTTCCTTAGCCTTAGCCTCAGTTGTAACGATCTTGCCGTGATAAAGAAGCTCAGTTACCTGATTTCTTAAAAGTGCTTTTCTCTGTGAAGATGTTCTGCTTAACTTTCTGTACTTTGCCATTTCTTTTCTCCTTAATAACTGGCGTCACAGGTGCTCATCGGTCTTATCCCGTAACTTGATTATGGAAAGGCTTACGCAGATGTGCTCATCGGTCTTACCCTCCACGTATTATTTCCTGTAACTATATTAGGCGATTTAGTCCTCTACCATTCTAAGTGAAAGACCAAGCTCGCTAAGCTTCTGCTCTACTTCTTCCATAGACTTGCGACCAAGGTTACGTACCTTCATCATATCATCAGGTGACTTGTCGCAAAGCTCAGCAACAGTGTTGATACCAGCTCTCTTTAAGCAGTTGTATGAACGAACTGAAAGCTCAAGCTCATCAATGCTCATCTCAAGAGTCTTACCTGTTGTATCATCTGGCTTGTCAGCGATAACTGAAAGATCCTGTGCTGCCTCTGAAAGATTAACAAAAAGATTTAAATGCTCGCTGAGTACCTTAGCAGCCATAGAAACAGCCTCATCAGGACCCATTGTGCCATTTGTATATACATCAAGTGTAAGCTTATCGTAATCTGTTACCTGGCCTACACGAGTGTCTTCTACTGTCATGTTTACACGCTCAACTGGTGTGTAAATTGAATCAACTGCAATCTTGCCGATTGGAGTATCTGGAGTCTTGTTCTTATCTGCAGAGATATAACCACGATTCTTTGTGATAGTAAGCTCCATGTAAAGCTTGCAATCATTACCACCATTAAGGTGTGCAATAACTAAATCTGGGTTAATAATCTCGATATCTGAATCTACCTGGATATCAGCAGCTGTTACAACTCCCTCACCTTCGAACTCAATATATGCTGTCTTAGGTTCATCAGAGCTACTGTTATTTCTAATAGCAAGCTCCTTGATATTCATAACGATCTCAGTAACATCTTCCTTAACACCTGGAATGGCGCTAAATTCATGAAGAACACCCTCGATCTTAATCTGGCTAACTGCAGCTCCTGGCAGAGATGAAAGCATAATTCTACGAAGAGAATTACCAAGTGTTATACCATATCCTCTCTCAAGAGGTTCTACAACAAATCTGCCGTATTTTTTGTCCTCAGAAATCTCTACGATTTCAATGTTTGGGTTTTCAAAATTTAACACTACATTGCCTCCTTAATATAATGTAATAGACTCTAAAAAACAGAATATTCTAAAATATCCTGCTAAATTGCTCATTGCCGCATAGTAAAATTGTAACAAATCGCACTTATACAAGCAAGCTTGTATAAGTGCTTTTTGTAAACATCTACTAAAATTTATTATTTTGAATATAACTCGACGATAAGCATCTCGTCTACAGGAACATCAATCTGCTCTCTATTAGGAAGCTCCTTAACTGTACCCTTAAGGTTCTCAGCATCAACGTCAACCCACTCAGGAGTTGTTCTGCCTGCTGTGATTTCTGTAATGTCCTTAAATCTCTGAAGGCTCTTTGACTTCTCGCGAACCTCAATAACATCTCCAGCCTTTACAAGGTATGAAGGAATGTTAACTGGCTTGCCGTTTACAAGGAACATCTTGTGATCAACAACCTGACGAGCTTCTTTTCTTGTACGAGCGAATCCCATACGGAATACTACGTTATCAAGACGGCTCTCAAGCATTGTCATAAGGTTTTCACCTGTCATACCCTTCTGACGGTCAGCCTTCTCATAATAATTACGGAAAGGCTTCTCAAGTACGCCATAGATGAACTTAGCCTTCTGCTTCTCCTGAAGCTGAAGAGCGTACTCAGACTTCTTGCCTCTTCCTCTATTCTTCTGTCTATGTGACTTTTTATCATATCCTAAAAATGTAGGATCTAAATCAAGAGATCTACATCTTTTAAGAACTGGTGTCTTATTAACTGCCATTAGATTTTCCTCCTAATTAGACTCTTCTACGCTTTGGTGGACGACATCCGTTATGTGGAACTGGAGTAACATCCTTGATTGTAAGAACCTGAACGCCGTTAGCGTCAATCGCTCTGATTGCTGCCTCACGTCCTGAACCTGGTCCCTTTACGAATACATCTACACTCTTTAATCCGTGAACTAATGCAGCCTTAACTGCTGTCTCTGCTGCCATCTGTGCAGCATAAGGAGTAGATTTCCTTGAACCTCTAAATCCTAGACCACCAGCACTTGCCCATGAAAGAGCATTACCCTGAGCATCTGTAATAGTTACGATAGTATTATTGAAAGATGCCTGAACATGTACCTGTCCGTGTTCAACGTTTTTCTTTACACGCTTTTTTGTTGTCTTCTTTGCAACTTTAGCCATAATTAAACTAACCTACTTTCTTTCTATTGAATAAATTACTTCTTCTTATTTGCTACTGTACGCTTTGGACCCTTGCGAGTACGAGCGTTTGTCTTAGTCTTCTGTCCACGAACAGGAAGACCCTTTCTGTGACGGATTCCTCTATAGCATCCGATTTCCTGAAGTCTCTTGATGTCAAGAGCAACTTCTCTTCTAAGATCACCTTCAACAGTTAATGTCTCATCGATAACTGTGCTAATCTTCTTAACTTCTTCATCAGTTAAGTCCTTGACACGTGTGTTAGGATCAACACCAGCTGCCTCAAGAACCTTGTTTGAGCTTACTCTACCAATTCCGTAAATGTAAGTTAAACCAATTTCAATTCTCTTGTCTCTTGGTAAATCTACACCTGCAATACGAGCCATGTGTGTTTACACCTCCATAAATATTTCTACAATTAATAATCGATATAGAAAGTACAGCTCCGATAAATCGGCCTGAAATGTGTGTACGCCCATATCTTGTCCTGTTTGGCCTCGGTATGATAGGCCATTTTTATTATGAACAGTCTAAATTAGATACACTTTAGACTGCAGCCGCACATAATAAATGCTAAATAAGCTGCTCAGAAATTAACCCTGACGCTGCTTATGCTTTGGGTTCTCGCAAATAATACGAATGCTACCCTTTCTTTTGATGACCTTGCACTTCTCGCACATAGGCTTTACAGAAGATCTTACTTTCACGATTTTCCTCCTTTCCATGCCCTTTTTTCAAATGTTGTGGTCAATCTATAATTTGAACATTCTAAAAACGTCCGTTTAATAGTATAGCGGGCGTTTTCGTGTATGTCAACAAAAATTTATTTATCTCTCCAAATAATTCTTCCCTTAGAAAGATCATAAGGACTCATCTCGATTGTTACCTTATCACCAGGTAAGATACGAATGTAGTTCTGTCTTAACTTACCACTGATATGAGCAAGAATCTGGTGACCATTTTCAAGCTCTACCTTAAACATTGCATTTGGAAGTTTCTCAACAACTACTCCCTCTACTTCAATAACATCTGCCTTAGACATCTTTGTTCCTCCTATTATAACTTTTAAGAATTCTTTTAATTGAAATATCATCAAGTGCTGTAATGTCTTTTATCTCGTCAAGCACATCTGATGGAATATTTTTTATTAGCTGTAAATGAATTTTTTTCTTTTTCTTAGGCTTGGCAACCGTCTTTGTAGTTCCATTGGCAAGTATGAAATAATCTTCAACCTCATCAATAACTACATATACTTTTTTCTTATCGTGGCCAGCCTTAGAAGTAGCAAGCATTAAATCCATGTATTTCCCTCCGGATTAGCAAGCTCAGAAGGTGTCAATGTTAAAATCTCTGGAGCACCATCTGTAATAACAATTGTATTTTCATAATGAGCCGATAATGATTCATCCATTGTTACAACTGTCCACTCATCATCCATCCAAGCAACATCATAGCTTCCAGCGTTAATCATTGGCTCAACCGCTAATGTCATTCCCTTTAAAAGCTTTGGTCCTTTTCTGAACTTTCTTCTAAAGTTTGGAATCTCTGGAGCCTCGTGTAATGACTTTCCAATGCCGTGTCCAACCAAATCCCTAACAACTCCATATCCGAAGCTCTCAGCATAATCTCCAATTGCTCCTGATATATCGTAAAGGTGATTGCCGGCCTTTGCATATTTCATACCCTGGAAGAAGGACTGACGAGTTCTTTCTATAAGAAGTCTTGCCTCTTCAGAAATCTCTCCTACGCCAACTGTTCTAGCAGCATCTGAATGATATCCCTTGTAGAGAACGCCAGTATCCAAACTAACAATATCTCCATTTACAAGAATGTGATCAGCAGTAGGTATACCGTGAACAACTTCATCATTTACAGAAACACATACGCTGGCAGGATAACCATATAGGCCTTTAAAGTTTGGCTCACAGCCAAAGCTTCGAATAACTTCTTCCCCGAGTCTGTCTACATCTAATGTAGACATTCCTTCATGAATCTCTTTTGCAAGAGTCTCGTGAACCTGAGCAAGAATCTTGCCTGCCTCACGCATCAATTGAATTTCTTCTTCAGTTTTAATAGTAATTGCTTCTGACATCCTAAGCTCCTAATATAGCTGTGATATCCTCAAAAACCTTTTCCATTGGCTGTGTACCACTAACAGATTTAAGAATACCCTTACCTTTGTAATAATCAATAAGTGGCTGAGTCTGATCATGATATACATCAAGTCTCTTCTTAACTGTCTCTGGCTTGTCATCATCTCTTAAAACAAGAGCGCTACCACATGAATCGCAAATGCCCTCTTTCTTAGGTGGAATAGAAACGATGTGATATGTAGCACCACAGTTAAGGCAAGCTCTACGACCTGACATTCTGTTGATGATATTCTCATCTGGAACATCTACATCAATTGCATAGTCCATTGACTGTCCGATCTTTGTAAGAGCTGCGTCAAGAGCTTCTGCCTGTGGAATTGTTCTTGGGAAACCATCTAATACAAATCCATTTTTCGCGTCATCCTGTGCAATGCGGTCCATTACAAGATCACATGTAAGTTCATCTGGAACAAGCAAACCTTGATCCATGTATTCCTTTGCTTTTTTGCCAAGCTCTGTACCGTTCTTTATATTAGCGCGAAATATATCACCTGTAGAGATGTGAGGAATAGAATACTTAGCTGCAATCTGCTTTGCCTGAGTTCCTTTGCCTGCACCAGGTGCACCTAACATAATAATCTTCATAATGTAAAAAACCTCCTGCGTTATTTACGTTAAAAATATTCTCTTAAAAACACCTTAAGAGATACGCGGTATAACCCACGTATCTCCTTAGATGCATTAATGACTATTAGTCATTTAAAAATCCTTTGTAATTACGAACCATCATCTGTGACTCAACTTGCTTTAATGTCTCAATGATAACACCAACAATAATGATAATTGATGTGCCACCGAATGAAACATCTGTGCCAAGTAAACCGTCAAATACGATTGGAAGCAATGCTACGATTGAAAGACCAATTGCACCAATAAAGATTACATGCTTAAGAATAGCTGCAAGATAATCTGAAGTTGGCTTACCAGGTCTGATACCAGGAATAAATCCGCCCGAGCGCTTTAAGTTCTCTGCAATTTCAAGTGGATTAAATGTTATCTCTGTATAGAAATAAGCAAATCCAATGATTAAGAGAATATAAACAATTGCTCCGATTGAATTAAACCAGTTTGTAGGATCGAACCAATTTTTCTGATTCATAACATTAAGAATCTTAGCCCAAACACCTGTCAAATTCTTGTTAAACATTGTAACAATCATGATTGGTGTCTGAAGTAAAGACTGAGCAAAAATGACTGGGATAACACCAGCTGTATTAACCTTCATAGGAATAACAGATGAGTTACCGCCAACCTGTCTGCGGCCCTGAATCTTATTTGAGTACTGAACTGGAATACGTCTCTCAGCGCTCTGTAAGATTACTACAAATACAACGATAAGAATAATTACAGCTGCGATAATAACTGCTGCCAAAGTTGCCTTTGGAATTGTCTTATCCTTCATGTACTGAGTATAGAGAGCCTCTAAATCAGCTGGGATACGGCTGATGATATTAATTGTAAGAACAATAGAAATACCATTTCCGATACCCTTTTCAGTGATTCTCTCACCGATCCACATTAACACTGCTGAACCAGCTGTAAGAGATGCTACTACTAAGATTACATATAATGGACTAAACTTTAAAAGATAGCCACTCTTTCCAAATGCGATAGCCATAGCAATTGATTCACCCAAAGCTAAAGCAACAGTAAGATAACGAGTAATCTGTGTCATCTTCTTTCTGCCTGCTTCACCATCACGCTGCATCTCTTCAAGCTTTGGAAAAGCTATAGTAAGAAGCTGCATAATGATAGAAGAAGTAATGTATGGTGTGATATTCAATGCAAATACTGACATTGATGAGAAAGAACCACCAGTGATTGAATCAAAGAAATTCAATCCTGTATTGCTATTTTCCTTGAAATAGCTAGCCACAAGGCTTCCGTTAACGCCCGGAGTTGGAAGCAAGCTTCCAAGACGGACGATAACAAGCATAAATATTGTAAAGCCTATGCGTCTTCTTAAATCTTTAATTTTGAAAGCATCTCGAAGTGTCTGAAACATTAGATCACCTCTACTGTTCCGCCTAAGGCCTCAATCTTCTCCTTTGCGCTAGCACTGAATGCATTAGCCTGAACGTTGAGCTTCTTTGTAAGCTCGCCGCCGCCAAGAATCTTAACGCCATCGCGAGGGTTCTTGATGATACCGCTCTCGATGAGAGTATCAACAGTTACAGTAGCACCATTATCAAATCTCTCTAAATAAGAAACATTGATACCAACGATTTCCTTTGTATTTCTATTCTTAAAACCACGCTTAGGAAGACGTCTGTATAAAGGCATCTGTCCACCTTCGAATCCAAGTCTAATGCTTCCGCCAGAACGAGCCTTCTGTCCCTTATGACCCTTACCAGCAGTCTTGCCATTTCCTGAACCGTGACCACGGCCTCTTCTGAAATTATCGCTGTGCTTTGAGCCTTCTGCTGGCTGTAAGTTAGATAAATCCATTATGGCACCTCCTTCTATTAAATTTCTTCAACTTTTACTAAGTGATTGACCATTCTAAGCATTCCGCGAACGCTGTCGTTGTCAGGAAGCTCAACAGTCTTATTGACCTTTCTAAGGCCAAGTGCTTCTACAGTCTTCTTGTTCTTAGGAACAGCACCGATTGTAGACTTTACGAGTGTTACTCTTAACTTCTTCTCTGCCATTTTACTTTCCTCCTTAAGCAAGAATGTCTTCAACCTTCTTGCCACGAGCCTTAGCTACTTCCTCAGGCGACTTAAGAGCTCTAAGTCCCTCGATAGTAGCAAGAACAACGTTCTGCTTATTTGATGATCCAAGTGACTTTGTACGGATGTTTCCGATACCTGCAAGCTCACATACGGCACGTGCTGGACCACCAGCGATGATACCAGTACCTTCTGGAGCCTTCTTAAGAAGTACAGAAGCACCAGTGTGCTTGCCCTGGATGTCATGTGTAATACTGTGGTTGTTATCAAGCTTAACTGTAATAAGCTTCTTCATAGCATCTTCCTTGCCCTTGCGGATAGCTTCAGGGATTTCAGCTGCTTTGCCAAGTCCAGCGCCAACGTGTCCGTTCTTATCGCCTACTACAACAAGAGCTGTGAAACGCATGTTACGTCCACCTTTAACAACCTTTGTTACACGCTTAATTTCTACAACCTGCTCAGTTAACTCTAACTGGCTAGCGTCAATGATTTCACGTTTCATGTGTTCTCCTCCTAGAATTCTAATCCAGCTTCTCTAGCTGCATCTGCTAAAGCTGCAACCTTGCCGGCATAAATGTAACCACCTCTGTCAAATACGACTTCCTTGATTCCCTTTTCCTGTGCCTTCTTAGCAATAACTGTACCAAGCTTTGAAGCAGCTTCTACGTTATTTGTCTTTGCAAGATCTGCCTTAACGTCTGCGTCAAGAGTAGATGCTGAAACGAGTGTATTTCCGCATGTATCATCAATAACCTGAACATACATGTGATTGTTGCTTCTGAACACTGCAAGACGTGGTCTTTCTGCTGTACCGGCTAGAGTGTTACGAAGTCTTCTATGCTTTGTCTGGCGAACTACTTGTCTAGATTTCTTACTTACCATTTTACATTCACTCCTTTACTATTTCTTACCGGTCTTACCGACTTTACGTCTAATAACTTCATCAGCGTACTTAATACCCTTACCCTTATATGGCTCAGGTCTTCTCTTATCTCTAATGTTGGCAGCGTACTGTCCAACCTTTTCCTTGTCGATACCCTTGATGATAATTTTATTTCCGTCAACAGTTGACTCAATACCCTCTGGATCTTCCATCTCTACTGGGTGAGAGTAACCAAGGTTAAGAGTAAGCTTCTTACCAGCCTTTGATGCTCTGTAACCTACACCGTTAACTTCAAGAGTCTTCTCATAGCCTGTTGTAACACCAACAACCATGTTGTTGATAAGTGTTCTTGTAAGACCATGTAAAGACTTCATCTTCTTTAAATCATTAGGTCTAGTAACAACAACTTCTGCACCCTCAAGCTTGATATCCATCTCAGATGGAAGTGTTCTCTCAAGAGTACCCTTAGGACCTTTTACAGTCACATGATTATTTTCTGCAATCTCAACTGTAACTCCAGCTGGAACTGCGATTGGCATTCTTCCTATACGTGACATGCCCGTACCTCCTTAAATATGATAGTATGTCCGGCTTCTATAACCGGGTTATACTTTTAGGTAATTAGTTACTTAATGTCTGGAAATGATTACCAAACATATGCAAGAACTTCGCCACCAACCTGAAGCTTACGAGCTTCCTTGTCTGTGATGATGCCCTTGTTTGTAGAAAGGATAGCGATACCAAGTCCACCTAAAACGTATGGGATATCGTCCTTACCAGCATAAATACGAAGACCTGGCTTAGAGATTCTCTTAATACCAGAAATAATCTTCTCGTTCTTGTTTGCACCGTACTTTAATGTAACACGGATATCCTTGAAGTTACCATTATCAACGATGTCATACTTTGTGATAAATCCTTCATCAACAAGAATGTCTGCAATTGCAACCTTAATCTTTGATGCAGGAACATCTACTGTATCATGTTTTGCAGTATTTGCATTACGGATTCTTGTAAGCATATCTGCTATTGGATCACTCATTGTCATGATGCAATTTCCTCCTAATTTTCAATCTGTGTTCGTTATCTTACCATGAAGCTTTCTTAACGCCTGGGATCTGACCCTTGTAAGCTAACTCACGGAAACATACTCTACAAATACCATACTTTCTAAGGTATGCATGTGGACGACCGCAGATTTTGCAGCGGCTGTATTCCTGTGTAGAAAACTTAGCCTTGCGCTGCTGCTTAACTTTCATTGACTTCTTTGCCATAACTTTCCTCCTATGCTTCCTTAGCGAAAGGCATGTTGAATAAACGAAGTAATTCTCTAGCCTCTTCATCTGTCTTAGCTGTAGTTACAAAGATGATATCCATACCACGAGTCTTGTCGATCTTATCGTACTCGATTTCTGGGAAGATAATCTGCTCCTTGATACCAAGTGCATAATTACCTCTACCATCAAAGGAATTAGGATTTACACCTCTAAAGTCACGTACACGTGGAAGTGCAAGGTTGATGAGACGATCTGCGAACTCATACATCTTCTCTCCACGAAGTGTAGTCTTACATCCGATTGCCATACCTTCACGAATCTTGAAGTTAGCAACTGAATTCTTAGCCTTTGTTGTAACTGCCTTCTGGCCTGTAATCATTTCCATATCCTTGACTGCAGACTCAAGAAGCTTTGCGTTGTCCTTTGCTTCGCCAACACCCATGTTGACAACGATCTTTTCGATCTTAGGAACTTCCATAATATTCTTGTATCCAAACTTCTCTACCATTGCTGGTACGATATCATTAAGATACTGATCTTTTAATCTACTCAACGAACTGTTCTCCTTTCTTCAATTAGTCAATCACTTCGCCAGTCTTCTTAGCGAAACGGACTTTCTTATCTCCGTCCATCTTGAAGCCAACGCGTGTAGGCTGACCGTTATGAAGTAACATAACATTTGAAGCATCGATAGGAGCTTCCTGCTCGATGATACCGCCTGCCTGGTTAGCCATGCTAGGCTTAACATGACGCTTAACCATGTTAACACCTTCAACTGTAACGGTGTTATTCTTCTTATCTACTGCGATAACCTTACCTTCGTTGTTAACATCGCCACCAGCGATGACACGAACAGTATCGCCCTTTTTAATTTTCATTGTTGCCATCTACTCTTCCTCCTACAATACTTCTGGAGCGAGAGAAACAATCTTCATGAACTGCTTCTCACGAAGCTCTCTAGCTACAGGTCCAAAAATACGAGTTCCTCTTGGAGTCTTGTCATCTTTGATGATGACTGCAGCATTTTCATCAAACTTGATATAAGAACCATCTTTACGACGGGCACCCTTTACTGAACGAACAACTACTGCCTTAACAACGTCACCCTTCTTTACAACGCCACCTGGTGTTGCATCTTTAACGGTAGCAGTAATTACGTCGCCAATGTTGGCATATCTTCTTGTAGATCCACCCATAACACGGATAACAAGGATTTCCTTTGCTCCAGTATTATCGGCTACCTTTAATCTACTTTCCTGTTGTACCATTATAGTAGCCTCCTTTAATTATTTTGCTCTCTCGATTACTTCAACAAGTCTCCATCTCTTATCCTTAGAGAGTGGTCTAGTCTCCATAACCTTTACTGTATCACCGATGTGAGCGTCGCCGTTCTCATCGTGAGCCTTAAGCTTATATGTTTTCTTAACGATCTTGTTGTAAAGTGGATGCTTTACATTGTCACGGATTGCAACAACGATTGTCTTATCCATCTTGTCGCTTACAACAACACCTGTACGTGTTTTTCTTAAGTTTCTTTCCACGTCTTTGATCTCCTTTCAAATAATTAAGATTCTTCGTTATTACGCATTCTTCTCAGCTTCTGTGATAACAGTCTGAATACGAGCGATGTTACGGCGAACTTCGCGAATTCTTGCTGTGTTATCTAACTGGTTTGTAGCATTCTGGAATCTTAAGTTGAAAAGTTCTTTTTTAGCTTCTACGAGCTGAGCATTAAGCTCTGCTACTGAAGTGTTCTTTAAATCTTCTACGTACTTTGTATTCTTCATTATGCTTCACCGCCTTCTAAATCCTCACGGGAAACTATCTTGCACTTGCAAGGAAGTTTATGTGTAGCGAGACGAAGTGCTTCTCTAGCAACTTCCTCAGATACTCCTGAGATCTCGAATAATACACGGCCCGGCTTAACAACAGCTACCCAATATTCAAGTGTACCCTTACCTGAACCCATTCGAGTTTCAGCAGGCTTTGCAGTAACTGGCTTGTCTGGGAAAATCTTGATCCAAACTTTACCACCACGCTTAATGTAACGTGTCATAGCGATACGAGCAGCCTCGATCTGATTTGACTTAATCCAAGCTGGCTCCATTGCAACGATACCAAACTCACCGTATGCAATCTTATTTCCTCTTGAAGCTTTTCCAGCCATGTTCCCACGGAACTGCTTTCTGTGCTTCGCTCTCTTTGGCATTAACATATTATTGAGCTCCTCCTTCCACATTCTTCTTCTTTGGAAGTACTTCACCCTTATAGATCCATACCTTTACACCAACCTTACCATAAGTAGTGTCAGCCTCAGCGAATCCATAATCGATATCAGCACGGAGTGTCTGAAGTGGAATAGTACCTTCATTGTAAGACTCTGAACGAGCCATATCAGCACCACCAAGACGTCCTGAACAGCTTGTCTTGATACCCTTGATACCAGTCTTCATAGCGCGACCCATGCAAGACTTCATAGCTCTACGGAATGATACACGGTTCTCAAGCTGACCTGCGATGTTCTCAGCAACAAGCTGTGCATCACGATCTGGTCTCTTGATCTCCTTGATATCTACAACAAGCTTATCGCTTGTCTGCTTCTGGAGCTCACTCTTAATCTTGTCGATCTCAGCGCCGCCCTTACCGATAACAACGCCTGGCTTTGCTGTATAAACAGTTACCTTTACTCTACCAGCAGCACGCTCGATTTCGATCTTAGAAACGCCTGCAGCGTAAAGCTTCTTCTTAAGAAATTTTCTGATATTATAGTCTTCAACTAAGTAGTCTGAGAAGTTCTCGCCCTCAGCATACCACTTAGAATCCCAGTCCTTAATAACACCGACTCTTAAGCCATGAGGATTAACTTTCTGTCCCATGTTTTGCCTCCTTAATTTTTCTGATCAAGCACGATTGTGAGGTGGCTCATTCTCTTCTCGATTCTGTAAGCTCTACCCTGTGCTCTTGGTCTAATTCTCTTCATTGTAGGTCCCTTGTTTGCATAGCACTCAGCTACTACAAGGTCCTTGCGATCTAAGCCGTTATTGTTCTCAGCGTTTGCAATAGCAGACTTAAGTAATTTCTCTATAACACTTGAAGCGTATCTTGGATTGTACATTACGATAGCAAGAGCTGTATCAACATCCTTACCACGAATGGCATCAAGTACGAAACAAGCCTTCTGAACTGACATTCTAGCATAAGATAACTTTGCTGAAGGTCTTGTATCCTTTACATCGTTTCTCTCACGTTTAATTTGAGATCTATGTCCCTTAGCCATGATTAAAACTCCTTTCTGTTAATTAGCGTACCTTTGACTTCTTCTCGTCCTTGCCGTGACCTCTGTAGGTTCTTGTAGCAACGAACTCTCCAAGCTTGTGTCCAACCATGTCTTCTGTGACATATACTGGAACGTGCTTTCTTCCGTCATGTACTGCAATTGTATGTCCAACCATCTGTGGGAAGATTGTAGAACGACGTGACCATGTCTTGATAACTGACTTGTCGCCGCTAGCGTTCATAGCATCAACCTTCTTTAATAAGCTTGCATCAGCAAATGGTCCTTTTTTTAATGAACGTGCCATGTGTATCCTCCTTATTTGATTGCTCTACCATCGCGTCTTCTTACGATGAGCTTGTTAGACTGCTTGTGCTTCTTTCTTGTCTTGAGACCAAGAGCTGGCTTGCCCCAAGGTGTGCATGGACCTGGACGTCCGATAGGAGCGCGGCCCTCACCACCACCATGTGGATGGTCATTAGGGTTCATAACAGAACCACGAACTGTAGGTCTGATACCCATGTGTCTCTTACGACCAGCTTTACCGATCTTAACAAGGTTGTGATCACCGTTACCGATTACACCGATAGATGCGCGGCAGTTAAGAGGTACCATTCTCATTTCGCCTGAAGGAAGACGAAGTGTTGCATACTTTCCTTCCTTAGCCATGAGCTGTGCTGAGTTACCAGCTGAACGAACGAGCTGTCCGCCACGACCTGGATAAAGCTCAACATTGTGAATAAGTGTACCAACTGGAATCTTCTCAAGTGGTAAGCAGTTACCAACTCTAACTTCAGCGTCAGCACCGTTCATAACTGTCATGCCGTCTGTAAGACCAGCTGGAGCAAGGATGTAAGCCTTCTCGCCGTCTGCGTAGCAGATAAGAGCGATGTTAGCTGTTCTGTTTGGATCGTACTCGATACCAATAACCTTTGCAGGAATTCCATCCTTATTTCTCTTGAAATCAATAAGTCTATATTTTTGTCTGTTACCGCCACCATGATGTCTAACGGTAATCTTACCCTGATTGTTACGACCAGCGTGCTTCTTAAGTGAAACAACAAGTGACTTCTCTGGTGAGTTCTTTGTGATCTCAGCGAAATCAGAACCAGTCATATTTCTTCTCGAAGGTGTATATGGGTTATATGTCTTAATTCCCATTTCTTTTCTCCTTTCAAAAACTCGTTTATTATCGCGCTCGACTGCGCATACATTAAATTATTTTAAAGACCTGAGAAAATCTCGATGTCTTTGCTATCAGCTGTAAGCTGAACGATAGCCTTCTTTGTCTTTGCTGTCTTTCCGTAAGTCATTCCACGTCTCTTTGTCTTGCCATCAGCGTTCATTGTGTTAACTGAAGCAACCTTAACTCCGTCGAACATCTTCTCAACAGCTTCCTTAATCATAGTCTTGTTAGCTTCTGGATGAACAAGGAATGTGTATTTCTTCTCAGCCATAGCGTTCATAGACTTCTCTGTGATTACAGGCTTAAGGATTACGTCATAATATTGTACGTTTGCCATTATGCATACACCTCCTGAATCTGATCAACAGCAGCCTTTGTAACAACTACTGTGTTGTACTTAAGGATGTCATATACGTTGATTGTATTTGTAAGAGCTGTCTTAACTGTAGGAATGTTCTTTGCAGACATAACTACGTTCTTATCATTAGAATCAAGAACTACAAGAGCCTTCTCAACGTTAAGGTTTGTAAGTACCTTTGCGAAATCCTTTGTCTTAATAGCATCAAGCTTTAACTCATCAACAACGATGAACTTGTTCTCATTAACAACTGAAGTAAGTGCAGACTTAAGAGCTGCTCTCTTCTCCTTCTTGTTAAGCTTGAATGAATAATCTCTTGGTGTTGGAGCGAATACTACGCCACCACCTGTCCACTGTGGAGATCTTGTAGAACCCTGTCTTGCATGACCTGTTCCCTTCTGTCTCCAAGGTTTTCTACCACCACCTGAAACCTCAGAACGTGTCTTAGCCTTCTGTGTTCCCTGACGGTTATTTGCAAGCTGCTGGACAACTGCCATGTGAACTAAGTGCTCATTAATCTCAACTGCGAAGATGCTGTCGTTAAGATCCATGGTGCCAACTTCTTTGCCTTCCATATTATATACGGATACTTTAGCCATCGCTAAGTTCCTCCTTTCCTATCGTAAGATTACTTTCCTGCTTTAACTGACTCTTTAATTGTTACAAGAGACTTCTTTGGTCCTGGAACAGCACCCTTTACTAAAAGCAGATTGTTTTCAACGTCAACACGTACAATCTCAAGATTCTGGATTGTAACTCTTGTTCCGCCCATCTGACCAGGCATACCCTTGCCCTTGAATACACGGCTAGGTGATGAACATGCACCATTTGAACCCTGATGTCTGTGGAACTTAGAACCATGAGCCATAGGTCCTCTGTGCTGACCTAATCTCTTGATAGCGCCCTGGAATCCCTTACCCTTTGAAGTAGCTGTTGCATCAACCTTGTCACCAGCCTCAAAGATATCAGCCTTGATTTCCTGAGCGAGCGCATAATCTGCACAATTATCAAATCTGAACTCTCTAACAAATCTCTTTGGCTCAACACCAGCCTTATCGAAGTGACCCTTCTCTGGCTTGTTTACGCCATTGCGATGAATGATTTCTTTGCGTCCGTTAGCATCCTTATTAACAAGCTTAACCTTCTTGTCAACAAAGCCAACCTGAACTGCATCGTAACCGTCGTTCTCTACTGTCTTGATCTGTGTAACAACACATGGACCAGCAGAAAGTACAGTTACAGGAATAAGCTCGCCGCCTTCATTGAAGACCTGAGTCATTCCGACCTTTGTAGCTAAAATAGCTTTCTTCATTTTTCTTACCTCCATTTTCTACAGCGGAACGCTTCTTGCCCATCTAATTAATACTGGGGTAGCGGAACCGTTCATCCTAGAACAGTGTCATATAAGTGGAATAAGATAGAAAATTAAGAAATCTTATTGCTTCTATATAAAACCATCTTGGATGTTAACTAAAATTGGTTGAACTCTTACTTATTCTTGATGCTGATCTCAACACCTGCTGGCATCTCTAACTTAGAAAGTGCCTCAACAGTCTTCTGTGTTGGGTCGATGACATCAATCAATCTCTTATGAGTTCTCTGCTCGAACTGCTCACGAGAGTCTTTGTACTTATGTACAGCTCTAAGAATTGTAACAACTTCCTTCTTTGTTGGAAGAGGTACAGGACCACTAACCTGTGCTCCGTTCTTCTTAACAGTCTCGATGATTTTCTTGGCAGATGAATCTACTAACTCATGATCATAAGCCTTGAGTGTGATTCTCATAACTTGATTTGCCATAAAAAAAGTCTCCTCCTTTTTCGTTTTTCTAATTTCTGAAAAATCGAACAAGTGGCGACTGTACACTTACCCGTGTGTATCATGGTTTAAAACTCAAAGTTCGAACCAAGTTCTCACACGTCGTCTCCGCAAATGCGGACGGTTTTCTGTTGTACAGTGACTTGTCGTCAGTTTCCTAACTTGACATTCGCTCCACGGAAAACCAACCTGAGTAACTAGGTTGCAACCTCACGCTTCATAGCTATCATGTCACAGCAAGTAATAATATACACGAGAAAGGGAATACTAGCAAGAAAAAGATAAAAATTATTGTATTTTATTTAGTACAATTTTAAAAACAACTAAATCTTGTGGTTGAAATGAATTTTTTGAACTAGAAATCATTGAAGATTAATAATCTTTCAGTATAATAGTCAAAGCAAACACATTTGTAAAGTACATATATAATATAGAAAGGATAGTTACTGTTCATAGTAACATTAGTAAATCATGCAACCAGCTAATAATTGGAAGGATTACGAAATAATAGATTGTAGCTCTGGTGAGAAGCTAGAGCGTTGGGGAGATTATGTTCTACTTAGACCTGATCCACAGGTAATCTGGAACACTAAAAAATCCTCTCCTTATTATAAGAAGCTTAACGCTCATTATCATCGTTCAAATAAAGGTGGTGGCGAGTGGGAGTTTTTTGATTTACCAGAGCAGTGGACCATCAGCTATCCTATCTGCAACAAGAATCTTATATTTAACCTAAAGCCTTTTGCATTTAAGCATACAGGCCTCTTCCCTGAGCAGGCTGTAAACTGGGATTGGTTTTCTTCTATTATAAATAAGGAAATAAAAGAAAAGAATCGCCCAGTAAAGGTACTTAACCTTTTCGCCTACACAGGTGGCGCTACACTTGCTGCAGCCGCAGCAGGCGCTCAGGTTACTCACGTGGATGCTTCAAAGGGTATGGTCCAGTGGGCAAAAGAAAATGCAGCCTCATCTGGTCTTTCAGATGCACCAATAAGATGGCTTGTAGATGACTGCCGCAAATTCGTAGAAAGAGAAATCCGCCGAGGCAATAAATACGACGGAATTATTATGGATCCTCCTTCTTACGGAAGAGGTTCCAAAAATGAAGTTTGGAAAATCGAGGATGATATCTTCCCATTTATCCAGCTTTGCGAGCAGATTCTTGCAGATGACGCTCTATTTTTCCTAGTTAACTCATACACAACAGGTCTTCAGCCTGCTGTGCTTAACTATATGATTAGCACTGCTCTTTTGAAAAATCATCCTGGAGAAGTAACAGCTGATGAAATTGGTCTTCCTGTCACTGAGTCAGGTCTTGTACTTCCATGCGGTGCCAGCGGTCGTTGGACCAGAAAATAAACCAACAGCTACATTATTATAAAGAAGGAATTATTTATGACTACAACAATGCAAAACCCACTTGGAACTGAACCTGTTGGAAAGTTACTTAGAAAATTTGCTATCCCTAGCATCATTGCCATGCTTGTAGGCTCACTCTACAACATGGTGGATCAGCTTTTCATAGGAAACTTTGTTGGACCACTTGGAAATGGTGCCACAAATATTCAGTTTCCACTTTCAATTTTAAATGTTTCCATTGCCCTGCTTTGCGGAATTGGCGCAGCTTCTACATTCAACCTTGCCATGGGACGAGGTGAAACAGAAAAGGCAGGCTATTATATAGGAAACGCAATTTCACTTATGCTTTTAGGTGGATTTGTTCTTCTTATTGTTACAGAACTTTTTTTAGAGCCTATTCTTATTGGATGCGGCGCAACTGAAAATATATTACCTTACGCCGTAGAGTACTCACGAATCTGTGCACTAGGCTATCCACTCTTCATTCTTTCTGCAGGTGGTGCACATATTGTTAGAGCTGACGGCAGTCCAAATATGACTATGGCAATCAATGTAACTGGTGCCGTAATCAATACTGTTTTAGATTTCCTCTTTGTTGCAGTGTTTCACTGGGGAATGAAAGGAGCTGCTGTTGCCACAATTATCGGTCAGTATGTTGCCGGTTTTATGGTTCTTGTTTATCTTAAAAAATTCAAAACTGTAAAGCTTGAAAAGCAACATTTCATTCCAGACCTTGCCATTATCGGTTCAATCGCAGCTCTTGGTACTGCACCATTTATCAATCAGATTGCAATGATGATTGTTCAGATTGTAATGAACCATGTAATGGGTCATTACGGTGCTCAGTCAATTTACGGTTCAGATATTCCTATTACATGTGCAGGTATTATTTCAAAAGTTAACGGAATCTGTTTTTCATTTGTAATTGGTATATCTCAGGGACTTCAGCCAATTATTAGTTTTAATTACGGAGCTCAAAATTATAAGAGAGTTAAGAGTGCATTTTATCTTGCATTAAAACTTGCCGCAATTATCACTTTCACTAGCTGGGCTTGCTTCCAATTGTTCCCTCGCCAGATTGTTTCCATATTTGGTACTGGTGACGAGCTATACTTCCAGTTCTGTGAAAAGTACTTTAGAATATTCCTTTTCGGAATCTTCACAGCATTTTTCCAGCCACTTGCTTCCAATTTCTTTACATCAATTGGAAAGCCATACAAAGGAATCTTTATGTCTCTAACGAGACAGGTGCTTTTCCTTGCACCACTTATTGTATTCTTACCTATGATATTTGGTTTCAATGGAGTTCTTTTCGCAGGACCAATCGCAGATGCTCTTTCATTTACCATCTGCTTCATACTGGTTAGAAAAGAATTCTCACATCCTGAATTTAAAGAAGCATAATAAAACGCCGTCTGGCTCTTAAGCTAGACGGCGTTATTTTTATCTTATTTGCATATAATCTGGTCTCGACCAGTTTCCTTGGCCTCGTATAGGTTGGCATCAGCTCGATTAAGTACTTCGTCGATGGTCTCCCCTGGAACCAGGGCTGTCAATCCAAATGACATGGTAATCTGTCTATCGGTGTCTGGCACGTAAATGGTGCGAACCTGATCCATTATCATTGAAAGCTCTCGCCTTGCTATGTCAAGCTCTCGGTCCTTGAATATAAGAAGGAACTCCTCGCCGCCCCAGCGTGCTGCAAAGCCCTTGCCTACCATTCCAGCTTTTAGCTTGTCTGCCACTGCCTTAAGTACCACATCACCCATCTCATGACCGTAGGTGTCGTTAACCTTTTTAAAGAAGTCAATATCAGCGATGCAAAGGCAATATTTGACGCCTTGCTCTACTGCTGCAACACGAATCTCCTGAAGCTTTTTATCAGCGAAACGTCTATTGTTAAGCTCTGTCAATGCGTCGTATTCAACTAGCATCATAAGAGAATGAGCCATTCGCTTACCATCGGTGGCAAGATGCTTGATTTCATCATCTGCGCTCATCAATTCTCGAGGCATCTCACTTTTGAATTCTCCATTTGCCAGAGAATTCATGTACTTGTCTATCTTGACAATTCTATTGGCAATGCGCTTGTTGTAGCGGACCATTATAAAGCCAAAGAAAACAGAAATAATCAAGCATACCGCTATAACAGGAATAACGTATTTGATTACCTCTCTGTTTACAAGTGCTCCAGATTCACATACAGCTATCATACCAATTGCTGTGCCATCATCTGATAAAAGTGGCTTGTAGTATGCAAAGCTCTTTTCATCATAGACCATTACATTAGTATAGAAAGCGCTCTCCTTCTTTTCCAGCACATCTCTTTTTACAACAGCTGCAGCCGCTGTGCCCATAGCACTGTTGCCTTCTTCATCAGATAATGTGGTAATAATTCTAGTGTCATTGTAAAAAATAGATATCTGGATTCCAAGAACGTCAGATAGATTCTTCATCAAGGTGTCATCGCCATTAAGTTTCTCATCACCCTTGTATAAATCTACCTCGCCTGTCTCACTATTAGTCTCAACTCTGAAATCCCCCACATAATATTTATCAAATATGAATCCAACAAGCTCTGCA
Source organism: Pseudobutyrivibrio sp. AR14 (assembly GCF_900101325.1). Classification (NCBI taxonomy): domain Bacteria; kingdom Bacillati; phylum Bacillota; class Clostridia; order Lachnospirales; family Lachnospiraceae; genus Pseudobutyrivibrio; species Pseudobutyrivibrio sp. AR14. The sequence continues at coordinate 73,636 of NZ_FMUY01000008.1, forward strand.
TTGCTTATCAATTCATCTTCTATTTTGTCGGTAATTGCCTTTTTTACAATACTTCCACTGACAGCCACAATAACAATTGTCATAATAGCAAGAGGAACTATTGTCATCCTAAGCATTTGAGTTTTAAGACTGTTTTTAAACTGTTTCTTTTTCATAATCACCCCTCATAAAGCCTGTTGTTAGTCTAATTATACAACATTTTACAATTAAGGTAAGTATTTATAAAAAAGCAAAAGACGAGTCAATTAAGACTCGCCCTTTGTGTATGAAAGATTAGATTAAAGAAAATGAAAGAACCTACTTGTTACGTCTAGCCTTAACCAGTGCAAAAACAGATTGGAGAATGATGAAAATGCAAAGGAGGGCTGCTGTGGCAATATTTGCCCAGCTTGAAAGGAGTTTTCCATTTGTATTAACAAGTACTGTAATTGTACCTGTGATCATTACACCGAAGAATGATCCTATAACATTTCCAACACCACCTGTAAGGAGGGTTCCACCGATTACGGCCGATGCGATTGCATCCATTTCTAGTCCTGTCGCCTGATTTACTGAACCGGACATTGTATTCAAGCAATAAAGAATACCACCGATTGAGCAAAGTAATGAAGAAAGGACATGGGATAACATCTTGGTCTTCTTAACATTAAGTCCCATCATTGTTGCTGACATTTGGTTTCCACCAACTGCATATAGATTACGGCCAAACTTTGTGTACTTAAGCATTAAGAAAATAAGGATAAGTACTAAAAATGCAATGATTACTGTTGGTCGTATATATGGAACAACGATTTTTCCATGTCTATTAGCCTTGCCTAAAAATTCTGGAAGGTTAATTTTTGAATTTGCCCAAGCATAGAATGTTGGGTTGTCGGCTTCTGTAATAGAAATCTGTCCAGAGCAGATAACAGCTGTCATACCTCTTGCAAAGAACATACCTGCCATTGTTACAATGAATGGCTGGATTTCTAGATAACCTACAAGGAAGCCCTGAACTGCACCAAATATAAGTCCGATTACAAGAATCAGAATCACCATCTGAACAGCGCCCATTTTCCACTCAGTCATACCATAAACCAAAAGCATACAGTCCATTGCTATTACTGAGCCAACGGAAATATCAATTCCGCCTGTGAGCATTACGCATGTCATACCGCATGTTACACAGATAAGACCTGCGTTGTTAATTAAAATATTTAAAAATGTCTGGAGGTTTCCAAAACCTTTATCCTGATAGATTCCACAACCGATAGCGTACATAACAACAAATAATGCTATGGTTATGAAAACAAGTACAGTATTTGAATCAAGTTTTCTCTTTGTCTTCATTATGCCGCCTCCTTTACACTAGCTTTTTGAGCTCTTCTTGCTGCCATGTATGCCTTAAAGGCTGGAGCCTGCACAACTACGATAATAATAACGATAATTGCCTTAAATACTGGTGCCTTATCAGTTGAAACACCCATTGCAAGAAGTGTTGTTGTGATAGCCTGAATTGTATAAGCACCGATGATTGATCCTGCGAGATTGAATTTACCACCGCCAAGTGAGTTACCACCAAGAGCAACTGCAAGGATGGCATCCAATTCAAATGTAAGACCAATATTATTTGAATCTGCTGAATAGATTCTTGATGAAGCTACAATACCTGCAATACCTGCGCAGATGCCGCAAATCACATAGCAGATAAAGCAAATAACTTCTGAGTTGATACCTGATATTCTAGCTGCGCGGCTATTGATACCAACTGACTGAATATAAAGTCCTAAAGCTGTTTTCTTAAGAAGAATAGACACAACAGCTATTACAATTATTGCCACAAAAACTGGTGTAGGAATTGGACATCCCGGCAAGAAATTTCCCAGATACTTGTATGGCTCATAACGAATATAAGTAATCTGGTTGTTGCAAAGCAAAAGACCTATAGCTCTACCTGCTGTAAACAGAATCAGCGTAGCAACCATTGGCTGTATTTTAAGCTTCGCTACAAGTGCACCATTCATTGCGCCACTGAGACCGCCCATGAATACACCAAATAACATACCAACTACCATTGGTACTGCAAGTGTTGATACTGAGTTGTTACCATATCCTGCAAGCAACATACAGCATCCACATGCTGAAAGGGACATTACTGAACCCACTGAAATATCGGTTCCCGCTGATACCGCTACTACAAGTGTCTGTCCAACTGCTAAAATCGCAATCTCCGAACCACGATTTAAAATATCAATAATTCTACCAAACAAAACACCGTTGTTGATTTTAATAGCGAAGAAGTCTGGGGACTTAATCACATTAATCAACAATACCAAAATCATACAAAAAATCGGCAAGAACAGTGGTTTCTTTGCAAGCTTCTTAAAATTCTCCATCATTATTCTCCACCTCCTGCTATGGCAGCCATGACTGATTCCTGAGTCATCTCGCCAGATATTTCTCCAACTTGTGCGCCATCACGCATTACATACATTCTTGTGCATGTACGAAGCATCTCCTCTATTTCAGAAGAAATGAAGACGATACTCATTCCATCTTCCTCGGCAAACTTAAGAGCAAGCTTCTGGAATTCTGTCTTAGTACCGATATCGATACCTCTTGTTGGCTCATCAAGAATAAGGAAATCAGGATGTGTGCATAACCATCTTGCCAGGATAACCTTTTGTTGATTACCACCTGATAATTGATTTATAGGAGTCTCCCTTGATGCAGTTTTAATCTGCAACATATCTATGAACTTATCTGCAATTTCATTTTGTTTTGAGGCTGGAATCTTTTTGAACATACCATTCTTTGCCTGAAGGGCAAGAATAATATTCTCCCTAACTGAAAGATCACCAATACATCCATCGGCCTTTCTATCATCTGGCAAATATCCCATACCAGCTTTGATAGCATCAAGTGGCTCTTTAATGTTGAGCTTCTTGCCGTTGACTTTTAATTCGCCAGTTTGAGCTTTATCTGCACCATAGATGCAGCGCACCATCTCTGAGCGGCCCGACCCAAGAAGGCCAGTAACGCCCACAACCTCGCCCTTTTTAATCTGGAAATCAAATGGCTTAATTGTTCCCTTGTGGCTGAGATTAGTAGCATCAACAACAACATCGTCCGAAACATGTGAGGCTCCTTCCTTTTTAATAGAGGCAAGATCGTCGAAATCCTTACCAAGCATTGCCGCCACAAGCTTGACACGAGGCATTTCTTCCACCGAATACTCACCAGCAAACTCGCCATTTCTCAGAACAGTAATTGTGTCACACACTTCATAAACCTGCTCTAAGAAATGAGTAACAAATATTATTCCAACTCCCTTTGCTTTAAGATCTCTCATTACCTTGAAGAGCTTTTCAACTTCATTATCATCAAGTGATGATGTTGGCTCATCAAGAATGAGAACTTTACAATCCATATCTACAGCTCTTGCAATAGCTATCATCTGTTGTATTGCAAGAGAATAATTTTCAAGTGCAATAGTTACGTCAATTTTTAATTCCAATCCATCGACTATTTCTTTTGCTTTCTTGTTCATTGTTCTCCAGTCGATGGTTCCAATAGGTGTCTTTGGCTCACGGCCAATAAATAAGTTTTCTGCCACAGTCAGGTTAGGACAAAGGTTAACTTCCTGGTATACTGTAGCAATTCCTTTTTCCTGGGCCTCTAATGTTGAGTGGTTTATTACTGGCCCATCCACTCCTGCTACATGAATCTCACCTGCGTCGAGAGAATAAACACCAGTCAACACTTTGATAAGTGTAGACTTGCCCGCACCGTTTTCTCCCATAAGCGCATGTATCTCTCCCTTTCTAAGAGTAAACTGTGCATGATCTAATGCTTTTACACCTGGAAAGGATTTGGATATGTCCCGCATAGTAATCAAAATATTTTCATCCATAATCGTTCTCCACTTTCTTTATTTCTAATATCTACGCTAGTTACGCATACAAGCCTTGGCTTTTTCTTATACCTGTTACGTTCACAAGCCTTAGTATTGCTTCGGTCATCTAAAACGATTCCCTTAAGCAATCTAAGAGCTTGTGAACTACAGGTAAGTAAAGTATTTATCAACAACGGCTTGTATGCTACTAGCTTAATTTTTCTAATAACTATAGACTCATATCTATAACAAAGGGGGAAGGAAATTCCCTTCCCCTTTTTAGACATATCTATACGTTTTTTTAGTATGAAGCCTGTGAAGCTGCATCAGTTACTACGATAAGATCCTCTGTAACCTCTTCACCAGCATTGTTTGTATATGTAATTGAAGGAAGGATATCTTCTGCTACGTACCATGGCTCTGTCATGAATGTTTCCTTAGCAACTGTCTCACCGTTCTGAAGTGCCTTGATGATATCTGCACAATAAGAACCCTGAAGTGGGTAGCACATGAAGTCTGCATTGATATCGCCTGACTGTACATACTCAAGACCAGCCTTGCAAGCATCAAATGAGATAAGGATTACATCTCCGTCAACACCATAAGAAACACCAGCTGCCTTCATAGCATCCATAGCACCAAATGCTTCGTTATCATTCTGGCAAACAACTACGTTGAACTTACCTGCATATGACTTGCAGTAAGACTCCATAACCTGCTGTCCACCTTCCTGTGTAAAGTTACCATCCTGTGAATCAAGGATTGTCCATCCCTCTTCGTCAGCGTACTTCTTAAATCCATCTGTACGTCCGATCTGAGCTGAAGAACCATTAGAACCCTCGATAACGAGAACGTTAAGGTCATCAATACCCTTTGCCTCAGCGTAAGCCTTGAGCCATGCACCAGATGCAAGACCTTCGTTCATGAACTCTGAACCTACCCATGAAACATACTTATCAGAATCTTCGATTGTTCTATCGATTACGATTACAGGAATACCTGCGTCCTCGCACTCTGTAAGAACTGTATCCCAACCTGTTGAAACGATAGGATCAATTACGATGTAATCAACGTCGTTCTGAACGAACTGTCTAACTGCATCGATCTGAGCCTTTGAATCGTTATCACAATCAACAAACTGAAGATCATATCCGTTAGCAGCTGAGAAAGCATCCTGAACTGATTTAGTAGATGCTGTACGCCAATCAGACTCATGTCCAACCTGTGCAAAACCAACTGTAATTACATCTCCGCTAGCAGCTGCGTCTCCGCCCTCAGCCTCTGTAGCCTCACCGCCATCTGCTGGTGCTGCTCCACCTGTGGAACCACCATCAGAACCACATGCTACCATTGATGCAGCCATGAGGGTTGCAAACATTCCTGCTAATAATCTTTTTTTCATAAGGTTAATCTCCTTCCTTCTCCTAACCAGCCCCAATTGCTGGCCCTTGTTTTTTTCTAATCCTAATGTAGCATCATGAAATTTTTGCAACAATAAAATAGGTGCAAAAAAGTTGGTTTCTAAACATAGGATAGTACCAATTTTTACCAGTCTGATATTTTGCATACCAATTTCAGGATTAAGTGTTGATTTTTCATTTTTAGGTTGAATATTTTTAATTTAAAAAGAGAATATTTTAAGATTGGTATGTTTAAATGTTGAACAATTTTCATACCAATTTTAGTCAAACTATGCTATCATTTGATTTATGAGAGGGGAACTCTTACGCTTAGGGGGGATAATTTTTATGATTCCAAAATATATTTTACTTAGAGAAAAAATTAATGAGGAAATTTTACAGGGCACCTATCCAATGGCCTCAAAATTACCTACAGAAGTTGAACTTGCGAGGATTTATAATGTAAGCCGCTCAACGGTGCGACAGGCCTTAGACCTGCTAGTTAAGGACGGAATAATAAGCAAACACTGGGGAAGCGGAAATACAGTTATAGGTAAAAGTGATTCTTCTAAAAAAGATACAGTGATGATTCTACTTCCAGATATTTCATCTCAAAGAGGTAGTTCACTTCTTTCTGATATTTCATCTACGCTTTTAAAACAAGGCTTTAAGGTAGAGCACCACCAGACTTCTAATGAATTTTCCAAGGAGCGTAGCTTCCTTCAGCTGATGCTAGATGATATGTATGCGGGTCTTATAATTGAGCCAGCACTTTCAGCTCTTCCTTCTATGAATGTGGATTTGATGCAACAGCTCCTTCGTCGCAAGACTCCTGTTATATTCTTGGAAGCAACACCTATTGGCATATATAATGGCAAGGAGATTTCATCTGATAGTTACAACCTAGGCTACCAAACAGCTCGCTCTTTTATAAACATGGGTAAAAAAGATTTAGGTGGAATTTTTCTACTAGATAATAAATCTTCAGTTCTGACATATTCTGGATTTGTAGATGCTATTAGAGATGCAGGTCTTTCGTATCATGACAATTGTTTTCTCTGGTGTAATTCAAAGGATCCAGTGGGGGTTAATACTAGAAGCTCCTCTTTTATAAACAAATTTTTAAAGCAAGCCTATAATACAGTAGAAACTGTATATCTTGATGACGACACCATAAATGTAGATGGTATCTATCCTGTATTTAGGTCAGAAATAGAATCTAAAAGTATAGGCAAGCCTGCTGCAAAAGCACTTATATCATTGATTAAATAACTAAACGCCAAGGAGTAATTCCTTGGCGTTTTTTTAGAATTTTCTTGATGCAATAAAATCCACATCTAGCATATCACTTGTAAAACATTCCTCGTGAATATATGTAATCTTTGGCACCACTTTTTCTTTTTCAAGATGGTTTATAAGATTATAGATATATGGACCCTGAAGGGGATTGCACTCTACCTCTATGCTTATCTGACCTGCCATACACATGGTGAGGGCTGAATTCATAGCGTCAAATGAGACCACCTTAATTCCACCTTCCGCTCCATATCTTACTCCAGCCTCATTCATAGCAGCTATTGCACCAAAAGCTTCCTCATCATTTTCGCAGTAAACTACATCTATATTTCCTGCGCCAACTTCCTTGAGGGCATTTGACATTATTTCTCGCCCCTTAGCCTTAGTAAACTCTCCGCAATCCTGATACACGATGTTCCAATTATCGTGAGTCTCTATGGCATCTTCGAGAGCCTTAGTTCTGCCAAGCTGTGCTGATGAGCCAAGTGTTCCCTGGATATGTACTATATTTACCGGTCTATCTGCTTTTCCATTTTCTGCCAGAAGAATTTCTAAATTCGTAATTGCGTAGTCCCCTTCTGCTTTGAAATCTGAGCCGACAAAGGCTGTGTATAGAGATTCATTTGAAACCGTTACGTTTCTATCGCAGATTATTACTGGAATCCCAGCTTCCTTTGCCTCTGACAAAACTGTATCCCAACCTGTCTCCACAATAGGGCTGATGATAATATAATCAACTCCCTGCTGGATAAATGTCCTTATGTCCTTTATCTGATTATCCTGTTTTGACCGGCCATCCTTATAGATTAGCTTGTAGCCTCGCTCCTCGGTGAAATTCTCCTTTACAGAATCTGTTAAAGCAACACGCCAGGCAGACTCTGCTCCAGGCTGGGAAAATCCCACAGTTATAAGAGAACTTTCCTCTTCTTCTACGTATGGATCAACTGTTTTCTCCTGACAAGCAATCACCACAAATGCAAGCATAATGCAAAGGAGGCTAATCACTATTCTATTGTTCTTAAACATTAATTATCCCCTTCTCACTATTTAATATTTTAGGAATAACAGCTATTACTGTTGTTCCAACCCCCTCAGTACTTGCTATGGTAAGTCCGTATTCTTCACCATACAAAAGTTGCATTCTCTCATGGACAGTTCTAAGGCCAAATCCTGTCTTTTCTCCTGTCTCAATTGCTGTTCGCATTTCCTGCAAACGCTCTTCTGTCATTCCAGCTCCATTATCCCTAACAGAAAGCTCTATCTTGTCTCCCAAGTCCACCGCCTCTACTCGAATAGAGCCCTTTTCTCGCTGAAGCTTGATACCGTGGTAAATACTATTTTCAACCAAAGGCTGAAGCGTCAGCTTTGGAATAGAATAATCGTAAAGGTCCTTCGGAATAACTACCTCGTAATCCATCCTATCCTGATATCTAACCTTTTGGATTGCTAGGTAACTAAGTACATGTTTTTCCTCTTCCTCCAGGCTAATAATATCCTTACCTCGACTTAAACAGAATCTAAAGAAATCCGATAAGGCACTTACCATCTGTATACTATCTTCTTTTTTGTCTGCCTCAATGAGCCAGATAATTGTATCTAAAGTATTGTATAAAAAATGTGGATTAATCTGAGCCTGAAGTAGCTCCAGCTCAGCGTGGCGTTTCCTTCTCTCAGCCTTTTTATTCTCCTGAATCAAAGAATTAAGCTGCCCCACCATTTCCTCAAAACCATCTGACAGAGTCTGAACCTCAATCTCCTCTGCCTCAACCGGTATCCTCTGTTCAAAATCTCCTTTTTGAATATCCCTTACACGATTGGTCAGCTTTGTAAGTGGATTAGTAATTTTCTCGGTAGTATGTGTTGTGTATACGCCAATAGCTATAACAAGCAAAATAACCGCCACTATAGTGGCTATAATCAAGTATTGTAGCTCTCTTGTAATCTCTGTCTGCAACTGGCTCAAATGAACTGACTCGTGATACAGATAGTCGTACATAAATGTCTGAATCAGCTCCGTTAGGATGTAAATATTATTCTCCAGCTGAACCATACCCTCATCATAGGAGGTGGCATTATCTATTTCATCCATTCTTTCCTCAAGGGTGATACACAAATCTCTAACTGATTCTATGGCATCGATACTAGGCTTTTCTTGTGTCTGCTTCAAAAGCTGATCCGCAAGCTCTCTTGCGCTTTCAACCTCATCCACTGGCTTTCCTTCAGAATAGGCACTATCGCTGACATAGTAAAACATTTTCAAATCAACATCGTTTTTGAAATCCTGGTTGAACTCAGAAGCTGCCGTTACATTATGAAGGATAGTTCGATACTGAATTGAATACCATCCTAAGATGCCTATGAGAATAGCAATAACTATACTCATAGGCAAAAGAATTACTGTTATTAATTTGTGCAGCATATGGCTGGTAGTAGTTTTTTTCTTTAGTTCCCCGCGTATTCTCATCAGCCCTGCCCCTTTGCTCTAAATTCTTTTGGACTAATTCCGTAGGTCTTCTTGAAAATATAGCTGAAATAATGAGGGTCCTTATAACCCACTTTTTCCGCAATCACCTGAGCCTTTTCATTTGTGCTAAGAAGCATATGCTTGGCGTGCTCCATTCTCCTAGAAGTCATGTACTCTACAAATGTAGTCTTATTCTCTCTAGAGAACATGGCACTTAGGTAGCTTGGAGAAATATTGACCTCCCTTGCCACCTCATTAAGACTGAGGTTGGAATCCCCATAATGCTCATCTACATATTTGATAGCTGCTGCAAGCTGTGATTTAGACTGCTTGCCTACTAAATTTTTACGCTTAGAAATAGCCACTTCAAACATCTTCTCTACCAGTTCCATAACAGTCTGGCAGTTGACATTCTCAATTGCTCTTCTTGTATCATCTTCCAATGCCTCATTTGGGTCAATGGATAATTTTCTTAAATAATCGCAGACACACATATACATTGTCATGGCAAAATATTTGCAAAACATTGTGGAATTAAGGGCATTTTTTGTCTGCTTGCTTATAAGATTGCTTAAGAAACCTTGGATTTCTGATTCCTCTGCATTCTCCAGAAATAGCGATACCAAACGCTGGTCGATTGAAGCCTCAGCATTATCCTCACTATTTTTTATAGCCTCTATATCATCATCTGTAAAAATGTGACCTGCAGGGTTCATATATCTACAGCTAAGTCGCTTATTGGCAACCTGACATCCCTTGGCAAACTCTGAGAAGCGTGTGAGAATTCCACTTTCTGCCAAATACCAATTAATCTCGTCCTCGTATACCATACAACGGCGCTTAATATTTTCAATTAAATTCGAAGTGTGAGATTCTATTGTTGATTCGTCGCCCTTAACTATGATGGCATAGGTATCCATACTCCAATGGAAAACTATATACTCTGGGCAACACTTTAGATATTGCATCAGCTGCTCTGAAAGACGAGCCATCTGCTTAGAATATGCAGGGGCAGCTGCCACTCCTGTCATTGGGGTAAAATCAAGAAGTACAAGATTGTAATGAGTCGTATCAAGAGAAAGCCCCAGCTCCTCGGAACGTTCGTAAACCTCCAAAACAGACATGGTGCCATTTACCAATTGATTAAAAAATTTTACCCTGGCGAATTGCTCGTACTCTTGAGACTCTTCTTTGAATTGCTCTAGATAATTATTTTTTTCATTTTCCTTATCCAGTTTTATCTTGACCTCGGACATAACATCCCCAAGCTTGTCCTTGGTAATTGGCTTAAGGATATAGTTGTCCACGCCAATATTAATCGCCTCCTGGGCATAAGAAAAATCATCAAAACCACTTATGATAATAATACGTGTATCAGGAAGCTCTTTTCTAATCATTTTGGACAAAGCTATACCATCCATAAATGGCATCCTGATATCTGTAATAAGTACGTCCGGCTTAGTTTGTCTAATAAGTGGTAACGCCATCTCTCCATCTGCGGCATCCCCAACGTAGGCAAATCCCGCCTGTTCCCATGGAAAACTAGCTTTTAACCCGTCGCGGATAACAATTTCATCCTCGACTAAAAATACACTATACATTATTCCCCAAAATTCCTTTATATAACCTTACTGCTCCTTGGATTTCAAAAACTCTGAAATCATCTTGTAGAGAGCCTCTGCTGTGGCTTCAACTCCCATAAGTGAACTATTCACGCAAAAATCATATCCTCTACTATCGCCCCACTTCATCTTTGAATAGTAATTGTGATATGCCTTACGCTTTTTATCGTGTCTAAACATCTTGGCCTTGGCCTCTAGCTTGTTAAGCTTGTAAAGACGACATATACGCTCTGTCTTGGCCTCCTCATCACCTCTTACAAATATAGAGATAAGGGCTGGATTGTCTCGAAGAACATTCTCCGCGCATCTGCCTACAACCACAAAGCTCTCTCCACTGGCTGCCTTGTTACGAATAAAATCAAACTGTAACTGGGCGATGGTGTCTTGAATAGATGATGAATGACCTCTAACAGTACGATGCAGCCCCTGATGCTTCATCTCTTCGTGCTTGTGGAGCTCCTCAGAATCGATACCATTTTTCTCGGCCATCTGATCCAGCATATTTCTGTCGTACATAGGAATATCGAATTTCTCCGATAAAATGCTGGCAATCTCATGACCACCACTGCCATATTCTCTACCTACTGAAATGATAAACTGCCCCATATGCTCCCCTCCTCCAGTATTTTCTACTTTTATTTTATATGATTAATTCTCAGAAGTCGAGTCATGTCTTTGAGTTTACTTAATAAAACGAAAAAGTCTCTCAAGGGCTACAGGCCCAAGAGAGACTATCATTTTAAAGATATCTAATATAAATACTAATCATAGATACTACAAGCACGATAATCGTACCAGGAACAAGTTCCTTACAGTATGTGGCCCAGCTAATTGGGTAACCTTCTTTACCTGCTGTAGAAATACCTACTACATTGGCACTGGCGCCGATTGGAGTCATACTGCCACCGATGTCTGTTCCGATAGCAAGTGTCCAAGCCATAGTCGAAAGATCTACGCCTGTAGTAGCAGCAAGTGTACGAATAACAGGAATCATAGTAGCTGAGAATGGAATGTTATCAATAAATGCTGAAGCGATAGCACTTACCCAAAGGATAATAGCAATCATAACGAATGCATTACCGCCTGAAACCTTGGCAATAAACTCAGCGATTATCTCAAGAATACCTGTCTGCTCCAAACCGCCTACTACAATAAACAGTCCTATAAAGAACAATAATGTAGGATAATCAACTCTCTTTAAAAGTGTGATTGCCTTGCGGCCTGCAGTAATAAGTGTAATAGCTGCAATGAAAACACCTATGAATGCTACTGTAAGACCTGTCATAGCGTGTGTAACCAAAAGTGCAACTGCAATAAGGAAAATAATGGTACTTGTCAAAAATTCTTTCATGTTGTCGATTCGAATCTCTACATCAATTGTAGATGAATCCACCTTATCTGCAGGGTCCTGAAGTCTATTTCTCATTGTAAAGTAGAAATAAATAATAATAATCACAAGAGAAACAGCTCCGATTGCACCTGTGTTAAGTACAAAATCTGAGAATGAATACCCTAGAGAAGTACCAATGATAATGTTTGGTGGATCGCCACACATAGTTGCGCTTCCACCTAAGTTGGCACAGAAAATCTCTGCCATAATAACCGGTATCGGATTAAATTTAAGTGTTCTTGCAAGTCTGATAGTAACTGCTGCAAGGAATAAAATAACTGTAATGGAATCAATGAACATAGCAAGAACAGATGACAAAACCATAAATGCCACAAAAATTCTCACTGGTTCGTAATGAGCAAGCTTTGCTATCTTCAAACAGAGCCAATCAAAGAATCCGGCTTCTGCCATTCCTTCAACCATTATCATCATGCCCCAGAGGAAAATGATGGTAGCCCAGTTGACACCTGAAGTCTGCTCGGATGCCTCTTCGGCTGCATACCAAAAATCCCTCTTAAAAATACCGCCGACAGCAATGGTATCAACAAATGCTTTTACGCTGCGCATACCCACTCCAAATACAAATATACTAGTAAGCGCGCCACAGCCAAGGGTTACATAATGCTTTGGAAATCTATCCCATACGATAAATCCAAACATTGTCACGAAAATTACAACTGCAAATATTTCCGCCAGCATAAAAAACTCCCTCCGTATACAATAATTAACTGCTTACTATTGTATACGAGGGAGAACAATTTTGAAACCAACAATTTTAAAATAATGTCTCAAATTTTTACATGTTCCATTAATTTCTTCATTGCTGCTGAATCCTTTATTGCTGACAATATATGAATTACTGCCTGTTGCAATTCTCCAAGAGCAAAATATGCGCCTCTATCTATACCGAAATATGTTATAGTCTTTGTACCATCCATCTCAGTCTCTATTTTGCAAAGACCTTCTTTTTCGGCTTTCAGAGCTTTTTCACTGATTTCTATATCAGCAGGCACCTTTGCCACCACTTTGTCTTTGCCATCTTTATCCAGCATGAATGAACCCCAATTTTCATAACGAATCATTGGAATATCATACAAATACGCTGTCTCCACAACTGAAACATAACCATCCTCTTCAAATGTTGGCGCCGTCTCCATCATGGACTCAAGGATTTTATCTGGATTATATCCTGGCATAATCAAATCACATCCTGCATGTAAATCATATGATTTTTCAGTATCACTGCCCCAATCAGACATAACAAATCCCTTAAATCCCCAGTCGTTTCTAATGATATCTGTATTGAGTCCACGCTGTGAACAAGCAGGTTCACCGTTTATGCTATTAGTGCTACTAAGCACACCTGCCGGCTGACCTGTAAATTGGCACACAGAAAATGATCTAAGATATATCTCACCAAATGCTCTAGAGGAAACATTTATATTAACATCTCTTCTAAAGTTTTCCTGATTAATGGTAGGAAGATTCTTGATAATCACATTGCGACCTTCATACCTTTTCACTCCCATTATAAAGCCAGCGCCCATAATTCCAGATAAACTAGGATCCTCAGAGTATAGTTCGTATGCTATACACTTCATTGGGTTTCTGACAATATTAAGTGATGGTGCCAAACAATAGTCAATACCATAGTGCTCCATCTCTCTGCCATAGGCCCTTCCCATTCTAACCATTGCTCCCATATCCCAGGTCTGGGCCATGTTCATAGGCGATGGATAGCATGTGCAATACACACCCTTAAGATGAAGTCCTGATGGTCCATCAGCTATTGTCACCCCAGGAATTCCAAGAGTGGTTGCAAACTGGGATGTGGTCCTAGCTGCCACTTCAAGCTTGTTTCTATCAAATCTAAAATCAAATCCAAATCGATTTTCATTTTGAAGCTTTGACTCATTTAATTCTCCAGAGACAATTCTTGCCAAAATCTCTGGGGAAAGTGATGAGACAAATTCTTCCATTGTAATCTTTTCTTTTATTACGTCAAAAAATGTTGTGGTTCCACATGGCTTTACATACTCGATTTTCTCCTCTGCTCTAAAAGGAATCTCGTATGGATTGCTATTTACATAGGATACGTAATTGCTGCCCTCTGGCACAAGTGTGGTAAAACTCTTAGTTGGAACGACCACTTTATTCTCAGAATTAAAATCATCTCCAGAAAGTGACGTTGAAAAAATGTATCCTGTCTTCTCCAATGTCCTTGGTGGTGGAGTCAAAAATTCCAAATTCTTCTTAGGGGAAATAACTTCTGTTACGCGCTTATAAACGGTACGCTTATCTAGTACTAGCTTTGCGCAAAGAGTTGTATTTCTGGAGTTATCTCCTATTCTAAAAAGATAGTCTCCCTTCTCCATAATCCACTGACTATTTTCTTCATCAAAAGAGCATAACTGCATGATTGGTATTTTCATGGTTATCTCCTCTGATTCACCAGGCTTAAGCTTACCTGTTTTTCCGAACCCTACAAGAATCTGATAGGGCTTATCAAGCTTATCCTCAGGCTGAGAACAGTATACCTGCACAACCTGTCTGCCAGAAACATCTCCTGTGTTGGTTACCTTTACTCGGATTACTACTCCGCCCATCCAACTAGCCTCAAAATATCTGGCATCAATTCTAAAATTGGTATAGCTCAAACCATATCCAAATGGATAAAGTGGTGCCACATCAAAGGCATCAAAATAGCGGTATCCCACATAGATACCTTCTTTGTAATCAATTTCTTTAGATGTGTCTTTTCGTTTGGTTGCATTGTAGCAAGTTGAGTAATCCTTATACTTCTTCGCCCAAGTAGAAGTCAGACGACCGCTAGGATTTACTATTCCTGTAAGCACATCTGCAAGAGAATTTCCTGCTTCCATTCCAGGAATTCCCATGAGAATTATCGCCTTTACGTTTTTCATCCTTGCCACGGAACTCAATTCAATCATTCCTGAATTGAGTACGAGAATAACATTTTTGAAGGAACCAGAAATGAGCTTTATATTCTCATGTTCCTCCTCTGTTAGCTGATATTCAAGGCTGCCTATATCTTCGTAAGTAGCCTGTCTACGGATAACGTAAATACAAGTGTCAGTACCTAGAATTGCCTCTGCCATATCTGCAACAGAAATAGGTACTTCCTCTACATAAGCTCTGCGTCCAGAAAAAAGCTTGTCCTCAGCTTGATTCTTGAGAACTTTCTCCTCCTGCTTCAATGACTTTTCCATTTTTTCAAGCCATGAATCAGTGGTGAAGGTAAATCCATTTTCCAGAAGCCCCTCTTTAATGCTTACATTTTTATCCGTATATACGTAATTGTAATAAATACCACAGCATACAGTATCTACTGCGCCCGCGCCAAAAAGAGCAATCTTTCCTCTATTAATAGGAAGAAGATCGCTGTTTTTAAGTAATACCATGCTGTCTGCGCCAAGCTGTCGCACCAAATTCTTCTGTTCTGGGAATTGCATTTTCCCCGCTTTGAAAAAGACTCCCCTTAACTGCCTAAAGTTCATTATGATGCTCCCTTTTGTGATATTCCACCAAATAAAAAGTATATCCTTTTTATTAGTTAGTAGATATGATAACATTTATTTATTTAAAATATGTGTAATTAATATGAATAGTACAAAAGAAGGGTAAAAAAAGACAAAAATGTTTAGAGAAATGTTAAGTAGGGATGCATCTATGTCTTTCGAGGTGTTTCCTCCTAAAAAAAATGATGAGTTTGATAATTGCTACAACGTTCTAGATTCGCTTGCAAAGCTTAACCCAGATTTCATCAGTGTTACTTACGGTGCAGGTGGAAGCCGTTCGAAGAAGACAGTTGAGATTGCTTCTTATATTCAAAACACTTTGAAGATTGACGCTATGGCCCACATAACTTGTGTAGGCTCATCAGAGGATGACATTCTTGAAGTTACAAAGGATTTAGAGGCAAGTGGAGTTTCTCATGTACTGGCTCTCAGAGGTGACAAGCCAAGAGATATGTCTGACGAGCAGTTTGCAAAGAGAATTTTCCCACATGCTACTGATTTGATTCGATTTTTAAATACTAATACCAATTTAGATGTTTCCGCAGCATGCTATCCAGAAAAGCATCCTGAGGCTATGTCTATTGACTCAGATTTGGCCTTCATGAAAATGAAGCAGGATATGGGCGCAAAAATGTTCATCTCTCAGCTTTTCTTCGACAACGCCGACTTCTATCGTTTTGTTGAGCGTGCCGACAAAGCTGAAATTCATGTGCCAATAGTAGCCGGTATCATGCCTATCACATCAGCAAAGCAAATTGGTTCCACTGTTACTCTTGCAGGTTCTTCTGTTCCTAAAAAGCTTGCAGATATATGTGCAAAATACGGCGACTTCCCAGAGGACATGAGAAAGGCTGGTATCGAATATGCGATAGACCAGATTAGAGACCTACGTAAATGCGGTATGGGTCACATACATCTCTATTGCATGAACAAGCCAAAGATGACTGAAATCATTTGCAAATCTATATAGTTTACTATAGAAAAAGCGCCTGACCATTATATTGGTCAGGCGCATATTTTATGCAATGCTTTCTTCATTAAAGAATGACATTTCTTTCTCAAGAATCTTTGAAATATCATTTAAGTTGCTAGCCTTCTCTGACAACTGACTCACTGTCTCTGAAAGCTCAATCATAGAAGCTCTTGTCTCCTCTGTGCTTGCTGCATTCTCCTGCGAAATAGCTGAAAGAGAATTAATTGTATCTGCAAATACCTTTGTTGCATGATCTGATATTGAAACACTCTCTGCAATCTTATTTGTAACAGTAAGTGATTCATCTATCTTAACTATCATCTCGTTTACTAAATCAATAGTCTTGCTGATTACATCACCCTGTTTAGCTACTGAATCCTGAACACTTCCTGCATTCTCCATAGTTGCCTCAGAGTCATTTGAAAGAATAGACATAGTCTCCTGGATATTCTTTGCAGCTGCTGCAGATTTATCTGCCAAATCACGAATTTCATTAGCTACAACTGCAAATCCTCTACCATATTCACCAGCTCTTGCTGCTTCAATACTTGCATTTAATGAGAGGAGGTTTGTCTGGGCTGCAATTGAATCAATTACCTCTACAGCCTCACTAATAGAGCCAACAGCCTGATTTGTCTTTGCTATCTTTTGTACGATTTCATCAATTGCTTCAATGGCCTCCTCAGTGGATGTCTGAAGCTCCTGCAATGCTGCTGAGCTTGTCTGTGAGCTATTCTGCATTGACTCTGCTATATCATTCATATGGTTTGTGTTATCAGTTATAAGCTGAATAGCATCATTAATCTCTTCTACGCTAGTTACAGCCTCCTGAAGGGACTCAGCCTGGCTAGTAGCTCCATTTGCCACATGATCAACAGCACTTGATACATTGTCAGCTGTGATTGAAATATTCTCTGCTGTCTGAGATAAGTACTCTGCTGATACATCAAGCTCACTAGAAGAACTTCTAGCATTACCGATTACTGACTGAAGCTTCTCAGAAAGATTATTAACAGAACGTGCCATAAGACCAAGCTCGTCTGGTCTATTAACAACTTTCTTTGGAATATTAATATCAAGATTTCCTGTAGAAAGCTTATTAACTGCTTCTACATTGATTTTGATAGCCTTTGCAATTTTAAGTGCTGCAAAAATCGAAATGCCAATTAATATAGCCATTACAGAAAGGGAAACTATAACCATAGCACGAGTCTTTACTCCTACATATTCCCAAATATCTGACTTCTTAAGACCTACAAATGCCATTCCAACAATCTTTGTATTATGAACAAGTGGCTCATAGTGAACATAGTATAATTCACCACCTATATCTACATTGCTAGCGCTATAGCTCTCACCATTTTTAAGAACGGCCTCAACCACCTCATCAGATACCTTTGTTCCAACTATCTCGTCTATTGAAGAACGCGCTCTTGTATCATCGAGAATTAATGAGTAGTCATAGCCTGAATCCTTGTGTAACTGAAATTCTAGACTATGCATTTCTACAGACTCATCAAATGTAGTCAATTCCAAAATAGTGACATAAGTGTTACAAGAAGCCTCAATACCTCTCATAGCCTCATGCTCCATTCCGTCTCGCAAATTATATAAACTGTATAATAAATTGATTACCCCTAAAAGCGAAAGCATGATAAGAACCATGCCTATAAGGGCCTTTTTTATTGAAAATTTGACCTTCATAATATACTCATTCCTTCTATTCTAATTTTTAACTAGGAAAATATACACAATTTTAAAGGGTTTGAAAATAGTAAATGTGCACAAATGTTACTCGTGATTTAATTTCTGCCGTGCAACATTTATCTATAACATTATTCTCCCCTATTTTTCACACTTGGATTTACTTGATTAAAAATCTCAAGCAATAAAAATTGTTATGTGTTACAATAAAAAAAGCATTGATTTTATAGGATTGAGGGAAATTATGGACGGTAAAAAAATTGAACAGGAAATCCTTGAGATTACCGAAGAACTGATTAAAGATTACAAATCAGACAGAGCTATTGATAAGATGGACACTTATCATCAGCCAAATAAGGATAGCATTATTGATATCACCAAAAAGCTCCTTAGAATTGTTTATCCTGGTTACTACAGAGATCACGTCTACAAAGTATATAATGTAGAGACCAATCTAAACACTCTAATGGAAGATGTTGTCTACAACCTTAACAAGCAGATATCTCTTATACTTTGCTATCGTCCTGATTTTGATGGATGCTGTGAGGAGATATGCACCACAAAAGCTGAGGAGCTATCACTTGCATTCCTAAAGCGTATTCCAAAGGTACGCGCTCTTTTAGATACTGACCTTGCTGCTGCTTTCGATGGAGATCCAGCTGCTACATCAATCGATGAAATAGTATTTGCCTATCCAGGAATACTTGCCATTACCATTTATCGATTAGCTCATGAGCTCTATTTGCTTGGAGTACCTATCATTCCACGTATCATGACAGAGTATGCTCATTCTAATACAGGTATTGATATTCATCCTGGTGCTACAATCGGCGAGTACTTCTTTATTGATCATGGAACTGGTATCGTAGTTGGCGAAACTACTGTCATTGGAAATAATGTTAAGATTTATCAGGGTGTTACATTAGGTGCCCTTTCCACTAGAGGTGGCCAGAATTTACGTGGGGTTCGCCGCCATCCTACTATCGAGGACAATGTTACTATCTACTCTAATGCATCAGTCCTAGGTGGTGACACAGTCATCGGACACGACTCTATTATCGGTGGTTCTACATTTATCACAGAGTCTGTTCCACCAGAATCTAGAATCTATTACGACGTAAAATAATCTTCAAAATCAAGGAGTTGCTTAATTGCAACTCCTTTTTGGTATAAAAAATCCCTTCCGGACAAATAATCCAGAAGGGATTTGAGCTATATATAAATTATTGGGAAGGATTTAATAATCTAATTATTTCTCATCATCTTTCTTTGTAACAACCGCTACATCTGCGCCGTTGATATTAACATTCTTGTTAACCTTAGCGTCGTATGTATTAGCCTTCATGATTTCAGCAAGATCTACGCCTGTAGCCTCTGACATTGTATCGAATACCTGCTTTAATACTACTGGCATGTTGCCAGAGATCTTTGCAGCGCCACCTTCTGAACCATCGCCAGACTCGTAGATATTGATCTTATCAATTGCTGCAAGTGGCTTAGCAATCTCAGCTGCGATTTCAGGCATAACCTTAATCATCATCTCAGCCATAGCAGCGCCGTTGTACTTGCGATAAGCCTCTGCCTTTTTCTCCATTGCCTCAGCCTCAGCAAGACCCTTTGCCTTGATAGCCTCAGCTTCTGCCTTACCTTTTGCTGCGATACCAGCTGCCTCAGCATCGTACTTAGCCTTGATACCAGCTGCTTCCTGCTCTGCTGCGAACTTCTGAGCCTCAGCCTGTGCCTTTCTAGCATCAGCCTCGCGCTCCTGCTCGTACTTAGCAGCCTCAGCCTTCTTCTGTCTCTGAACTAACTCTGCCTCAGCCTTTTTCTCTGCCTGATACTTCTCAGCATCTGCCTGCTTCTCAATCTGAGCTGCAAGTTCCTGCTGCTTAACGATAACTTCTTTCTGCTTGAGTTCTGCCTCACGCTCAGCCTTAGCAATCTGTGCATTTACAGTAGCAGTCTCAATTGACTTCTGCTGTTCTTGCTGCTGAATTGAGTATGCTGCATCGGCAACAGCGTTTGCTGTATCAGCCTGCTGCTTTAACTCTGCCTGCTTGATAGCAAGTGCATTGTTCTTCTCAGCGATTTCTGTCTGTGCTGTAACTCTTGCATCATTTGCTGCCTTGTCAGCCTCAGCCTGTGCAATAGCTACATCTCTATCTGCCTGTGCCTTGGCAATAGCTGCATCCTTTTTGATCTTTGCAGTGTTGTCCATACCAAGGTCATTAATAAGACCATTTTCATCAGTTACATTCTGGATATTGCATGAAAGAATCTCGATACCCAGCTTGTTCATATCCTTTGAAGCCTTCTCCATAACCTGATCTGAGAATGAATCTCTATCAGTGTTGATAGTCTTCAAAGAAAGTGTACCAATGATTTCACGCATATTACCCTGGAGAGAATCCTGTAAATCCTGAGTAATCTGATCTGGGTTTTTATTAAGGAAGTTCTTTGCTGCAAGCTGGATTGAAGAGGCATCTGTACCAATTCTTACCTTTGCAACAGCATCTACATTAACGTTGATAAAGTCATTTGTAGGAACTGACTGCTCTGTCTTGATATCAACTGTCATCTGGCCAAGATAAAGCTTATCTACTCGCTCGAAGAATGGAATCTTAACTCCAGCGCGTCCTACTAAAATACGAGGGTTCTTTCTAAGACCCGAAATGATGTAAGCTCTATCTGGTGGAGCTTTCACGTAACCAGCCGCAACTACCAATACGATTAATAAGATAATGGCAATTAAAGCAATTAAACCTGTTTCCATAACATATATCCTCTCTTTCGAAAAAAATAACTGTCCGAATAAAATTCCGAACAGTTATTTTATATCATATCCTAAGTAGTAAGTAAATACTTTCGCTCAAAATATTTTTAAATTATTTTGTACCAAAAATTCTATCTCCGGCATCTCCAAGACCTGGGCAGATGTAAGCATCAGAATTAAGCTCTCTATCAATGTGTCCAATGTAAATCTGAACATCTGGATGAGCCTCATGAAGAGCTCTAACTCCCTCTGGTGCGCCGATGATAGCCATAAACTTAATGCGCTTGCCGCCGTGCTGCTTGATAAGGTCGATAGCATCGATTGCTGAACCACCTGTTGCAAGCATAGGATCTGTTACAACGATAAGTCTCTCTTCGATTGGGCTAGGAAGCTTGCAGTAGTACTCGTGTGGCTCATGAGTCTCCTCATCACGATACATACCGATATGACCAATCTTAGCTGTAGGTACAAGTCTCTGGATACCATTTACCATACCAAGACCTGCACGAAGAATAGGTACAATAGCCATCTTACGACCTGCGATAACTGGTGCCATGCACTTCTCAATAGGAGTCTCGCACTCGATATCAACTGTCTGTAAATCATTGAGAGCCTCAAAAGCCTCAAGCATAGCTATCTCCTCAACAAGGGCTCTAAACTCTGCTGTTCCTGTATTCTTATCTCTGAGCATTGTAATTTTGTGCTGAAGTAGAGGGTGTGTTAACTCTACAACATTCTCTAATTTTTCCATAAGAATAATTCCTCCTAAAATTTCCTTTTTAATTAATTACAAAACAATTTATAAAATGAATAAATCTGCCTATTTCATAGGCAAATTAAAACATCATTAAATTCCTTCTTTATCAAAGCGATATGGCTCTGGATTTCCATATTCATAATCACGTCCAGGAATAATCGCATTGAGCACAATACCTGCCAAAGCAGCAATAGCAAGACTCGTAAGAGTAATTTCTGTGCCACATACTGTAAATGTTAGTCCATCAGAAAATCCGAGACCACATACTAAAATAACTGCTGCAATTATAAGATTGCGTGAGTGAGTAAAATCAACATGATTCTCAACTACATTTCTAATTCCTATTGCACTAATCATACCATAAAGCATAAAGCTGATTCCACCTACGATAGCGGTAGGCATTGTTCCAATAATATCAGCCATCTTTGGAATAAATGAAAGGACAATTGCATAACCTGCTGCAATTCTAATAACCTTTGGATCATGAACCTTTGAAAGCTCAAGGACACCTGTATTCTCACCATATGTTGTATTAGCAGGGCCACCAAAAAGTGCTGAAATAGATGACGCAAGTCCATCGCCTATAAGTGTACGATGAAGACCTGGGTCAGTAACTAAATCCTCTCCTACTGTAGCGGAAATTGCTGACATATCTCCGATGTGCTCCATCATTGTAGCAATAGCAATTGGTGCCATAACAAAAATCGCCTGTGCATTAAACTTGCAAAAGAAGAAATCAGGAACTCCAACCCAAGCTGCCTGCTTTACAACTGCAAAATCAAGAATTGCACTGCCATCTGCATTTGTCATTCCGATAGCGTTGAAAATAATTGCAAATACATATGAGATAACTACGCCCATGAGAATTGGCAAAATTCTAAACATGCCCTTGCCCCAGATGTTAAATACGATAACTACGCCAAGCGCAATAAGAGCAAGCAACCAGTTCTGAGAAGCATTTGTAATAGCTGATGGCGCAAGTGAAAGACCGATACAGATGATGATTGGTCCTGTTACAACTGGAGGTAAAAACTTCATTACCTTCTTGATACCAACAAGCTTGATGATTAAAGCAAGAATCAAATAAAGTAATCCAGCCACAACAATACCGCCACATGCATATGGAAGCTTCTCACCCATAGTCATGTTCTTAAACATGCCTGTATGTAAATTAGCAACTGTGTGAAATCCTCCTAAGAATGCAAATGAGGAACCAAGAAATGCTGGAACTTTTAATTTAGAACATAAATGGAAAAATAAAGTGCCAAGACCGGCAAAAAATAAAGTAACTTGAATTGAAAGACCTTCGCCTTCGAAGTAATTGTTAACAAGGATTGGAACTAAGATTGTGGCTCCAAACATAGCAAATAAATGCTGTAGACCAAGAATTAACATTTTTGGCACTCCGAGAACGGATGCATCTTTGATAGGTGCGTTTGTGTTCATAAATTTCCTCCCTTAAAAATATAATTTTATTTAAACTTTCAGTATTCTATCACTATATTTAGGTTTGTACAATATCCTAGAAGACTTTCTTTAAAAGGCTAAAAAACCCTTAATAAATCAGATAAAAGCTATCTCTTTTTAAATATTGTCAAATCTAAATACAGTAATCTACAAGTATTAATAAACAAAGGTGAAGGGGATAAAACAGATAGAAAAATTTCCTAATGAATCTGCTATCTCTTCCTCGTTCTCCTCTGTATAAGGCAATTGGAATAACCATTGCCATGGCAAGCAATTCAATAGAGCTTGATAAAACAGCTAATGCTCCAACGCCTGCCATAAAAGCTATAATACGTGTTCTGAAATCTTCCCCATTTAATATGCTTATCAAGCATATACAACAAATACCTGCCTCTCCATAATCAACAAATGTAAAATGCGCGACAGCCATTCCCACGCACATTATTACCATTTTAAGAGCAAGACTAGCCTCGTATTTTTCAACTAGACTGTACAGATGAAGGCAAATCAATCCCAATAATAATACCCACAGTACATTGTTGTGATACCAATAGAAAAATCTGCCATAGAAAAGATAATCAAAGGGTATCTCCGACAACAATGCTACTGTCAAAATTCTCACTGCATATTTCTTAATATTTCTAGTGTGGTCCACTCCCTCCACCAAAAGATAACAGTATATAGGAAATGACATCCTTCCGATGCCTCGCAACACATGGTAAAAAGTGTAATAGGAGGCATATGTGTCGGGCGACATAGAAGGCGTATTTTCAATAATCCAGGATGCAAGAGGTCCAAGGGCAAAATGATCAACAAACATTGTCAATATTGCAATTAGCTTTAGTCCCGTACCTGTAATCTCAAATCTATTGCCAATCCCTTCTTTTCTATTAATTAATAAAGTATCCATTCAATAAACTCTCTAACGCAGCCTCTTCCGCCATCCTTAGATGAGACGAAATCAGCACATTCAATAACTCCCGCCGCTGCATCTGCAGGACAACCAATAAGTCCCCCAGCTGCCTTGATTGCTTTCATTACATGTAAATCATTTAAGTCATCTCCCATGTATGCGCAATCCTTTAATGACTCCCCGCGCTCTGCAAGAATCTCATTTAATTCTCCAAGCTTATCAGATATACCCTGGTGAATTTCATTAATGCCAAGCTCCTTGCAACGATTCAAAACAATATTGCTAGTACGACCTGTTATTATAACTGGAACGATTCCAGCTGGAATAGCCTGATGGCAAAGGCCATAGCCATCCTTTATATTGAAAGCCTTACAAAGCTCACCATTTTCTCCCATATATACGCAACCATCTGTAAGTGTGCCATCCACATCTAACACTAGGTATTTAATATCTTTCATTATTATAAGCTCCTTTAAAACAATTCATTCTCTTAGTACATAATTTTAATATATTTCCCTAAGATTGTGGGATTTATTTTTGTATACAATTATTTATTAAGATGCCACCTGCCCTTTTTTCCACTAAAAAAGTGCCAAGGTTATGGCCTATGACCTTCCTTGACACTATTATTTAAAAATTTGCAAAAATACTAGGCCTGAGCCTTTGCTTTAGTCACATTCTTAAGTACAAGAAGTGTTCCTATCATAAGAGCAATACCGATAACAAGGCAAACAAACCAGTTTCTAATAAATCCA
Source organism: Pseudobutyrivibrio sp. AR14 (assembly GCF_900101325.1). Classification (NCBI taxonomy): domain Bacteria; kingdom Bacillati; phylum Bacillota; class Clostridia; order Lachnospirales; family Lachnospiraceae; genus Pseudobutyrivibrio; species Pseudobutyrivibrio sp. AR14. Next base: position 98,563 of record NZ_FMUY01000008.1, read on the forward strand.
GATATTATATAAGAAACAAGTGATACAGCTGCTACGGTAAATGCGTATGGAAGCTGAGTGCTTACATGACTGATATGGTTACAATCAGCACCAGCAGATGCCATAATTGTTGTATCTGATATTGGTGAGCAATGGTCGCCACAAACTGCACCAGCCATACATGCTGAAATAGCAATAATCATAAGCTCGTTATTTACATCTCCGCCAAATACATTTACAACGATTGGGATTAAAATACCAAATGTTCCCCATGATGTACCTGTTGCAAATGCGAGGAAGATACCTACTAAGAATACAAGCGCTGGAAGTAGACTCATAAGTGCTCTATTGTCAGCAATATTGGCAACGATACCTCCAACATACTCTGCTGCACCAAGGGAATCTGTCATAGACTTAAGTGTCCATGCAAATGTAAGAACAAGTATTGCAGGCACCATACTCTTGAATCCCTCTGGGATTGCATTCATGCACTCATTAAAGCTAAGCACTCTTGTTATAAGGTAGAAAACAATAGTAATAATAAGTGCAACTACTGAACCATAAACAAGTCCAACCGAAGCATCTGAATTAGAGAATGCATCAATAAAGCTAGCTCCCTCAAAGAAACCGCCTGTATAAATCATACCGATTATACAGCACACAATAAGAGAGACGATTGGAAATACAAGATGGCTAACCTTTCCTTTTTCAGAGATAGGTGGGTGAGGCTGGTCCTCTGCACCTGTAAGGCTGGCTGCATCCTTTTTCTTGCTTTCCTTTAGCTGTGCTCTGTGATTGAGCTCCGCTAAATTCATAGCACCATAGTCAAACTTCATATATGTAATAGAAAACATCATTACAAGTGTAAGCAATGCGTAGAAGTTGTATGGGATGGCTCTAATAAAAAGTGAAAGTCCATTAGCTCCATCAACAAAGCCTGTAACTGCTGCTGCCCATGATGAAATAGGAGCAATGATACAGACAGGTGCTGCTGTTGCATCAATAAGATAAGCCAGCTTTTCTCTAGAAATGCCATGCTTGTCAGTAACTGGTCTCATAACTGAACCTACTGTAAGGCAGTTAAAATAATCATCGATAAAAATAAGCATACCAAGGACAATTGTAGCTACCTGCGCTCCTGCCTTTGTCTTAACGTGAGTAACGGCCCATTTACCAAATGCTGCCGAACCTCCGGCACGATTCATAAGCATAACCATACTTCCAAGAACAACTAGGAAAATAAGAATACCTACATTCCAGCTGTCTGAAAGCTGACCAATCATGCCATCAACAAAGATGTGTTGCATAGCAGCGGTTAAATTAAATCCTGCATACAACAATCCACCTGTAAATATACCTATAAATAAAGATGAATAAACTTCCTTTGTAATAAGGGCGAGAATAATCGCGATTAATGGTGGAAGTAAAGACCAAACTGTATTAGTAAATTCCATAAGCTTTCATGTTCTCCTCTAAGATTTTCGCATGAGCTTCTTCCATTTCAGTAAGTGGTTTTCTAAGTGGTCCGGCTTCAAAGCCCATTAAATTAAGTGCCTTCTTAACAGGGATTGGATTAACTTCTGAGAAGAGGCTATCAATAAGTGGAAGTGCATCAAGCTGCATCTGAGCTGCCTTCTTGAAATCTCCGTCGAAGCAAGCCTGACATATATCATGTGTCTGCTGTGGTGCCACATTTGACAATACAGAAATAACACCAATTCCACCAAGTGACATAATAGGAACGATCTGATCATCGTTACCAGAATAAATATCAATAACACCAGCACCTAAGTGAGCAAGCTTTGCTATCTGGCTGATATTTCCTGATGCTTCCTTGATAGCAACAATGTTTTTAACATCCTTTGCAAGCTTAACTGCAGTCTCTGGCAAAATATTGCAACCTGTACGGCTAGGTACATTGTAAAGAATACATGGAATGTTAATTGCATCTGCTGTGTCCTTGAAGTGTACATAAAGACCACCCTGTGTAGCCTTGTTGTAATATGGTGTTACAAGAAGTACAGCATCTGCGCCAGCCTTCTCAGCCTCCTGTGATAAATAGATAGCTGTCTCTGTCGAATTTGAACCTGTACCTGCAATAACTGGTACTCTCTTATTTACTGTCTTGATACAATGTCTAACAACATCCAAATGCTCCTCATGAGAAAGTGTTGAAGCCTCGCCTGTTGTTCCGCAAATAACAATTGCATCTGTACTGTTCTTAATCTGATATTCAATAAGATTATCAAGCTTCTCATAATTAACTGAACCATCTGCATTAAATGGAGTTACAATTGCTACTGCTGCACCGTTAAAAATACTCATATTATCCTCCTAAGTAATAAAAAAACTGACCATACATAGATGGTCAGCTAATAAATGTCTACGATTATGATAGCTCCCCATCTATAATTAACTATAAATGACAGTCATACAGCTATTAACTATATGCCCAAGATCAAACACCTACAGGCGGTATCCTCTTTCGGCGAAATCCCCTTTCATCTCATATCACATGGGCCTGTCCCATCAATGAGATTACTAATGTCTCTCGCAACCTCTATCTCTTATTAAGTTGCCCTCATAGTACAACTTCAATTGTCACCTGTCAACAAAAAATTGATAATACCCTTTTTTGATGATAAAATTATGGAAAATATACAAGGAGATTTGTTATGAGATTATTCTTTAAAAAATGCATATCTTTAGCCCTATGTTTAGCGGCATCAGTTAGTTTATTTGTCAGCAATGACTTTACTTCAGAAGCCAAATCTAACAAGACTTCAAAAAATATCGTAGTTGTTTTAGATCCAGGACACGACAGCACTCATATAGGTTGTCACTATGAAAATTTCGAGGAAGGCCTTGCCAACCTCTACATCGCCTACTACTGCAAGCAGGAGCTTGAGAAATATTCTGGCGTAACAGTTTATATGACTCGCTACGGTTTTGACTGCCCATACGGAGCTGATCAGAATTCAAAATCTGATTGCCTAACAGGTCGTGTTGATTATGCCAAATCTGTTGGGGCAAATGTAATCGTCAGCCTTCATAATGACTATGACCCTGATTTAGATGCTTCACAAAACGGTTCCAAGGTAATTATTCCAAATCCTAACTACAAGCCATCTTACTGTGTAGTTGGACAGAATCTTGGTAGCTCTATTCTAAATGAGCTTGTAGGTACAGGCCTTCAGGTTAACAACTGGAAGCTCTGCCCAAATGGCACAGGTCTTGTCACTCGCGATTCTGATTCTGGCACATATCCAGATGGCTCTGCCAAGGACTACTACGCCCTTATTAATCGTTCAAAGACTTCTGGCATTCCATGCATTATTGTTGAGCATGCTTTTTGCACCAATTATTCAGACAGAGTAAATCACTTAAGCACTCCAGAGCAGTATCAACAGCTTGGTGTTGCCGATGCAACAGGCATTGCAAAATATTACGGGTTAGCTCTTAAATAATAAACAAATGGGGGTTTTGTTTTGAAAAAACAGCGTATATTTAACATCATTCAAATTGGAAATAAGGAAGATATTGTAAGCCGTGCATTCGATATTTTCATTGCAGCGGTTATCATTCTCAATGTATTTGTTATGGTTTTACAGACCTTTAGCAATCTATCTCCTTATTTTCCAATACTAGACGCTGTTGCCCTTGTTACTATTATCATTTTTTGCATCGAGTATGTCCTTAGAATCTGGACTGCTGATTTGCTTTATCCTAATCTTTCAAAGAAAAGAGCCATCCTCAAGTTTCTAGTTTCTTTCGATGGCATCGTAGATTTATTTACTATACTTCCATTTTTCTTTTTATCTGGATTTATTGCTTTTAGAATTCTTAGAGTCGTTAGAATTTTCCACTTGTTTAGAATCAACGGACAGTACGATTCTTTTGCAGTAATCTTTTCCGTATTACACGAAAAGAAGAATCAAATTCTTTCTTCCATTGTTATTGTGCTTATATTGATGTTAGCAAGCTCTATTGGTATTTACTACGCAGAGCATAATGCCCAGCCAAATGTTTTTGAAAACGCCTTTTCTGGAATTTGGTGGTCAGTATCTACTCTGCTTACTGTTGGTTATGGTGACATTTTCCCAATTACCACTGCAGGTAGAATCATGGGTATTTGTACGGCGTTTCTCGGTGTAGGAGTTGTTGCTATCCCTACCGGTATCATAAGCGCCGGTTTCGTTGAGCACTATTCTAGAGTTAAGATGCTTACCAATTTTGCAAGAGATGAACACATCGATATGCTTACTGTAAGGGTAAGTGATGGACACTGTTGGAGCGGTCTTCGTGTGGATGAGCTTGGGGTGCCTGAGCATTTTCTTCCTGCAGTTGTCATGCGAGATGGTGAGGCACTTATTCCTGTCAATGAATTACAAATAAAAACCGGCGACACTGTGGTGCTTGCCGCCGATTCATATTTCTTCCATGCTTATTAATTTATTAATTGTATTCCTATATTTTTCAGGTGGTAAATCGCTCTTTTGAACTTTGTTGGCTCCAAGTTTCTTAGCCTTTCTTGCCTCTTCATCTGTTGATGCGATGGCAAGAACAGGTATATTGGAAAAGCCCTCTCTAGTCTTTATATATCTTAGAATGATTCCATCAGATTCCATTTCTACAGCCATATTTACAACTATAGCTTTAATATTCTCTCGGTACTGACTTATTGTCCTAATGGATTCATCTACATCTGAAACCACCTTATACAGGTATTCGTCAGAATCATCTCCTAATTTTGCCAAAGGATCATCTTCATTTTCCACTATATTAATTATTATAGGTTTTATTGAAACTTCACATTCTTTTTCTACCATCCATGTTGTCACACAGTTTTTGCCCATTATTTTTGACTTATAAAGTGCATCATCGGCAATCCTAAAGACATCCTGGCTGGCATGATATCCCTTGTCAATAACTGCACCTATACTTACAGAAAATGGCTGACCATTTCCCAGCTGTACATCTGCCAAAAACATCTGCAAAGTACGACATCTCAATTGCAAAATAGCAGGGTCTGTCATATTAGGCATAAGTACCACAAACTCGTCCCCACCATATCTTCCTATTATGTCATATACTCTAAAGCTGCTGATAAGAAGGGTTCCCACTCTCTCCAAAAGCAAATCGCCGGTATTGTGACCCAGGTTATCATTGACCTGTTTGAAATCATCCAAGTCAATAATAAGCATTGCACTAGGTGCCTCTGCCTCTTTTTGCAAGTAATAATTGTCGATTTTCTGGAGAAGTGCTCCCTTATTAAGCACGTGGGTAAGCTTATCTATGGCACTCATCTTCTTCAATTCAATCAACGTAAGTCCCGCTTTACTTCGCATTTCAAGAATAATATGAGCACATATCATAGCAATAATATAGGCAGCAATAAGAATATGTAAGTCAAGTCTAAACAGTTCTATGCTTTTATTAAAGTATCCCAAAGGCGCATAAATCAGAATAATAATCAATTCCTCTATTCCATATTTATACATCTTATCTATATACACCATCGGAAAAACAATAAATGCCAGCGGCGTCCATATCATCTGCAGACTTCTATTGCCAAATACATCCATGCAGACGCATATGATACACATTGAAAAATAAAATGCTCCACATATTAATCCCGTAGCATTTGTACTAATTTCTTCTTTTAATTTACTTATATGGAGATTTACAAAGAAATATATTACTAGAAGTGGTATTACCAAAAAGAAAGTAACATCTATCTTAAAAACAGGCATGACAATAAATGCTATGGCAAACATTAGCATGTACACCATGGAAACGTACATGCAAACCTTCCTTAGCATATGCAAGTTATCCTTGTCGATACTCTTTATGCACAGCTGAAAGTAATCTCTGATATCGTCATTTACCTTCTTCTGTTTATTTAAAAAATTTTCCTTTCTGGTCTGCATAGGAGTAATATAACAGAAGTTTCTTACCATTTTTTGCAAACTGTGTGAAAAAACTGTGAAACTACCTTGTACTTACTATCTTTTAATAGATATGCCATTTGATGTATTATAGTGATAAGGCTTAAGGGCTAAAATTACTTTAAGGAGGTTTGTATGAAAAAACTCAATGGTTTAAAAAGAGTGCTCACTCTTGCACTTGCTTTGGTCTTTGTCCTTTCCGTGGCATTTGTACCAAAAACAGCCTATGCTTACGATGGTGCAGCTGATGTGCGAGCAGTAAGCAGCATTTCAAATGATTTAACTGGAAAGACTATCATTCTCCACACAAATGATGTCCATGGTGCAGTTGATAAATATGCAAAAGTCACTGCATTAAAGGATGAATTAAAAAGCAGAGGTGCAGAGGTTGTTCTTGCTGACGCCGGAGACTTCAGTCAGGGTACACCTTATGTAAGTACTTCAAAGGGCGCATTTGCTGTAGCTCTTATGAATACTGCTGGATATGATGTGGCTACACTTGGTAATCACGAATTCGACTATGGTTATCCACAGCTTAAAAGCAATTTAGCTTTGGCAAACTTCAAAACTATTTGTGCTGATGTTTTAGATGGAAACGGCAATCCAATCCTTGATCCAAACTATGTATTTACTACAAATACAGGTTTAAAAATCGGATTCTTTGGTATGGAAACTCCTGAGACTCAGACAAAGGTTAATCCAGCCCTTATAAAGGGAATCAACTTCCTTTCAAAAACCGACCTTTACACATGTGCTCAGAGTCAGGTAGATACACTTAAGAGTCAGGGTTGTGATTTGGTTATCTGTCTTGCCCATCTTGGTGTTGATGAAGAGTCAGCTCCTGATGGTCACAGAAGTACTGACCTTTACGCTAATACAACTGGTATCGATATGATTATCGATGGTCATTCTCACACTGTTATGACAGAAGGTTCTGCTGGCGAGCCTGTTACTTCTACAGGCACAAAGCTTGAATATATCGGTGCCATCGTTATCGACAATGCTACTAAGACTATTGAAGACCACTATCTTGTTAGCACAGAGGGTATGGTAGATAATCCAGCTACTGCACAGATTGCACAGGCTGTTATCGATAGAATCGACGCTGAATACGATGTAGTATTCGCACAGTCTGAGGTTGCTTTAAACGGAAGCAAGGATCCTGGTGTTCGTACAGAAGAGACTAATCTTGGTGATTTGATTTGCGATGCTATCAAATGGAGCGTAACCAAGGAAAATGGTTCTATTACTGTTCCTGCTGACCACATTGTAGCAATCACTAATGGTGGAGGAATCCGCGCTAGCATCAGCGAGGGCGGCGTGACTAAAAAAGATTTGAATACCGTTCTTCCATTTGGTAATACTGTTTCTGTAGTTTATGTGACTGGCGACGAGTTGCTTGAGGCTCTTGAAGCTAGTACATACTGTGCACCTGATGCCCTCGGTGGTTTCCCTCAGGTTTCAGGTATTAAATTTACAGTAAATACTGCTGTTCCTTTTGCACAGGGGCCAGCATATCCAGATTCTACATACTATAGCCCAGCTGCAATCGGCAGAGTTTCAATCGAAAGTATTAATGGCAAGCCATTTTCTACTAAGGATACATATGCCGTAGTTACTAACAATTTTGTAGCTGCAGGTGGCGATACCTATTATGTATTTGGAAATTCTACTAATCAGTTTGACACAGGAATCGTAATGGATGAGGCTGTTATCGATTACGTACAGACAGAGCTTGGCGGAAAAATCACAGCTGATAAATATGGCAAGCCTGCTGGAAATATAACAATTAAATAACATAAAAATATGAGGTCGAAGAGAAGCACCCATCAAATTCTAGGCTTGTGCCTAGCTTTGAGGTTCACTTCATTTCGACCTCTTTTTTCAATCTAATTATTTTTTACATATTCAAGAAACTCTTCAATTGGAATAGGCATACTAAATAGCATTCCCTGGAGATAATTACATCCACATTCTTTTAGCGCTATTGCCATTTCTTTTGTTTCTATTCCCTCAGCAGTGACAGTATATCCTGTTTCCTTAAATGCCTGGACCATCCTAGGAACTATAACTCCAGGTTTCTTAGCATAATCCCATACCAAACTCATATCTAGCTTAATATTTATAAATGGATATTTTTTAATTCTGCTTATATTCGAATGACCTGTTCCATAATCATCCACAACCAGATAAAAACCTTTTTCCTGCAGATTTCTAATCTGGCTATCCATGAGGTTTTCCTCCACCATAGCAGCCTCAGTAAGCTCCAGATGAATAACTTCCGGAGAAAGCTTATACTTTTTCAGAATCTCTTCAAATCTATCTGCAAGATTGTGCTGCATGAACTGGATAGTTGATACATTTACATTTACCCATTCCATACCATACTGCTCAATATTGTTTTCACTGACAAATTTACAGGCTTTCTCAAACATCTGCTCACCAAGAGCTGTTATGTGACCATTTCTCTCAGCTATTGGTATAAATAATCCAGGTGAAATTATTTTCCCATCATTGTCTCTAATTCGGCATAGCGCCTCTGCACCAATAACTTTATGGGTTGTGGCATCCACTATTGGCTGTAGAAATACTTCGGTTCTATTTTGGGCTATAGCAATTTCTAGGCATCGCCTTACCTCAATTTGTTTTCTATTATCCTCTATGGATTGCTCATTTATTTCTACTTCATTTATGGAAGAATCTGCTCCTAGTTTATTAAGAACGCTAATGATTGCTGTAATTAATAGCTCTGGGTCATAGTCCATAATATCAACAGTACCCATTGCTATGCCTACATTCAAGTAAAGCTCTGTATTTTTAGATACCCAGCGTTCCTTAAATCTCTCTACCAGCTTTTCTTTCGATTTCAAAAGATCTTCAAAGTCCTTGCCTATCACCACAAATCTGCCATTCCGATAATAGAAAATTTTAAGCTTAGGAAATGTTTTATTCAGATAGTTTCCGATTAAATAGACACCTTCATCCATCTGACGGGGTCCGTATACTTCTCTGGCTTCATTATAATTTTTTATAACAAATCCATGTATATAATGATCCCTCATGCTATGCTTTTCCCGAAGGACTGCATGTAAAGCTTCCGCGTTAAATAGATTAGTTCTCTTATCTATATAAAACTCTGGGTTCATAAATACCAGGTTAATAATTATTACTGACATTACGCAAAATGTATCAAACAAAAGAACTTGCGGAAACATTATCCTAATAACTAGTCCTATAATTATTAAATCCGTATATACAATTACACAAACCAAATCCCTCTTTCTTTTTATTTGATTTTTATATCTCGCAATATAATAAATGCCCAGTACTAAATACCATATATATGGAAAATATATTATGTCATAATAAGGGCCACGGACATATCCATTTTCTGTTATCGAAAAAACACTTCCCGTCCAATATGAACTTATAATTACAATTGTAGTGAGTATAAGAGGAATATCCTTAACGAACGAACCAATCTTATCTTCGTAAGGATTAATAGAGAACACATTGCAAGTGATAGTATCGAACATCTTTATTCGAACTATAAATGCAATAAAATATAAGATATTTAACCAAACCACCAAATTATATGGCAGTTCTTTATATTTCTCATCAGCGTATGATGCAAGAATGTCAGAACCAATTACCACCACTTCTGTGACTAACAAAGCCACGAAGCCGCGGTTAATCCTAATTGGCAGTCTCTTTAAAGTAAAATAATAAAACAGAAGAATGCACAGTATTAAAATGCTAGGAATAACATAGCTATAGTCCCACATAGTGTACCTTTTACCTCTGTCTCCCTTTACATATTAATTTTACGCAATTCTTCTGCTTTATTCCAATGAATTATCTGTGAAGAGGCTTTTTACACAAAAAAGAGCGATGCTATTTACATTTCTTTAATTTTCCAAAGCTTCATTCTCATATCTTTCTATGCACTTCTGAAGCTTAGAATCTCTAATAAGAAATAGTCCTACGGCAAAGAACCCAACAGTAATAGCTACTCCCTTAAGGATGAGAGCATCATATCCAAGCCATTCCGCAACTAAACTTCCTACTCCTTCAAGTCCTTCATTTCTATAGATACAGAAGTAAACCATGACTGAAAGATCAAACGCTGCATGTAGTATAGAGCAGGCCCAGATATTACCGCACCGCACATAAACTGCATTAAAGAGGAAGCCTATTCCGATAGCATAAATAACCTGTGCATAGACAGGTGTCGGATCACTACAGCCTGAAAGATTTCCAAGATGTTTCAATCCAAACGCCATGGATGGAATTATCATGGCAGTAATGATACCTGCCTTGGTGTTCCCGATTGCAGATCTTATAAAGTTAAAAAGGACTCCTCGTGTAAGGAACTCCTCTCCCATCCCTGCTCCAATAGTAATCGCTATAACAAAAATAATAATGCCTTTGGTTTCCATAAGCGGTGTTCCGTATTCCTTTATTCCTCTTATTATGTAATAGAAAATATTAAATACAGTCCACAGGGTAAAAGCTCCGCCTACAACAATTCCTTCTCCCAGGCTTTTTAGGTTGAAACGAAGTGATTTCTTTAGCCCAAATGCAAGTATGAAAACTATATACATTGCCACGTTTATAATGCTGTGGATCATATAATCCACCATGCCAGCACCTATCCCATTTATGAACTGCAAAAGTATAGTGCTGACAAAATATACCACGATAAACAAGATTATTCCTAATCGATATTTTGTTTTATTCATATTCTTTTTACTCCTTTTATGCTTCACTTTCCTTTTCTCTTTTATTGAGAACTACTAACAATACAATGAAAGCAATCACTCCAATGGTACAATCGAAAAACGCCTCTTTTATTCCTTGCATTATTGTTGAGTCTACTGCAGGAATTCCAATTCCTTCCGCCTGACTTACAAAGCATGACCAAATACTAGCAAAGAAATCATAGAGTCCATGTAAAAACACAACCAGCCAAAAATTGTCTGTAATATAGTAAACACATGCAAAAAGAATTCCACCTGCAGTCGCATATACAACCTGAGAAGTGGTCCATACTACAAGATTTGGATAGAAAATAAGATTAAGAAAATGAGTAATTCCAAAAGGAATCGCAGATAAAATCACTGCCAGCATTATTCTTCCCTTGCTTTCACCAAAACAATTTCTTAATGTATTGAAGAGTACACCTCTATAGATAGCCTCTTCAAATACACCTACTGACATCATAAGCAGAAACATGAGGATTGCACTTGGAAGTCCCTCTTTGAGACCAAGATCAGTGGGAATCCTCATAGCTATTAAATTATGTATGCAACAAACTACTCCAACTAAGCCGATAACGCTAAAAAGTCCCTTGAAAAATCCTTTGATTTTAAAATTTACTCCATATACTTTTGCCATAAAAACAACGCCGACTATACCAATAACATAACGAGCAATCATTCCCGGCAGCCCAAAATTTCCCTCGCCTAAAAACAGTAATCCTACTGACGATATTAAAAACATAATAACTGCAAGAATAAACCCTGGTGTAGAACTTCTTTTTTTCATTTTTCCTCCAAAATTCCTCTTTTCTCGAATTCTATAAACAGCAAAATAATGAATACCGCTGTAATAATCATGTATATACCTGAAGCTTGGAACAATTCCAATATGGTGTCGTCTTTATCTGAAAAAATACGCGAGCCTGAAACTACAAAACATCCCATAATAACTGCTCCTATGTCAAAAAGCCCATGTAGGATGGAAACCACCCAGATATTGTCTGTAATGTAATAAATGCATGCTAAACATATTCCAATCAATGTCGCATATATAACCTGTGTAATAGTCGCAACAACAAGATGAGGATTGTCAATAAGATTCATAAAATGCAGACATCCAAATATGAGTGAAGAAAAAACTATAGACTTCATTATGCTGCTACGGCTTTCACCCATACGTTTTCTAAATGTATTAAATAACACGCCTCTGCATAGGGCCTCTTCAAAAAGACCTACACTCATTCCCCAAAACAGAATAATAATAACTGCGGGGAGCGCCTGCATAAATCCTAATTCCGGTGTTTTCAATGTACCACTAAAATTCCATATACCTATAGCCAGAAAAATCAGTGACCCGGCGGTAATAATCCCTCTGCCAACCTCTCTCCCTCTGAATTTAAAGTCGATTCCATACAACTTAGTAATGGCAATGAGTCCGCCAAGCCCCAACACAACACGAACTGCCGTAAACCCTATGCCAAATTCCTCGGCTCCCCCAAATACAAATTCCTGCGCTATAAAAAACAGAACCGTAATAATTAGCGCAACCTGAAAACCGGCTGCCGATTTCTTTTTTTCCATTTCTAATCTCCTTTTCAATCACCATTAATACATGTGTAGTTACTGTGGATATAAGGTCTCTGCATCTGTCGTACTACGATAGACATAGTAAAACAGTACATACGCCCCGTCCACATACTACTGGTATGAAAAAAATAGAAAAAGCCACCCCGTGAGTATCACTGGGGTGACCATTATGTTTGAAAAGTGCTTAGCTTTTTTTGAGAAGATCCACAATCTCAAAGTACTTCCTTTAATCATAAATATCGTATAAACGTTTTTTCAAATCTTCCTTCTTTCTTCGACTATGTTTATCCTCAACATCTAAAGAATTCATATTTGAGAATATCGTCTTAATATTAATAAAATGATTTAAACGCTATCTGCATTACAATAGAAACTCTGGTATATCTTCTCCTTTACCATATATCCTCTAACTATTTCAATTTCAATTTATAATTTGCACTTAATTGTTCAACTAAAGCTTTATATTTTAAAGTATCACCATCTTCCAAAATCGTTGTAGTCCTAGCGCCGGAATCTTTTGAAGATGAACCACATAAATAGACTTTTTCTTTATCTGTTGCATAATCCAAAATAATGTATCTGTCATGAAAAATGCCGCCCGATTCATATAACTCTATATTCATTCCTGAATATTGTTTTCTGAAATCTGTATACTCTGAAACAGTAAGCCCTTTACCTAAATTGTCACTATATACTTTGATATCAATACCAGCTTTAGAATGTGTTAATAACTGTAATGTTTTAGGTCCAATAAAATTATCAATCACGAAAATGGATTTATCAGCTTTAGCGTATATGTCTGCATAGGCTACATCTGCATCAAATATTTGTCCATTCAAAAAAAGATATCCACTATCACTATTACTATAACCAAAAGTTGAAAAAATATCAGCTAACTCTGACTTATGAACAACATCGCTTAATTCACCCATAGCTGTAGCAATATTCTCCTCAACAATGTTCAAATCACGTTTTATCTTTATGATATTACTTGTAGCATCAGAAACCTGCATTGATAATTGCAACATTTGACGTTCCATAGGCAACTGCCGGTTCAACATAACATGGTCTTTTAATACTTTAAAGGTTCTTATAAGTGCTTTGCTTTGTTCAGTTGCTAAAGGGCCCTTTAATACAGTCATTAACATATATAAACCTTGTTCGGTAAATACATGTGGATTATATCTACTTTTTGTACTAATATTTGCGGTCAAAAAATTTGACCGCAAATATTCTACTTCTTCATCTGATAGCCTAAACATGAAATCATCATCAAATTTTTCAATATTATTTTTAACCTGCTGATTAAAGGCCTTTGTTTCATATCCATATATTTCTGCTAAATCTGTATCTAAAAGCACTTTCTGATTTCTTATATTGTATAATCTATCTCTAAGATACTCCGCTGTTACTTCGATGATTGCTAATTCTGTTTCTTCTTTTTTCTTTGCCATTTTATATATTACCTTTCAATCATAGTCCAAATTTGCGGTAAAAAATTTCCACCGCAAATTTCCGGACATACATAAGCCACACGAAAAAAATGAACACGGTTAGCTTTTAAATATTCTCAAGCCTATCTAATTCACCAAGTGCTTTAGCATATGCCAGTAATCTCTTCCTTGCCTCATCTTTCAGTCCAAAATATTCCTCTACAAGCTGTTGCCCCTGATAATCTAACTCAAGATATTCAGTTTCTTCATCCACATCTATTCCCTTACCTGTAAGCAACTGTTCAGGTGTAAGATTTAATACTTCACATATATCCATAATTTTATCCGATGATGGATTATGTTTCTTTGTCTTCCAATCACTTACGGTACTTGGTGTGAGCCCCACGCGTCTGCAAAACTCTCTTTGAGACATTTTTTCACGTTCTAGTATTTTAAATATGCGTTCACTTATAGTCATATACTCTCCGTATTTCCAAACGCCTTCGTTCGATTATACGTACATACTAACATTCAATGAATACATATTCAATCTCAAACTCATCCTTTTCTTTTTACATCTCACTCCATACAAAACAAAGAAAACGTTCATAATAAATGAAAATGAGTACTTTGATGATTTGTTGGATACTGATTTATATAAAATTGCTAAAATATTAAATCCCCCCAAATACCGAGATACTGACGATAAAAAATCAAAAAAGAAATTGTTGATTCTATAAAGAAGCTTATTGGTGCTCAAATGTCTGGAGCTAAACCTGCGCCATACCAAGCTCTACCTATAATAAATACAACTACAGGCAACTTCCTTTTTGTACTGTTTGTAACTACGTTTAATTGGCTATTACTGAGGAATTGATATAATCATGATACATCTATCAATGTTTCGTATAATAAATTATCCAATGCGCTCTCGGAAATAAGCAGGCAATTTTCGTGCAAGATTCAATAAACCATCCCGGAACATTAGCTTTTTCCATTACATCTAACAGTTCCGAATTCCATCCTCTTCTTTTTGGAACACCTTTTCTTACATATTCTGTAATTTCAAAAGCAATTTCTCTTTTCACTCCATAGTTTAAAAGAATTTCATAGATATCTTCTCTATTGCCAATGACCTCATTTATAGTTGCAACTCCATTCTTTATTAATAATTCTGCATTGTCTTCCCAGACTCCAATACCATGTCCTAATCCCAAGCATTTAATATAATCCTCAAATTCTTGCGGTTTACATTCCAAGAATGGCTTTCCACTTTCTAATTTTTTGTATATAGCTGCTTTGTCATAAGAAAAAAACAAAAAATGAAATACATCTGGGATATTTGCAAATCCTTTATATACTCTTCCCTGTTCTCCGCCAATAATAAATCCACAAGTTTTTCCTTCATCAGTAAGAATTTTAGAGATATTGTCACAGCTTGTATTATTATCAAAAAATGACACAAGTTTTTCATACAATCTCGGAGATACATTTGCCTCAAAACTACATTGATAATTACCGCTATTGTTTATACCAAATTCAGAATATAACTTAGGGATGCAATCGACAGGATTAATACTCGTCAAGCCTAAAATATAAGCTAAAACCAATGAATTAACTGCGCCTAGAAACCAACATTCCTCTTCGTTCGCATCAACAGCCTGTAACATCTCATATATAAATAACCAACACGAAGCAGATTTTTGTTTTGACGTTATCTCTAATTCCCAAAGCAATCTTTTTCTAGCTTCCTCAATTTGCTCTTCTTTATATATTTTTTGAAGCTTTAATTCACATAATGACAAGAGTTTCTTGTCCGCATCTTCAATATATGGATATTTCATTTGTCATTACCTCTTCTAGTATATAATTTAGGTCTTTAGATTTTTGCTGCGTACACCAGACACCTAGTCATAATATCAATTAGGTGTGACACGCATTGTCATTCTCAAATATTTTTTCAAAATCAGTTACTGAAGGTTCATGCCCGTAAATATCAGTCCACATCTGAATTGTATTAATCATTCCTTTTAGTTTTGTAGCGCTTTCTCCAGTATGGTTTTTAAGATAATTTTTTATGTCATCACTGATAGATAATCCATTCATAATGCTTTGATTAATTAATGATTCTAATAGCATGGATGAAGCCTTTTCTATTGAAGCCACATAAAAAGTTTCAATAATACCTTTAAATTTAGGATAATCAGAAAATAATCCGTTAACCCCTATAGTTGACGAAAACACAAGTTTTTTACCATCGTTCAACCTTCTTTCAACAATGTGAAGTAACTCCTCTCTCGTGGCCTCAAGATGCTGCAACCAATCCACATCATCGAAGATTAATATATCCACTTCATAATATTTCTGACGCATTTTATTCATTGTGGTCGCGTTATTTGAAGCTCTCATATTTTCTATTACTTCGTTAGCAAATTGTTCTCCAGTGATTAACAGGACTTTTATATCTGAATTGCTGTCTTCAATTATTCCTTTTATTCCATTTAATAAATGTGTTTTGCCTGTGCCATTTGAACCGTAGATTAATAAAGGGTTATATAATTCGCCGAAACTATTTGCAAATCTACTACATGCTTCTTTGGCAAAACGATTTGTTTCTGCGGAAACAAAATTTTCAAATGAATATGTATTCATGCTCAAATACCTCTCATCTTTTCAATATCTTGCACAATTTTTACCTCTTTATTTATTCATTAGCTTTTGAACATCCGAGTATATTAGAGTTGTTTTTTCGAGCAATGCCTTTGCAAATTTATCTAGCAATTCTCTGTTTTCTATAAGTAATTTCTTGACAGCAATGTAATTTCTTTCAACTAAGGATGCCATTTCACGGTTACGATTCTCAACCGCAACAGCATCATGATGATCTTGTATCCAATTACCAAATCCAAAAGAACAAGTATCATCAACTAATGTTTCAGCATGATCAAAAGCTTTATGCAAATCATTGTTTGCCCCCATATCTGAAACACCAAAAACTATTTCTGTTGCTGCTTTTCCTGCCAAGGAAATTTGCATCAATTTTTCGATATACTCAAATGTATACTCACATCTAGAACGTCTTGAATATCTTACAAATCCTAGATAACTAGATCTATCTTTTCTCATTGATACAATACTGACACTATCAGGATCTAATATTTCAGCAGCTAATGCATGTCCTGCTTCATGGTAAGCAACTTCTTTTAATGTATCATCGCTTATGGATATATCTATTTCAGCTGCATGGAAAAAGTCGTCAAGACATGCATCAACAATATTTTTCATTTCTATTTTCTCTTGATTGTTATAAGCAGACTTCATTGCAGCTAACGAAATAATGGTTTCTAGAGTTGCACATGAACCGCCATCCATCATTCTGGCAATAGACTTAGCATCCAAGTCTCCTGCAGCGACCGTTTCACTTAAATAATGGCTTATTATAGCTTCAGCCTCATTTTTCAAGGGAGTATTAATCACAATCTTTAAACCTAAACGCCCGTCTCTCAGCAATGAATCAGGCATAGAAGCATCACTGTTGACTGTTGCAATTACAAAAACATCTTTATCTCGTATATCATCAATGCAAGCTTGTACAGTTACAAATTCCTCTGCGTCTTCTCCTCCATCTTTTTCTGCAAATTTATCTAGATCATCAAGTAATATAATTGAAGGAGCTTTAGCTGCGGCTTCTTCGAACGCATTTGATATCTCATCCAAAAACTTTCCATCAGACTTCTTCTTGCGAACTATAAAGCTTTCTCGTCCAGTTGCCTTTATAAAGCAATTAGCCATTGTCGTTTTTCCGGTACCTGGCTCTCCATCAAGTAGAATTCCATTAATTCGTCGCGCTCCCATTTTTTCGTATTTTTCTTTATTCCTTAGCATATCTATTATTTGTCTTAACTGATTTTTTACATCTTCATAACCGATAATTTTCTCAAAAAAATCTTTCATATCAAATCCTTTCAATAATAATTACTGTGTTCCTTTATATGCACATAATAAAAAAAACGATGTGCCTTTTTTAGCACATCGTTTTCTTCTTTTCACAATAATAGAGTTTATTTTTCTGTTTGAGGACTATATGGCTCTATTTTATATTCAGCGATATTACCTTTTTTCGCATAATCTATTGTAAAAATTTTTACATGCTCCATTATTTCTTTTAAATAGTCTTCACCTTCTAGTTTTTGAAGTGTTCTCCATTGATAGCTCTCCTCTTCTTTTTCGTGATTATATTTAAACATAGCAATTCCAGGCTCATATTCTCCATCAATTGTATACGTAAGTATCTCAGCGAACATCCTAGATAATGTTTCCTCACTGTCGTATGGTTTGACTTCCACAGCATAATGTTCATCAAGAATCAAGTCCATACCACCAACTTTCTCCATCACATATTCTGTAGGCTTCTCATAATCCGACACTGTAATGTCACCAACATTTTTCCATTTCAGTTTCAGCTTACAATGTTCTTCATCGCATATATTTGCATTCTCATCGTAATAATTCATGCAACGACATATACGTTTTTCAGTTATTCTATCAGTTTTACATTGTGCGCAAATCTCATGAGTAGCCTTATGTGGCTTTTCATTTTCCCATTCATTACGTAGTTTTTTCTTTAATATGTCTTGTGGATTTTCTGATTCAAAAGCTTCTTTACATATCTTCGCAATATCTTTCAGATTGGCTTCTTCTTTACTTATATTATTAATACCAGGTTTGTCTTTATAACTATCACATGTTTTCAATTCAACCACCTCTCCATCTTCTACTGATACAATCTCAGTGGATTTTGGTACTTCAATACAACACTTTTCTTTTTTTACAGATGTATGATGAACCACTAGCTTCTCCGGTTTTACTATATCAATCGCCCTTTCCAAATCTTCCTTCTTCACATGCCCTGAAACATGTGCCCTTATCAGATTGTCACCAGCATAGTCAACCAGAGTCTTTACATCTGAAAGTTTATTAATATATCCACTCCACATAGAGTAGATTAAACATGTATCTTTTGGGTGTCTTTCAAAAAAATCTTTTACAATTAATTGAAAAGAATGATTACTTCTAACAACCCTTCCAAAGCCGGCCTTCTCAGCCTTGTCTAATACATATTCACTATCATATAGTACTTTGTTAGATTTGAATTCTTTATCTCTATCCTCATCATATACCTGCATCAAACCGTACTGGTACCTGTCAGTTATCATATACCTTCCAGAAGGTACACATCTTGAAAATGAAGCTATTCTATCCAGTTGTGAAGATGATGCCAATAAGAAAACATATTTATACTTTTTAAATGCCTCTACAAAAGCTGGTACTAAAGCCTGCTCTGTAAGATATGGCACATTCAACGAGGTTTCTTTAGAAATATTTGTCCCTTCTGTAATCATCAAATCAATATGTCCAAGATTCATTAATGAAGCCTCTACTTTATCCTTATAGAAACCATGCAAACGATAATCACCAGTAATAAGAATTCTTTTACCATATGCTTCTATTAAGAACATTACAGAGTTAGCAGCAGAATGGTCTGATTCTAACGCCGTTATAGTGAACTCTTTAATCCTAATAGGCTTACCAATTTCAATCTCATTAACATTATCTGCCCATACTGCTCCCACTACCCCTTTTTTATAATCCTGTTGAAGCTCAAGAATTTTCCGAGCATGCTTTTCCATATAGACTGGAATCGCTACGTCAACAAAATCAACCTCACCGATATGGTCCCCATGATAGTGCGTGAGAAAAATACCATCGCAATTTGTAGTGCCAGTTGTAACACCATCTATATCAAGTCTAGCTTGATCACCTTCTCCTTCTAGCGGTGCTCCTATATCAAATAACAATCTAGTATCATCTGTAAATATTTCTGTACACACTCCACCAATCTGCTTTGCACCTCTATGTAGTCTAACTTTTACAGTTCCCTGCGTTTCCATACTCTATCTCCTGTCATTAACAATACTTCTTTTCTATTTCTCTGCATGCGCTCTGGATGCGTTCTCTCATACTTTCTGGTTCAAGAACTTCAATGTTCAATCCATACTGCATTGCCCAGTAGAAAAAAGTATCTGGATTACACTTTAAACTCACAACTATTTCATCATCCCCGGCAGGTTCAACTCGGAATTCCTTTCCAAAGCTATCCACTAAGTTATCCATAAGACTTTCATGAGCTTTTAACTTTATATGAATACTCTCACCATGAAACATATAAAAATGCTCTGCTAAATAATCCTTTAAATTAAGACCTCTTTCATAGCCATGAATACTTTTGATTGGCTTATTTTTATCTTTTAATATCTCCACATTAGTAATTCTATCTAACCTAAAATGTGAGAGATTCTCATATTCTTCTGTATTTGCTATGAGATAGTATTTACCTCTATTACTAATCATTTGGTAAGGACTTACTATGTATTTTTGACTGCGTTTAGGGTGAAGCTTAAAATCAATTCCATATTGCAGGTAAGAAAACGATATCTGTCGACCTTTTGAAATAGCTTCATCTATAATTGCTATAGAATCCATGACCATTGGATTATCAGTATTTTTCCCACTTGAAGTGCTGTGAATATGAGATACATGCGCTTTAAAGTATTTATTAGAATAACGTTCAAGCTTTTTTACAAGTGAATGGGCATCTTTGTCAGAAATGGCCCCAGATGTAAAAATACTATCTATCATTAGACGTAATTCTGCATCAGTGAAATCTCTTGTATTTAGATAATAGCCCTGTTTTGCAACAATATCGTAACCCATCTCTTGAAGGCTAACTATGTTATTTTTAACTGCTCTTCTCTCACAATTCATTCCATAGTTGTTTTTAAGCAGATCAATAATATCCTGTTGTAAAAGTCTATGCTCACTATCAGAATAATCTCTTAAAATATCTAAAATTAGCATATTAAGCATTTTCTTTGTTCCAGTTCCATACATAGAATTGCCTCCAGTAAAAGTATCTAATAACTATAATAACATTAATGTATGTGCATTTTATAGCACATGGTTTTTTCCCAAAAAAGACACAAGAGTTCTGCTCTTGTGCCCTTCATAATTATATCTTTTTATATAGCTTCAATGCCTCTTCACGCGGCATCCAATGGTTATCTAGACAATCTCGCCACTGTCTCCGTATGCATTGTATGTCCGAACTGGTCGCAGACTGTGTATTTTTCTAGGTGGTAGCCCTGCTCCTCAAGGTGTTTAAGGTCCCTGGCTAGTGTGGCGCTGTCGCAGCTGACATATACGATACGCTTTGGCTGCATCTTTACCATGGTATCAAGAGCCACTACATCGCAGCCCTTTCGTGGTGGGTCAACCATTATTACATCTGGATGAGACATCTTGTCATAGATTTCTGGTAGGACTACTTCCGCCTCACCACAGTAGAATTCTGCATTCGAAAGTCCATTAAGCGCCGCATTGGCTTTAGCGTTTTCGATGGCCTGTGGCACTACTTCTATTCCGATTACTCGTCCTGCATGCTTTGCCATAGAAAGAGAAATGGTTCCGATTCCGCAATACAAATCCCACACATCCTCAGTACCATGTAAATCAGCATACTCTAGGGCACGGCTGTATAATTTCTCCATCTGGTGGTGATTGACCTGGTAGAATGAATTGGCACTAATGTCAAATGCTATGGTATCTCCATTTGTAAGGGTAATTGTATCTCTGATAGCCTCCTTACCATAAAGAACTCTGGTCTCATATCCCATGATGACATTGTCTCGGCGGGTATTGATATTGAGAACTAATGATGCCAGTGCTGGCTCCACAGATTTCACATGCTCCACCAGTGAATCAACAGCTGGCAACTTGTCTCCATTTACAACTACGCAGACCATAGTCTCCCCAGTTGCCTTTCCTTCCCGGACAAGAACATGTCGAATAAGTCCCTTACCACTATTCTCATCGTATACTGCTATATGATTTTCATTCATGTAATCTATTACCGAATATACGATATCCATGCTCTTTTTTGAACAGATTTTGCAATCAGTGGATGGTACAATTCTATGACTTCTAGCACCATAAAATCCGGCAATTATCTTACCTTCCTTGTCCACACCAATAGGCACCTGGGCCTTGTTGCGATAGCGAAGTGGCTCTTCCATCCCAAGTATTGGCTCTCGTATAGACTCAACGTATGCCCGATCATAGCCACCAATTTTCACTAGATTATTGGCAACTATATTATCCTTGATTTGAAGCTGCTTTTCATAAGAAACCTGCATAATCTGGCAGCCACCGCACTGCTTGGCAATAGCACATAGAGGCTCTACCCGATATGGACTAGACTCCACAACCTCCTTAAGAGCAGCAAAACAATAGGTCTTTTTAACCTTTGTAATAATCACATCACAAAGGTCTCCAACCACAGCGTCCTTCACAAAAATGGTCACACCATCAGTGTGACCAATTCCAGCCCCCTCAAGGGACATATCTTCAATTGTAAGTCTTACAATATCGTTTTTATTCATTAATTTTTTCCTGTTCTACGGATATTCGAATCAAGCAAGCGATTGAATCCCTGCCATGTCAAATTATTTTCCTCAACATTCTCAAGAGCCTCGTAAATAGTCTCTAGCTTAGCGTCAAGATTGTCCGCAAATGAAAGTGCAATTGCCTCAGCAATAGCTGGTTTCTTAGGTGAGCCAAACTCAAGCTCGCCGTGATGAGAAAGAATACAGTGAATAAGCTCCTTTCTCTTAACTGCTGGGAAGCTCTCAATGTCATCAATGGCTCTATCAATCATAGTAGCGCCCACATAAATGTGGCCAAGTAACTGTCCCTCATCTGTGTAGTCATTGCGAGGGAACTCAGAAAGCTCTCTCACCTTTCCAATATCATGGAAAATAGCTGCTGTGATAAGTAAATCCCTATCCAGGAATGGGTACTGTCTACTATAAAAATCGCAATTAGTAGCCACCGAAAGTGTATGCTCTAAAAGACCACCTGTAAATCCATGGTGAACTGATTTAGCCGCTGAATGAGCCTTAAACTCATCGATAAATGCCTTGTCATCCACAAAGAATTTTCTAAGTAATGCCTTGAAATATGGTGCCTGAATAGAATTGATAAGTGCTGTCAAATCATTCCACATAACACCGATATCTTTTTTACTAGAAGGGATATAGTCTGTAATCTCAAACTCTCCCTCATTAGCCTTGCGAAGGCGCTTTATATTGAACTGTAATGCACCATTCCAGCTGGTGATATCACCTGTAACTGTGATGAAATCAAGCTCGTCATAATCGCTGATTCCCTCTGAATCAACATCCCAGATTTTAGCATCAATGGTGCCTGTCTTGTCACAAAGTGTAAGAGATTCAAAAGCCTTGCCGGTCTTTGAAATTCCCTGTGTTTTTTTCTTGCACAAATATGTCTCTGTGCCTCTGTCTCCCTCTTTAAGTGTGTTAATGTACTTCAAATTACTCTCCAATCTAAGCTCCAACGGAGCAGAGCAGCTTTGCTGCAAATTTCTTCTTAATTATACGAAATAGACAGAGGATTATCAACGTAAGACTGCAATCAAAAATATAAAAACCCCTTAAGTAGATTTATATCTACTTAAGGGGGGTAATTACCAGTCTTCGCCGTTAACTTCAATATCGCCAAGTTCACATGCGGCTTTAATTTTAACATCATCTGTAGGTTTTTCAGTTCTAATATCAAGGTCGCCTAAATCCACGTGTGCATCAATAGAATCAAAATCTCCATCAAGATTAACATCTCCTAAATCTGCATTAACAATCACTGTAGGATAAACGCTATTTGTCAAATTAACATTTCCAAGTTTTGCTGTTATATCAATATTTTTTCCCTGACAATTGTGGATATTAACGTCTCCTAATTCATTGTTTATTGTAAGTGTATCTGCCACTAGTCCTTCAAGTTCTAAATCACCTAAATCTAAATCAATATCTAAATCTGAAAGATCCGAACCTTTTGGAATAGTAATTGTCATTTCATAGTTCTTTTCATTTTGACCAAATAAACTGCCATTGAAATTCCAGTTTCTCTGAGATTGGCTAATATTAAGAACTCCATTGTCTAATTCTACCTTTGGTGCAAACTTTTTAGGATAATAATATTCAACCTGGAAAATAGGACCATATTTTATTTCAACATCTCCAATATCCATATCTAGATTAACTTTTGTAACATCCTGTCCTTTAAAATCTGCTACCGCTAATTCTCCCTTTTCACCAAAAGAAAATCTATAGAAGCAAGCACCTACAATAACTGCTAAGGTAATTATCCACAGAGTTACCAGATATATTTTCTTTTTCTTTCTTTCCATTATTAATCTTCCTCCTTAGTAAGTGTAAGTCGCAAAATCTTATTGATTATGACTGCTACCGGCCATATAATCCATGTGCTCTCCCAGCGGAAGGTAAGGAAGCTGATAATCAAATAAATGCATGTTACTGTGCTCCAGTATACTTCCATAATTACCTTTGCTCTGTCATTTACATACTCAACATCCTCTTCTCTGCCATATCTACCACTGATAGTATTTTGGTCATTGAGACTTAAAATTGTCTCATAAGCACCATACACATGTGAGCTATACACTATAAGAAGAACTCCGATACCTACTGAAAAGAGTACTGGACAAACGTCGTTATCTATAATTGCACATGGCAACCAACAAAAAGCACATAGTAGAATGCCCAATGTATGCATCCATGCTCTTGTTATCTTGAAATCCTTTCTCTTTTCCCTAACCATATTGGCTGTTGCCATATCTATCTGACAAGGCTGCTTCTTAAGGAAGTCCCAATCCTTGCCTGTAATACCATTGAATACAAAAAACGCTACAGCTACTGCAATACACATAAACATTCCAAGTACTCCATATTTATCTGAGAACTTTGAATAGAAAGCTGTATCACACAAAATTGGAAATGTAACGCTTATGATGCAAAGAAGAGTTCCAATTCCTACAAATAAGCCGCTCCTTTTTCTAGATGCAATAAAATCATTGACCTCTTCCATTGATACGAAGCGTCTAGGAATCTCCTGCTCTCTCTCGTGAACTTCCTCAACCTCTTTTTCAAGTCCCAAATCCTCTGCCAATTCATCGAGATTACCAAACTCTGAAATGACTGTACCTACAGCGGTATTTTCATTAACACCATCTGCAATCATTTCATTGTATTTATCTTCCATCATTGTCAAAAGCTCATCTTTTGCCTTTTTTACTTCTGGAGTGTTTGGCATGTTAGCAAACATTGCTTCCAAATAACTTTTTATTGTTTCCATATTTTTCTCCTAACTATCTATAAAACGTCCCACAACTTCTTTTGTTAATTCCCATTCCTCGCATTTTGATAGATAATATTCCTTGCCAGCCTCTGTAACGCGATAATAGGTACGCTTCTTTCCATTTCCCTCTGGATCCGGGTCAGCTACAAATGATTCTATGTATCCATTCTTTTCCATTCTTGTGAATGCTGAATAAAGTGTAGTCTCCTTTATGATGTATTTCTCTTCAGATATTTTCTTAATCTGCTTTGAAATCTCATAACCATAAGAAGGTTCCTTAATCAGGATACTAAGAATCATGGTGTCGTTGTAGCCGCGGATTACATCACTACTAATCTCACTCATGTGCTCCCTCCTATTTAATTAAATACTCACTTCCTCGTACTTCATCTGCCGTGCTACGACTGACGTAGTACTTTATCTGATGAAGTAAATATACTACGACTGACAAAGTATTTCAACATCTTTTCTGTAAAAATTTTTTTCACACCGATTTTTTATCTCCCCAAAAATCAAATTTTCCGTGAAAACACGGCATTTAATTGACATAATTTTCAGACATTTTTATAATTAAATTATCTATAATAAGGGTACTATGTATTAAGGAGAAAAATTGGAACCTATTACTATCGAAAAAGGCAAAAAATTAATAAATGAAGGCGATCCAGTAGACAGCATGTATGTTGTTCTTAAGGGAAAAATTGTTCAGCAATGGCGTGGTCAAAAGCTTGCTTTAGGACCTGGAACTGTTGCTGGTCTTTCAGATGCGCTCAATATTTCATACGAGGCTGACTATACTGCTGCCGAGGATTCCACTATCATTAAGTGTTCATACAAGCACATGTCTGATTTTGACACCATTTTTAAGGAGCAGCCTGTTTATATCTTTGGATTTGCCAAGGGCTCATTCAGACAGTGTCGCGACGTTTTTAAAATATATGATGACTACAAGAAAAAAGTGGATGATTTCACCGACTACTGCAGAGGTATTAATTCAGAATATCGCAAGCAGTGCCGTGCCATTGGTGCACCAGCTGGCGAGATTCCTATGCTTGAGGAAATGGAGCCTCTTGAACTAAATGGTGAAATTTTAAAATGGGAACACGACTACATCGACAGTTTAAATTCAGTAGACAATAAAGAAATTGAAAATATATATGGTAAGCGCACAGAAATTGTCAATGGTGTCATTGGCATCAGCTGTGGTTACATGAAGCGCGCTATTGAATGTGCAGAAACTATGGGCTTTTATTTGGATGAGTTCACTCCTATTCTTCTTTCTGCAGATAGGGGCGATATGTTTGAGCTTATTTTCAACCTTAGAATATACGCCGCCGAGCGTGGAGCTGCTCAGGATGACATTATTAAGCTCATGAAAATGCTTTATAAATATCTATCCTCATGTGGACTCTACGACAAGACACTGCTCAAAGAGAGATGGGCTGAATATGACAGCCACGACTTTGCTGCAAGTGCCGCAGCCTTTGATGAAGCTAAGATGCAAAAGCAGGCTGAGTTCACTCAGACCTTTGAACACATCTGTGAGTTTGCTGAAATTGAAGAAGAAAAAGTTGAAGAATATCGTGCTCAGCTTGATGCTTATCTTGCGCTTAGTGACCGTGAGGGCAAGGAGGACAATGAACGTCGTACCAGAAAGAAAGCTACAGATTTATTCTATGAAATCTACCTTAAGACCTTCTTCAGAGCTCTTGAATTTGAAGCCTATGGTGGCGAGTTAGATACTATTATTTTGATGTTCCTTAACTTTGGTTACATAGACTACGGAGCTGTTGGCGAAGAGCTCACCAATGAGCTTGCCGACCTAGTTGAAAGACTTGATACTCTCTGCATGAGCGAACATTGCTTTACAATATACAGCTGGCTTAGAGCTGTATACGCAGGAGAGCGCGAACCTAGCAAGAATGAATTAGACCTTGACTACAGAGGCTTCGTTCTTGAAGAGAGAAAAATGGGCAACATCTCTGAGGCTGACATGCCTACATGGATGAATGACCAGGAGCAAAAAGTAAAATTTGAGATTAACAACTTCTTTGTATCATCAAACAGAACTACATCAGGAAAAATGACTGCATTCTGTCCTGTTCTTACAAAGGAGGACTTCGGTGCAGAGCCAATGCGAATGCTTTTGACTAGCGCAAAACTTCAGGAAGCTCTCAGCAAAATCGAGGAAGTAGACTACGGTATCTTTTTACGAGAAGGCTATTTCACTGACATGGATGCAAATGTAAAGAGTGAGGCCTACCTTAAGCGCGTAGAGCCAGATATCATTCTTCTTCCAAACTGTGGTATGCGTGCCATGATGTGGCAGGAATGCGGCGGTATCAAAGTAGACAGCCCAGGTCGTTTTGTATTTCCACTGTTTACATTTGATGACCTAGACAAGCTGATGATTTACTGCTGCGGTGCTTTCCGTTGGGAGATTTGCCGTAAGGAGCAGGGTCCTAGATGGAATGATATTGCCAGCGATTGCCTTACATCAGATTTCTACGATTACTTTACCTTCTATCGCAAGAACAAAGATCTTTCTGCTGAGAACAAGGAAAAGGTCAAAATATTGCTTAAGTCTTCCCGCAACAATATGCGTGAAGCCTTCACTAAACAATACACAATTTGGATCAACTTTGAGGCCAAGGGAAGTATCCGCTTAAACAAGGCCGAACGCAATATTCTCAACAAATATTGCACCTTCTCAAAAGCTTACAGGTCCAAGGTATCCAGCCACCCAATGTTCGAGCAGGTTCTTTCTCGTCATGAAATCAAGACTGCACAGGCAGTCAACCACCTGAAGACCATCATCGACAAAGTCGAAAAAAATGGTGGCGAAGTCCCTGACGAAGTACGCCAAGGCATCGACTACCTTCGTATGTAACTATGTATACATTTAGACTATAAAACCTCCTAGTTACAGCTACAAGCCTTAGTCTCTCTCCGCTCATCTAACACGAGCCTTAGCACATGCAGAGCATGTGTACATACTAAAAACTTTCCTTGCAGTCAGTTTTTAGCATGATTTTTTCGCTTGAGAGAGCTAAGAGCTTGATGCTTACTAGGAGGTCATTTTTGTTTACATATATATGTAAAACTCACATTATTACTAACATTTCACTTATAACTTTTATTGTTACAGTATTTCGAAATCACTATTTAAATGTGACGATTGTTACGCCTGCGTCGCCTTCGCCAAATTCACCAAGGTGGAAGTCGGCCACGTTTTTGCAGCGCTTCAGGTATTGGTGGACACCTGCACGAAGTGCTCCGGTTCCTTTACCGTGTACTACCCTAACAGAGGTAAGGTGGCTGATGTAGGCGTCGTCTAGATATTTTTCTAGCTTGGCAATGCCCTCATCCACAGTGCACCCAAGGAGATTAATCTCTGGCGAAATGGATGCAGACTTGTTGAATCCTCCGTAGGTCATGTTCTTGACTCTAGTGCCCTTCTTTGGCACAAATTTATCTTCCTCTTCTATTAGAACTAAATCTTTGATGTTGACAGTGGACTTCATGATACCCATCTGGACAGTTACATCCCCCTTAGCATTAGGTGCTGTGCAGACTTGTCCAGTCAGATTCATAGAAAGTACTTTTACCTTGTCTCCAACATGGAGATTGGTAGGTACATTGTGGTTTTCTTCCACTTTCTTTTCTTCCTTGGCTTTGCTTTTGTTTTTGTTGATATTTTTGCCAAGGGCAGCTCTCTTTGCCTCCATGGCAGAGATGTTTCCAGAGCCTTTTCCAAATTTGTTGAAGTCACGAATTGTCTCGTCAGCAATATCTTTTGCCTCTTGCAAAATTGCCGCCGCATCTTCGTGAGCTTGTCTAATAAGTTCTTCTCTTTGAGATTTGATTTTCTCTTCACGAGCAGTTGCATCCGCCAATTTTTGCTCTG
The DNA here is from genome assembly GCF_900101325.1 of Pseudobutyrivibrio sp. AR14. Taxonomy (NCBI): domain Bacteria; kingdom Bacillati; phylum Bacillota; class Clostridia; order Lachnospirales; family Lachnospiraceae; genus Pseudobutyrivibrio; species Pseudobutyrivibrio sp. AR14. Next base: position 127,466 of record NZ_FMUY01000008.1, read on the forward strand.
CTGCGGCTAAATCTGATGCAGCTTTTCTTGCATTTTCTTCCACCTCGTGACGTTTCTGCTCTAAATCTACCATCAAATCTTCGAATGATTTATCATTTTCAGACAATCTACTCTTTGCATCATCAATTAACTCACAAGGAATTCCAAGTTTTGTGGAAATAGCAAAAGCATTGGATTTTCCTGGCACACCGATGATAAGTCTGTAAGTTGGGCTTAAAGTTTCAAGAGAAAACTCACATGAAGCATTCTCTACCCCCTCAGTTGAGAGAGCATATACCTTTAATTCACTGTAGTGAGTAGTAGCCATTGTGCGTACATCAAGTGTGTGGAGTCTATCAAGTATTGACTGTGCTAGTGCTGCACCTTCTTTAGGATCTGTTCCAGCACATAACTCATCTATAAGAATAAGGAACTGAGGAACCTTCACCTCAGACTTTGAACCGTAAAGTACCTTTGAATGCTTAAAGTCCTTTTTATTCTTAGCTATTAATTCTTCTGTTTCGTGAGAGTAGCTTCCACCATTAATAGCCTCTAAAATGTGGACAATGTTAACCATATGAGATGAAAATGTTGATAGTGACTGCTCGATTGACTGCTCATCACCTATATCTGCGTATACATCGTCAAATACTGCTACCTGGCTTCTGTCCTTAACTGGAATATGAAGACCTGCCTGCGCCATAAGTGTAAGTAATCCACATGTTTTAAGTGAGACTGTCTTACCACCAGTATTTGGACCTGTTACCAATAGCAAGTTATACTCGTCTCCAAGCTTTATATCTGTTGCCACTACTTTCTTTGGGTCCAAAAGTGGATGGCGTGCACCACGTAAGTTAATGATTCCATCCTCGTTAAACTCTGGACTGCATGCATTTAGCTCAACAGCATAACGTCCCTTAGCAAGGTTAAAGTCTATTTCAGTAAGAAGCTCAAAGTTACGAATTATTCCCTCTGAAGCATCTGCAATCCTGTTTGATAGAGTTGCTAAGATTCTTTCTATCTCATCCTGCTCTCTAACCTGAAGCTCTCTCATTTCATTGTTCAAATCAACTGCCTGCATAGGCTCAATAAAGAAAGTAGAGCCTGTTGAAGACTGGTCGTGAACCATACCAGGGACTCTTGATTTGTAATCAGAACGCACTGGAAGACAATATCTTCCCTGACGCATAGTGACAACTGGCTCCTGAAGATATCCTCTTGTTGTTGAATTATTAAGCAAAGAGTTCATTACGCTCTTTATCTTGTCATTTGTGCGCTGCATACCCTTTCTAATGTCATAAAGGGCAGTGCTGGCATCATCTGCAATTGTCTCTTCATCTATGATGCATCTACGTATTTCATTTAATATAGCTACTTCTGGTGAAAGGCCATTAAAGTAGAAGCTAAGAGCATCCTCCTCTTCTAACTGCTTGCCATAAGCTGCCACACGCTTTGTTACCTCTAGAACATTGGCAACAGCTAATATCTCCTCGATTGTAAGAGAAGAGCCCAGCTCAAGTCTCGCAAGTGATGGGCGCAAGTCTGTTGTACCGCTAGCACTTACATCTCCCACCTTTATAAGTCTATTAAAGGCACAGGCAGTCTCCTGCTGCATCACCTTGATTTCCTCTATATCATTTATAGGAAGTAGCTGCTGACATCTGAGTCTTCCTGCCTCGCAGGTCGCCTTCTCAGCAAGCCTAGCAACTATCTTGTCATATTCAAGTGTTTTTAAAACTTTTAAATTCATTATTTTTGTCTAGCCTCCACGTATTCTTTAAATCTTGGCAATCTTACTTTTACTACACCGCGCTCTGATCCATCTAAAATACCTTTTTCTATTAAGCGCTTACGTGGTTCACTCCATTCACTATGGTTTGTCTTAGTTAATTGAAGTAATTCTGTAGCTGCCATACTTTCTTTTTTTACAATAAAATTCAGATACCACTTTTCTTTATCCCGAAGTTCACTCCAAATTTTATCATAAACTTTTATCGCAAGGGCTTCATCAACTAAAGCATATACAGATTTTGAAATCTCTTTTTCACCAGATTCCCACATATATTTTCCAAAAGCCTGATAAGCAAATGCATATCCTTTAGTTTGACTTGCTAATTCCTTAGCAATTTCTTCACTTACCCCAAGGGTTTTCTCGTAATCATCTTCAATTACAATGAGATTCAAAGGCTTCATTTCATATTTTGTAGCTCGAAGAAAGAATGTAAGACCTTCCGCATTCTCTAAACTTTCAATATCCTCATACAAGCCAGCAGTAATTAGATATATAGGTAATTCATTTCTAATTAAAATCTGAAACTCTTGTATAAAATCAACCAGTTCGTCGGTTTTTCTGGCTTCATCTATAACTACCAGCACCTTTTTATTTTTCTTCTGAACCTCATTAAGAATGTTTTTTAATATTACATCCATGCTTATAACTGGACTTTTCTTCTCGATATTAACTCCAATTCCAAAGGCTGATAAATTCAGATTTGCATCTATAAAAGATGTTAAAAATGGCACCTCGCCATATAGATTTGCTACCAACTCCTTTGAAATATCCGAATTAGATTTTAAATCTACAATTATCCATTTATCATCTTCCTTGAGCTCTCTTTCTATAGCTGTCAAAGTTACAGTTTTTCCTGTCCCTCTGATACCTGTCAGTTTAAATGCCTGCTCCTCAACCGGTTCGCTATTTAAAATATCAATAATGTCTTCTATCATCAAACTTCTACTAATATATTGGCTTGGGATTCTCCCAAAGCTAATACTATAAGGGCTTCTTTTATTCATACTATAACATCTGCCTTTCATATATAAATCTATATAATTTTATATAATTATCTATAATCTTATATAATTATATATAATCTTCTATAAAACTATTATATCGAATATAATTATTATTTCAAATAAAAAGCCATAATTCCTCCTTTATCAACTAAGTCAATAAAGCAATGAATTATGGCTTGAAAACATAATAAAATATAAATAGTTATTCTCTATTTTTTATCTCAATATAAGACTTCACGACTTCTATGAGTTTATCATAGTCCATCACCCCGGTATCGAGGCAGAAGTCATAATTTCTGGCATCGTTCCAATCTCGGCCAGTGTAGTACCTATAGTAATCAGCACGATGCTTATCGATGGCATGCATCCTCTTTAAAAGTTCCTCGTCTGTTCCACTTACCTGCTTACGAAGTCTAGCTAAGCAATCCTCTTCAGAAGCATAGAAGAAAAGTGAAAGCACATAAGGTCTATCCCTAAGAATATAATCAGCGCATCGTCCTACAAAGATACAACTCTGTGTGTTGGCAATTCGCTTGATAACATCTGCCTGAAGCTCAAACAGATTGTCATCGGAAGTAAATGCTGCGTACTCAGGTGTAAGTGGCATTCCTTTGTACTTGCCTTTAGTTGAAAGGAAAATCTTTCGTACTGTTTCATCCACCTGGCCAAACAGCTCTTCATTGATTCCACTCTGGTCCGAGGCCATTCGCAGAATCTCTCTGTCGTATACCGGAATCCCCAATTCCTTCGACAGCTTCTTAGCAAGGGTCAAACCACCAGAACCGTAACTACGCGCAATAGAAATAACTAGCTTCTTCTCCTCCATACTAGCCCCCCCTTATTATTTGCAATCCTATACCAATAGTCTTAGTAACAATCTAATTGCCTCTAAGATATCCCCATATAGAACTGCATATTCTACTCGCCCAAGTATGCCTTTTTGATAGAGTCATCATTAAGTAGGTCCTTAGCATCTCCAGAAAGAACAACATTACCTGTCTCAAGTACATATGCTCTATCTGCAATAGCAAGAGCCTTTTTAGCATTCTGCTCTACCAAAAGTACTGTGGTGCCTGCGTCAGAAATAGACTGTATGATTTTAAAAATCTCATCCACATAGATAGGTGAAAGTCCCATTGATGGCTCATCCATAAGTACGATTTTAGGATTGCTCATAAGGGCACGACCCATTGCAAGCATCTGCTGCTCTCCACCTGAAAGTGTGCCAGCCAGCTGATTCTGTCTCTCCTTAAGTCGTGGAAAACTCTCGTAAACCTGCTCTAATGTCTTAGCTATTTCTGTCTTGTTACTTCTAGTATAAGCTCCCATTTTCAAGTTTTCAAGCACTGTTAATCCAGGGAAAACTCTACGTCCTTCAGGCACATGAGCCATACCCATAGACACTATTTTATGACCTGGAATTGTTGTAATATCAACGTCATTTAAAAGTACTTTACCTGAGTTAGGAGAAAGCATACCGGAAATAGTCTGAAGTGTTGTTGTCTTGCCTGCACCATTGGCGCCTATAAGAGCAATAACCTCACCTTCATTTACCTCAAAGCTGATTCCTTTGAGAGCTTGTATAACTCCATAGTTTACAACTAAATTCTCAACCTTTAACATTTTCTAAATCCTCTGTTTTATTATTCTCCAAGATAAGCCTTAATAACCTCTGGATCATTAAGTACTGTTGATGTCTCTCCCTGTGAAAGTACACGTCCAAAATTGAGCACTGTAAGCTTCTCACATATTCCAGATACCAGCTTCATATCATGCTCAATCAAAAGAATTGTTACACCAAATTCTTTTCTAATAAGAGCTATTGTGTTCATCAAATCCTTGGTCTCATTTGGATTCATACCAGCAGCTGGCTCATCCAAAAGAAGAAGTGAAGGATTGGTTGCAAGAGCTCTTGCAATCTCAAGCTGACGCTGCTTACCATATGGAAGATTTGAAGCTAAAACATCAGCCTCCTTATCAAGTCCAAATACAGATAAAATCTCAAGTGCCTTTTTATCCATTTCCTTTTCTACAGAAAAGTACTTTGGAAGTCTGAGTATACCTGTACCTGTGCCATATTCAAAAGAATTATGAAGTCCAATCTTTACATTATCAAGAACTGACTGGTCTCCAAAAAGTCTAATATTCTGGAATGTTCTAGCAATACCTGCCTTGTTAATGTCAGCTGTCTTCTTTCCTGTAATGTCCTTGCCATCAAGGAAAATCTTGCCATCTGTAGGCTTATAAATACCTGTAAGCATATTGAAAACGGTAGTCTTACCTGCACCATTTGGTCCAATCAAACCGTAAAGCTCGCCCTTTTCAATATTAAGATTAAATTCATCAACTGCTCTAAGTCCACCAAAGGAAATGCCAAGAGATGATACTTCAAGTAAACTCATTACTGCACCTCCTTTTTCTTTTTGCCAAATTTCTGAGTAACAGCTGCTGCTGTAAACCCATGCTTTTCACGCCATTTTAAAATACCTGGTGCCCAGTTAAATAACATAAGTACAATAAGTACTACAGAATAAATGAGCATACGATAATTCTGCATTCCTCTCAGAAGCTCTGGGAGCAAATAGAGAACTGCTGTTGCAATGACAGAGCCTCGGAAATTACCGATACCTCCAAGTACAACATATACCAAAATCATGATAGACATGTTGTAACCAAAAGTATTGGTTGTTGCCTGAAGTGAGCTGATGTTGTGAGCAAAAAGCACACCACCAAGTCCTGCAATTGCTGCTGATAATGTAAATGCTATCAGCTTATATTTTGTAATTGGAAGTCCAACTGTCTCAGCTGCAATCTGATTGTCTCGGATAGCCTGCACTGCACGTCCTGTTCTTGAATGTACAAAGTTGTATGTAAGAATCAAGACAACAATAAGGAGTATCACGGAGATAAGGAATGTAGACTGGCGAGGGGTACCTGTGACACCCTGAGCACCATTTACAATTACCTGTCCTCCTGGCTCCATGCCAAGTGAAAGCATATCCTTGATTGAAAAATGAATTCCATTTCCATCAATTCCTACGTAAAGAGTGTTGATTACATTTTTAATAATCTCGCCAAATGCAAGAGTTACGATTGCAAGGTAATCTCCACTAAGTCTAAGAACTGGAATAGCAATAAGGAATCCAAACAATGCTGCCATAGCTGTTCCAATGATAAATGCCAAGATAAAACGTGGTACATCTGGAATAGTGTTCATAAATACCTTTGAGAAAAATGCTGATGTAAATGCACCAACGCACATAAATCCTGCATGTCCAAGTGATAATTCTCCAAGATATCCAACACAGAGATTAAGTCCTACTGCAACAAGTGAGAAGGCACATACAGGAACCATAAGTCCTCCCATAAGAGAGCTAAGATTGCCTGTGGCTTCCATGATTGTTACCACTAAATATAAAACAATGATTATACCGATTGTTGTAAGTAATTTTTGTGTAGATTTATTAAGATTTTTCATAGCTGCCACCTACACTTTCTCTTTTGTTTGCTTGCCAAGAATTCCTGTAGGTTTAACAAGCAACACTATAATAAGTACTGCAAATACGATAGCATCAGCAAGCTGACTTGAGATGTATGCCTTTGCAAGATTTTCAATAATACCAAGTAAAAGTCCACCAATCAATGCTCCTGGAATAGAACCAATTCCTCCAAATACCGCAGCGGTAAATGCCTTGATACCTGGCATAGAGCCTGTGTATGGTGTAAGAACTGGATAAGAACTGCAAAGCAATGCACCCGCAATGGCTGCAAGTCCTGAACCAATTGCAAATGTAAGGGAAATAGTTCCGTTTACATTGATTCCCATAAGTGTGGCTGCATCTCTATCTTCTGATACAGCTCTCATAGCCTGACCTGGCTTTGTGTTCTTAACAAACCACATCAAAGCTACCATGATAATTAAACAAGTAATAATAGTAATGATAGTAACACCTGTGATTTTAAGCTGTCCGCCTGCAAGTGTAATACCCTGCCATGTGATTACTGAAGTAAACGAAATAGGATTAGAGCCAAAAATCAACAGCGCCATATTCTGCAAGAAGTAGCTGACGCCGATTGCTGTAATCAGTACCGCTAGGTTTGTTACCTTTCTAAGTGGCTTGTATGCCACCTTTTCTATAAGCATTCCAAGAGCTGTACAGCAAATGATTGAAATCACTATTGAGACCACTACTGGCATTCCAGAACCTGTCATTGTCATGAATACCAAATAAGCTCCAATCATGATTACATCACCATGGGCAAAGTTAAGCATCTTAGCAATACCATAAACCATGGTATATCCCAAGGCGATAATCGCGTATACACTTCCTAAGCTTAAGCCGTTAATCAAATAGGTTAAAAATCCCATAACCTAAACTTCCTTTCAAAAAAAATTAAATACGATGCAAAGAAATCACAGATGGATTTCCCCACATCGTCATTGATGTATCTATATTCAGTAATGATATATCCGGCAGTAGATAACAAACTTTATCCCTATCCGTAGCTATCAAGCTCTAAGTATTGCTGCAGTTCACATGTAGTGAACGAAAGCAATATCTTAGGCTTGAGAGCGTAACGGTTGGGGAAAGTTTGTGAGCGTAACTGCCCACCATTATTTACTCAGCTGATACATAACCGCCATCTTTGATGATGACAGCCTTTGGTGCCTTTGATACTTCGCCGGCATCATTCCATGTCATATTCTCACCTGTAAGTCCGTTGTAATTAACCTGCTGGATCTGTGCAATAAGTGCATCACAGATTTCTTCGTTAGAAGCATCTGGTGTAAGGCCTGCTGCCTCGATAGCTTCCTTTAAGATGTATACTCCATCGTAAGCATCTGCTGCGAACTGGTTAGGTGTACCACCAAACTTCTCCTCGTAGCTTGATACGAATGACTTTGTTGCATCATCTGTTGCATCTGCTGCGAATGGTGTAAGAAGATATACACCCTCTGCAAGGCTAACATCGAAGTTCTCAACACCAAGTAATCCGTCGAAACCATCTACACCGAACATTACTGGGTCGTAACCAATCTGGTCAGCCTGTGTAAGTACTACTGAACCTTCCTGATAGTAGAATGGAAGGAATAAAAGGTCTGCACCGGCACTCTTACACTTGTTAAGCTGTGTAGTAAAGTCTGTCTTGTTATCCTGTGTAAATGACTCTGTAGCTACAATCTCAAGACCCTTTGCCTGTGCCTCTAATGCGAAGTTCTGATATACACCTGAAGAGTATGGATCAGAGCTATCATAGATTACACCGATTTTAGTTCCAAGATTGTTGTCTGCAATGTAGTCTGCTGAAACAGTACCCTGGTTAGGATCTGAGAAGCAAATCTGGAATGTATTGTCATTTCCCTCTGTTACACTAGTAGATGAAGCTGATGGTGTAAGCTGGAAAATTCTGTCATTGTTTGTCTCTGCTGAAACAGCTGCGCAGGCACCAGATGTAACTGTACCCTCGAGAATCTGCATGCCCCAATCCTTAAGTGTGTTGTAAGCATTAACAGCCTTCTGAGCATCTGCCTCATCATCCTGGAAATTAAAAGCTATCTGGTATCCGTTGATACCACCCTCTGCATTTATCTCATCTACAGCAAGCTGAATTGCATTCTCAACTCCCTGTCCATACTGAGCAGCACCACCTGTTACAGGGCCGATGCCACCAATCTTCCAAACAAGCTCTCCTGAAGTATCTACATTATCTGATCCTGTAGAATTACCGCTATTACCACAGCCTACGAGTAAAGCAGTCGCCATTGATGCGCTAAGCGCAAGACTAAGAAACTTCTTCATGTCTATTTCCTCCTGTACTTGAAAATCCCATTCCCCAATCAGATTTTCACTTTTTCGCTTTATCGCTTTAAATTCTAAAACCCCTCGATTAGACTATGATAAAACTTGTTTGTTAAATCGTCAATAAAAACTTTCACACTTTAGTTTGTTAATGTGCCCTATTGGTAAATCTTCCTCATCTAGGGTAAGTTGTCCAAAAGATGTGCGCTTCAATTCAAGGACTTCCCTGCCTACTGCAAAGAACATTCTCTTTACCTGATGGAACTTACCTTCATGGATTGTAATATAGCAGGTATTACCGCCCTCATACTTGACTGTAGCAGGCGCCGTAAGGTCTCCCTCACCGATTCGTACTCCAGCCTCAAGAGCTGCAATATCCTCAGCAGAAAGCTGTCCATCTAACGTCACAAAATATGTCTTATCCACATGCTTCTTAGGCGATAGTAGCTCATGGGCCAGCTTGCCATCATTTGTAATTAAAAGAAGACCGGTAGTATCCTTATCAAGTCTTCCTACAGGTGCTAATCCCTTTGGAGCATCAGGACATTTTTCATAGAACAAATCCATAACTGTCCTATCGTGGGCATCTTCTGTGGCAGTTATTAGTCCCTTTGGCTTATTCATTACATAATAAGAAAACTTCTGATAGGTGTATTCCTTGCCCTGATAAGAAATCACCACTGCGTTTTCATCTACCTTGGTCTCTGGCTTTGTAGCTTTTTGACCATCTACAAAAATAAGGCCCTTCTTCAGAAGAGCCTTAACCTCAGATCTTGTTCCGATATTTAATTCTACCAAAAGCTTGTCTAATCGCATCAATATGAAATTACCTCATATCCTGTCTCTGTAACAAGTACCTGATATTCCCACTGAGCTGATGGCTTGCCATCAAGTGTGGAAACTTCCCAGCCATTGTTAGGGTCTGTTTTTATTTTCTGTGTACCCATGTTAATCATAGGCTCAATTGTAAACATAAAACCTGGAACTAATAACATCTCTGTACCAGGAAGTGTATTATAGCCAACCCATGGCTCCTCGTGGAACTCAAGACCTACTCCGTGGCCACCGATTTCTCTAACCACCTGATAACCATTGGCGTGAGCGTGCTTGCAGATAGCTGCTCCAACATCCCCTAGGAATCCCCAAGGCTTAACCTGCTCAAGTCCTAAATCGCAGCACTCCTTTGTAACCTCAACAAGCTTTCTTGTCTCTGGGTCAACATCGCCTATCATGAACATTCTAGATGAATCTGAAAAATATCCATCTAAAATTGTGGAACAATCTACATTTACTATGTCACCACTTTTAAGGATAACATCATCAGAAGGATAACCGTGACAAACCTGGTCATTTACTGATGTACATACGCTGTATGGGAAGCCCTCGTAATTAAGTGGTGCAGGGATACCTCCCATTTTAGTAGTTGTCTCATAGACAATTTTATCGATTTCAGATGTTGCCATGCCCTCGTGAATTGCCTCAGCTACAGCATCAAGGCATGCCATATTAATTACTGCTGACTGTCTAATCTTCTCAATCTGTTCTGGTGTCTTAATCAAATCGTGAGATGGAACTTTGTGTCCCTTTACCGCAAAGCTTTCGATTTTTCTATCGAAGGCCTCATGGCACTGCTTATACTTGCGACCACTTCCACACCAGCAAGGGTCGTTTCTATTTAATTTACTCATTGTTATTGCCTTTCTAATCTTCTTCCTTTTTCTTGTTCTCATTATTTAAACCATTAATGTAATTTAAATGAGTATGTGTCAGTGTAACATCCCCAAGAACAAATCTATTCCAGAGCTTGTTGTTTATTTTAATGGAATGTTGGCTTCTAATCTGCTCATAATAGTAGCCGTCATATTTGTATGCAGCCTGGCTAGGTCCCTTGTTAACGGCAAGATAGTTTTGGAACTTCTCTGCCACAGCGGCAAGTCTAATCTGCTCATTGATAGTATCCTGGTCGCATGGCAATTTATCCCACTGCTCATCGTATAGGTCTTCCCAGAAATCAGTAATGGCAAATTCTAAATCCCTCTCCTCATCTGCTGTAAGAGTATCCATACCGTCCTCTACTGCAAGCTGATAAAAAAGATGATCGTGAATAGCCATCTCCATCACAACATTTTTAGCCTCTTCTTGAATGAAAGTGTCATTAGTATGGAGGTTCCAGTAATCCTTTGGAGAATCTGGATTATAAATCCTAGCCTGCTCCTCCACCTTTCTCTCCTCAAAGAGAATGTAAAACGCCAAATCCTGATAAGTGACCTCTTCTCCGTCAATTGTAACTGCTACATCAGATAAATGCTCATTATAATCAAGCTTGTCCCTGTTAAAATTTACGTTAAGTAATACGTAGCCAACTACAGCTACGCATACTAATAAGACTATTGATTTAATCAGCTTTTGTTTTGTCATAGTACTCTTCTAATTGTAATGATTGAGTGACAGTTAACTGAACGGTAATTGGTAATACCAGTGGCTGTACTCTGGGCCTCAACAATTGTGCCTCCGCCCTGATAAATAGCTACATGACCTGGATAACATACAATATCACCCGGCTGCATGTAATTGTAGCTAACTTCCTGACCAACATTTCTAAAGGTACCAGAAGTCATACGGCCGCCATAAGTAATACCAAAGTTGGCAAGAACACCCTGTACAAAACCAGAGCAGTCACATCCACCGCCGAGGGAATTACCACCCCATACGTAAGGACAGCCTACATATTGATTAGCGAAAGAAACAACGCTTCCACCACTAACACCTGTTCTGTAACCCGGGTTTAAATCTCCATTAACATTGTAGCCAGAATAACCAGCTGAAACACTAGCTGTTGCAGTGCCTTGATTCTGAGCACGTGCCGCTGCCTCACGAGCAGCTCTAAGAGCCGCCTCACGAGCTGCAATTTCCTTGGCCTCTTTTAACTCAGCATCAAGATCATCCATCTCTCCACGCTTTGCATCAGCAACAGCCTCAAGCTCAGTCTCCTGAGCGGCCAGTTCTGACTTTGCTGATTCAAGCTCCTTTTTTTGGATATCAAGCGCCGCTGCAAGCTCCTCAATTTCAGCTATTGTAGCAATAAACTGATTGAGCTTTTCATCGTCATATTCATGTACGCTGTTGGCATAGTCAAGTCTGTTAAGAAACTGACTGATACTCCCTGACTCCATAAGCATCTCAAATACACTAGGGTCTGGAGTCTCATACATATATTTGATACGAAGCTTCATAGCCTCATACTGCTCATCACGGGCAGCCTGAGCCGACTGCAAAGCCTCTTCTGTCTCAGCAATCTCTGCCTCTGTGTCATCTATCTGGGCCTGAATCTCGGCTATCTGACTAACTACTGCATAAATATCCGAATCTATTGCATCTATCTCATCCTGTAATGCTGCCTGCTCTGCCTCAATCTCTGACACGGTTCGTGTAGCAAAAGAGATTGTAGAATCTGATCCAATAATGCATGCTATTAATCCAAAGCAACATGCTATTTTAGCTATTTTCTTGTATTTCATAACACTATATCTATCCTTCTATATCTAGTGCAAATTCTCATACTCTCTCTATATTATGATACAAGTTGTAGTGTGGCTTTTCAAGTTACTATTCACAGTTATAAATATTTAATGTTCAATTTTCGTCAAGCTTGCTTGTAAGAAAATTATCATTAAATATTTATAAACTGGAATCAGTGACTCCCCCTACATGAATAATGTTAAGTGCGTTAGCACTGAGAAAGAAGTCTGAAAGACTTCCATTATG
>NZ_FMUY01000021.1:0-34912 GCF_900101325.1 Pseudobutyrivibrio sp. AR14
AACGAGGAAGATTTCACAGCTTGCCTTGGTTTCGAAATCGAGGGAAATGATGCAAACCTTAAGGAGCTTAACATCGATGGCTACAAGAAGATGATTGATGAGGCTTCAAAGGTATATCCTAACTTCAAGGTTGTTGCTACAACTCTTCGTACAGTAAAGACAGCTACTGTAAATGATTGGTCAGCACTTTGCTGGGCAGATGGCCAGATTCATAAGGCAAAGGATTACAAGGGACTTGAGATTATGGACCGTGTAGGCGGTGGTGATTCATTTGCTTCTGGTCTTATCTATGGTCTTATGACAACAGCTGATGCTGCAAAGGCTGTAGAGTATGGTACAGCTCATGGTGCACTTGCTATGACAACACCAGGTGATACAACAATGGCAACATGTGCCGAGGTTGAGGCAATCATGGGTGGTGCAGGCGCAAGAGTAAAAAGGTAGAGATATAAATGAGAGTAATAGTTACTGGAGCTGCAGGATTTGCAGGCTATAGTTTAACAAGAGAATTATTAAAACAGGGACATGAAGTATACGCAATTCTTCGCCCAGATTCATCTCACAATGATAGATTTTATGATGTGCAGGGAGACTTGCATCTTGTAGAGCTAGATTGTGCTGATTTTGATAAGATAGCTGATAAGATATTATGTCAGTGTGATGTGTTCTATCACCTGGCATGGTTTGGCGGTAGAGATGATTTCGAGGGTCAGAATGCCAACATAGATTACACTATAAAAGCGGTTGAAGCGGCAGCCAATGCAGGATGTAAGCGTTTCGTAGGTATAGGCTCGCAGGCAGAATATGGTGTGTGTGATGGTCTTATTACAGAGGATTTAATGCCTAGACCTATTAATGCTTATGGAGCAGCAAAAGTGGCAGCACTTTATCTTACAAAGCGCAGAGCTGAGCAGTTGGGGCTAGAGTGGATATGGGGTCGTATTTTCAGTCTATATGGTGATTATGAGCCAGCTGGCAGGATGCTTCCAGATGTACTTGGCAAGATGAAAGTAGATCAGCCAGTAAGTCTTAGTAGCTGTGAGCAAAATTGGGACTACTTACATGTAGTGGATGCAGCTAGAGCTATAGCAGCTTTGGGAACTAAGGGACATGCTGGTGAGATTTATAATATCGCTCACGGTCAGTATGCTCCATTGAGCCAGTTTATAGATAGAGCGAAAAAAGAGCTTGGTTCATATTCAGAAGTAAAATTTGGAGATAGAGCAAATCCATTTATTTCCTTACAGCCTGATGTGAGCAAGATTAAGAATCATACAGGATGGACTCCAGAGATTAGTTTTGAAGATGGCATAGAGGCTTTTGTTAATAATAGATATTTTTATGAGGATTAACATGAAAAAGATAAGTATAATGATTCCTTGTTTTAACGAGGAAGAGAATATTGTTCAGATAGGTGAGGCGTGCGAGAATATAATCAAGGAGCAACTTTCGAATTACGATTATGAGATTTGCTACGTTGACAACGCTTCTACAGATAGAACTAGAGAGCTAATAGAACAGGTTTGTGCTAACAATAAAAAGCATAAGGCTATTTTTAACGTAACTAACTTTGGTCAGTTCAATTCACCATTCCATGGAATATGTGAGCTTGACGGTGATTGTGTCATCCCAGTATGTGCCGACTTCCAGGATCCAGTTGAGATGATTCCTGTATTCGTACATGAGTGGGAGAAGGGACATAAAATTGTCAGTGGAGTTAAGGCTACTAGCAAGGAAAATGGATTTGTATACTTTCTTCGCACTGTGTATTATAAGACTATTAAGAAGATGTCTTCTGTACATATGATAGAGCATTTTACAGGATTTGGTTTATATGACAAATCATTTGTTATGCTTCTTAGAGAGTTAAAGGATCCGCTTCCATTTATCAGAGGCATCGTGGCAGAGTATGGAGAGGGATTTAATCTCAAGGTAGTAGAGTATGAGCAGCCTCAGCGTAGAGCGGGAGTTACACATAATAACTTCTATACTCTTTATGATGCAGCAATGCTTAGTTTTACAAGCTATACAAAAGTAGGACTTAGAATGATGACATGGATTGGTTTCATTGTTGGAATAATCGATGTGATTGTTGCTATAGTGTATCTTGTACTTAAACTTACACATTGGAATGATTTTGCTGCAGGTAATGCACCTATGGTAATAGGTATGTTTTTACTTGGGGCGATACAGCTTACTTTTATGGGATTGATGGGTGAGTATATCCTTAATATCAATACTAGAACTATAAATAGACCTATAGTAGTAGAAGAAAAAAGAATAAATTTTGATTAATATCGTTTTATCAAGATATTACGAGGAGAAAGTATATGAATATAAGTTTTAATGTGCCACCTTATGTAGGTAAGGAACAAGACTACATAATGAAGGCGATTAAAAATCATAAAATATGTGGAGATGGTGATTTTACCAAGAAATGTAGCGCATGGTTAGAAGAAAAAACCGGAACGACAAGAGCTCTTCTTACTACATCATGCACACATGCTACAGAAATGGCTGCACTTCTTGCAGAGATTCAACCGGGGGATGAAGTAATTATGCCTTCATATACTTTTGTGTCTACTGCTGATGCATTTGTGTTGCGCGGGGCAAAGGTGGTATTTGTAGATATTCGTCGTAAAACTATGAATATCAATGAAAAACTAATTGAAGATGCTATAACACCTAGAACTAAGGCGATTGTTCCAGTTCATTATGCGGGAGTAGCTTGTAATATGGATGCCATTATGGACATAGCTCGTCGAAATAATCTATATGTTATAGAGGATGCGGCACAGGGAATTATGAGCACCTATAAGGGACAGGCACTTGGTACCATAGGTGATTATGGTTGCTTCAGTTTTCATGAGACAAAGAATTTCTCTATGGGTGAAGGTGGAGCCCTTCTTATAAAAGACAGTGGAAATATCCTTAGAGCGGAAATTATCCGTGAAAAGGGTACTAATCGTAGTCAGTTTTTCCGTGGTGAGGTAGATAAATATTCGTGGCAGGCAGCCGGTTCTTCTTATTTGCCAAGTGAGTTAAATGCAGCATATTTATGGGCCCAGCTTGAGATGGCAGAAGAGATTACAGCAAATAGAATGGCTTCATGGGATTCATATTATGAGCAATTGTCGACCCTGCAGGAGAAGGAGCAGATATTCCTTCCATATATCCCTGAGGAATGTACTCATAATGCTCATATGTTCTTTATCAAAGCAAAAGATTTGGAAGAGCGAACTGAATTACTTAATTTTTTGAAGTCAAATGGTATAGGTGCGGTGTTCCACTATATCCCCCTTCATTCATCAGTTGCTGGTAAGAAATTAGGTGTATTTCATGGTGAGGATAGGCGTACAACTAAGGAGAGTGAAAGACTACTTAGATTACCTATGTATTATGGACTTCAAAAAGATGAAGTAGAGTATATATGTGATAAAGTAAAGGAGTTTTACAAGAAAAAATAAACATGAAAAAGTTGGCAATAATTGGAGCATCTACATTTCAGCTTCCACTAATAAAAAAAGCAAAGGAATATAATATAGAAACTCACGTTTTTGCCTGGGAATGTGGTGACGAAGGAGAAAAGGTAGCTGACTTTTTTTATCCAATTAGTATTACAGAATGCGAGGCAATATTTAGGAAGTGCAAAGAAATTGGGATAGATGGAATATGTACAATTGGCACGGATTTAGGAACAATAGCAGTAAGTTATGTAGCTAGTCGGCTGGGGCTTATCGCAAATAGCGAAGAGACGACTAAAGTTGCTACAAATAAGCATTTAATGCGCAGGTGTTTTGAAAAAAATGGAGATCCTTCGCCTAAGAGCATTTTAATTAGTGATATAAAAGAGTTAGATGAATATAATTTTGAGTTTCCAGTTATTTGCAAACCAACAGATAGGTCAGGGAGTCGTGGTATTTATAAAGTAAACGACATAGAAACACTTAAAGGTGTCATTGGAAAATCTATAGATTATAGTTTTGAAAAAAAAGCTTTAGTTGAAGAGTTTGCTTTAGGTAAAGAATATAGTGTTGAATATATTACTTATGAAGGCAAACATTCTTTTTTAGCAATGACTCAAAAATATACAACAGGTGCTCCTAATTTTATTGAAACTGGGCATATTGAGCCGGCTGATGTGAGTGATGATACTTTAGAGAAGGTTAAAAAAGTTGTTGAGCATGCACTTAGTAGCCTGAATGTTACATATGGAGCATCACATTCTGAAATAAAGATTGATGATACAGGAAAAATTAAAATTATAGAGATAGGTGCTAGAATGGGAGGTGACTACATAGGTAGTCACTTAGTTTGTTTGTCAACAGGATTTGATTTTGTAAAGGGTGTTATAGATATAGCTCTGGGGCAGAAACCTGTTTTGACTAAGGACTTAAAGAAAAAAATGGCTGGAGTAAGGTTCATTTTTAATGAGAGAGATATACAGCAGTTTGAAACTTTAAAGCGTGAAAATCCTGAAATAATAGTAGAAAGTGAAATAAAGAAAATAACAGATGAATCTGTGGTAGATAGTGGATCTAGATTTGGTTATTTTTTAATGTGTTCTGATAAAAAAGAAGAAATAAAAAAGTGGTTTCCACTAGAAAGAGAAGAATAGTTAATGAATCAAAAATTATCGGTTGTCATACCATGTTATAACGCAGAAAAGAATATTGAAAATGTTGTAAAAAAAGATATTGAGATATTTATACACAACAATATAGCTAATTACGAATTCATTTTAGTTAATGATTGTTCAAAGGACAACACTTGGAATGTGATATCAAAACTTGCGGATGAAATTGATGAAGTGATTGCTGTTGATTTAGCAAAAAATGTAGGACAGCATGGGGCTATTATGGCTGGATTTAGTAAAGTTTCAGGTGAGTATATCGTGGTTAGTGATGATGATGGTCAAACTCAAATTGAAATGCTTCCTAAGATGCTTGAGAAGATGGAATTAGGATATGATGTTGTTTCAACAGAATGGTTAAACCGAAAGAAAAGATCTTTTATAAGAAAAATAGGAACAAGATTAAATCAAAAAACTACAGAATTATTAATGGACAATCCAGAAGGTATTATAGTATCTATTTTTTTTGTGGCTAAAAGATTTATTATAGAAGAAATAAAACAATACAAAGGTCCATATCCTTATATAACAGGGTTGATTTTACGTACAACTCACAATATAGCGACTATTCAAGTGGAACAATTGGAGCGCCAAAGTGGCAACAGTGGTTATTCTTTTAAAAAGTTGATTGCATTATGGATGAATGGACTAACAGCTTTTTCAATTTTACCTCTTAGAATTACGACATATATTGGCTTATTCAGCGCATTTCTTGGAATAGCGTATGGGTTATTTGTTATTATTAGAAAGTTATTAGCGTATGATGTCCAAACAGGTTGGAGTTCTATTGTGGTGATATTATTGTTTATGTTCGGAATAGTATTAGTTGTATTAGGTGTGATTGGAGAATATATAGGTCGTTTGTATATGTGTATCAATAATACACCGCAATATATTATTAAAGAAATTAAGAATGGAAAAGATAATGAATAAGAAAAAAGTGTTATTACTAAATGCAGGACACACTGAAATACCAATTATAGAGAGATTGAAATCTAGAAATTACTTTGTAATTACTAGTGGGAATCGTGAAGATATGCCAGGACATAAAATGGCGGATAAGTATATAAAGGCAGACTATTCAGATAAAGAAGCGATTTTAAAAATTGCGGAAGAAGAAAAAATTGATGGTATTATTTCGTGTGCGTATGATACCGCCTATACAACTGCAGCTTATGTTGCAGAAAAACTTGGATTAGGAGGCCATGATTCATACGAAAAAGCTTGTTTGTTACATCAAAAAGATAACTTTAAGTCTTTATGCGTAAAATTAAATATTCCAAATCCTATTTCGACACCTTTTTTTGAAAAAGAGAAGGCTCTTGAGTATATTAAAACAGCAGATTATCCAATAATGGTCAAGCCTGTTGATCAAGCAAGTGGGATAGGCATAATGCGTGCGGATAACGAGGATGAAGGAAAAATAGCTGTTGAAAATGCGTTTGAAAAATCAAAGGAGAAGCGCATAGTAATAGAGCCATTTATTGAAGGTGCACAAGAGTCGTTCGTAGCTTTTGTAGTAGATGGTAGGGTTATGATATGCACAGCATGTGATTGTTATTCGCCAATAAACCCTTTCTTAATACAAACGGAAACTATGCCTAGCAAAAATTTTTCTATATTGAAGGAACAACTTATAGGAATAACTGAAAAACTGTTTAGTGAATTAGACTTAGTTGATGGAATAATTACATTACAATATATTGTTAAAGATGGTATACCTTATGTCATCGAAATGATGCGAAGATGTTTGGGAAACAGGTTTTTATATCCTGTTTCATATGTTACCGGATTAGACTGGTATGATGCTCTTGTTTGCAGTGAGTTGGCTGAGGATTGTCATAATATGAAAATTGACGAACCGATAGCGAAGTATGCGGGACATCATGCAATAATGTCCACCCATAATGGCATATTTGAAGGAATCGAAATACCTGATGAAATAATGGAACATGTTATAGAATTTGATGAGTTATTTAAAAGTGGAGATATTATTAATGATTATATGAAAGAGCGAATGGGATATATATATTATAAGTATGAAGATATGAAAGAAATTGAGGTTGCAGCAAAATCGTTTAATGAGAGGATTAAGTTAAAGGTGAAATAGATGAAGAAACGAGCACTCGCTTACATAGGTGGACCAAAACAACTTCAGGATTTTGTTTGGTATTATTTGGCATATGGGAAAGAATATAAATGGGATTTAGTATGTCAACCACTTCAAAAAGAAATGAAACTGGAGGAAGTGTGTAAAAATTCTGGTATATTTGAAAACATATATAAGCCGGAACCATTTTTAAATCGATCTAAAATTAGATTAGTAGTGGTTTTTTTAAAAATGTTTTGTATGTGGTTACTTGGGAAAAATAAAAAATTTGCGAGAAATGAATTAGCAAAAGATTTTAATATTTCCGAATATAAGCATATTTGTTTATCAACAGTAAGGGGTGTGACGTGCGGCATGATGGCATTAGCTGCGGATGATGATACATCTATAAGTTTATTGGAAGATGGTATAGGAGATAATACAGACCCTAGAACAAAATTTGAATTAAATAGAATAACAGAGGATTTCTATATACCTTCGTATTTACTTGCTAGTATGGGGTACTGTAATCCATGGGGAAGATTTCCTTTAAAGTCAACAAAACGATGCGATAGATTTTCACTTAATCCAGATAGTTTGGCGAGGGAATTATATAACTCGGTTAATCGTTTGAATGATTTTTCATTAATAAATATAGATGAATATAATGAATTATTAAAAAATATTTTTGGAAATATATCTGGAATAGATGGAGCAGAAGCAGTATTATTCACATCAAATATGCTTGATTTTACTAATGATATTTGTTCGTGCATAAGTAAAGTATGTAATTGCTTATCTGAAAAAGGCTATAAAAAAATTATAGTAAAAAAGCATCCTAGAGATTTCAGCAATTATGAGATAGAGCATGTAGACTGTATTAGTGTAGATTCAATCATTCCAGGGGAAATCCTAGCTAAAGAAATAACAAATCAGGATTTGTATTTTATGTACCCATCAGCAACATTAGGTGCCTTCGATGGTAAGAAAAATAAGATTGTAGTTTTTAAGTTTGATAATTTAGATGACACTGAGTTTTATAGTTCAAATTTTAAGCGTGCATGCAAAATTGTAAAAGAGGAAAATGGTATTATATTTGAAATAAAAAGTATCTAACGCGATGTAAGCAGTGATAATTAATTCTATAATTAAAAAATATAGAAAGGTAAGCCCACATTTAGGTGTTCCGAAAGAGGGAGCTTTATTCTTTTGATTGCTTGAATTGGGGTATAGTTTATTAAATGTATAAAATTGTAGTTATTGGAATAGGAAATTTGGGAAAGAGACATGTTCAATCTTTATTAAAGTCTGAATTCGATATGGAAATTTATTGTACAGATCCGGTTGATTCAAATTTTAATGAAATAAAAGCAATGGAAAGCGAATGCATGGGAACAAAAAAGGTTTTCTATACAAATTCTATTGATGAGTTACCAAAAGAAATTGATTTTGCAATTATAGCCACATCGTCTTTTGTTAGAAGGAATGTGTTTGAAGAGTTAGTTGAACACAGAGTAGTAAGAAATTTGATTTTTGAAAAAGTATTATTCCCTAAAATATCCGATTATAAAGATGTATATAAATTACTAAATGAAAAGAAAATAAATGCTTGGGTTAATTGTGCTAGAAGAGAGTGGGAATCTTGGCAAGAAGTGAAAAAAGAAATAGATGGAGAAGATATAGTTTCTTTAGATATTTCAGGTACAGAGTGGGGATTGGCTTGCAATGGAATACATATGTTAGATTTGGCAAGATATTTCGATGCTACGATAAATGTAGAATATGTTTCTTTTGATAGTATTATTAATAGTAAGCGAAAAGGATATAAAGAATTATATGGAAAAATAATTGGTAGTGGTACTAGATGTAAGCATTTAGCTATATCCTGCTATTGTGGAAAGAAGATAGATTGTATTTTTAAAATACAAACGGATAAAAGAATAATAATAGTTAACGAGAAAATGGGGATTAAACAGATTATATCCATTGAAAATAACGATGTTGTGACAAAAGAATTTAAAGTTGAATATCAAAGTTGCTTAACTCAGAAATCGGTTAAAAACATATTTGATGAAGGAATAACAGGTTTACCTACATATGTTGAATCAATGGATGAACACATCCAATTATTGGAACCTATGATAGATTTTTTTGAAAAGAACGGAGGAGAAAAAGGAATATGTCCAATAACATAAAAGTATTACTTATAGGTACAGGGAATATGGCAAATGAGTACTATAAGGTATTAAAAGCGTGTGAAATCGAGACAATTGTTGTTGGAAGAGGTGAAGAGAGAGCTAGGGTATTCAAAAAAAATAATAATTGTAAAAAGGTTTATTGGGGAGGATTAGAAAATTGTCCGCAAGAGGAACTGAAAGATGTTTCTCACGCAATAATTGCAGTTAATGTGCCTCAACTTTGCGAAGTTACAAAACAAGTCATTGGGGCTAGAATAAGTAATATACTTGTAGAGAAGCCAGGCGCGCTTAGCAAAGATGAATTAAGTTCGATAAATGTTATGGCTAAGGAAAAAGGTGTTAATATTTTTATAGCATATAATCGTAGATTCTATTCATCGGTTTTGAAGGCGCAAGAAATAATAAATAATGATGGGGGAGTTTCATCTTTTAATTTTGAATTTACAGAGTGGGGACATGTTATAGAAAAAACCAATAATGACGAGATAACAAAGAACAATTGGTTATTGGCAAATTCTACACATGTAATTGATTTAGCATTTTATCTTGGCGGGAAACCGGTTCAAATGAATTCATACATTGGAGGGCGATTATCATGGCATGAAAATGGTAGTAATTATGTTGGGGCGGGTAAGACGGACAAAGGAGCGCTGTTTTCCTATTGTGCAAATTGGGATGCGCCTGGACGTTGGAGTGTGGAGATACTCACAAAAAATTTTAGATTGTATTTAAAGCCTATGGAACAACTTCAAATTCAACAAAGGGGAACGGTAAAGATTGATCAGGTAGAGATTGATGATGAGCTTGATACTTGTTATAAACCTGGATTATATAGAGAACTACAGGCATTTTTAATTAATTTAGAAAAAGTTGGCTTGATGACATTGGAAGAACAGATTTCCGAGTTTGATATTTATATGCAAATAGCTGGGAAAAACTAGCAGGTAGGATAAAATAGTGATTTATAGGATTGGAGAAAGATGACATATGAACAGTGCCCAAAGTAGAAAATTGATAAGAAATATTATATCAATGGATTTCTTACGCGCTGTAGTTATTAATGCAATAGTATTATCGATTCTATTATTATTATTTGAACCAACAATAAAATCTGATGACTATGACACTGAAATGGTCATCTATGGTGCGGTGAATGGGAAATATTCTAGTTTTTCGATGTATCCCACATTTTTCTTTGGCTTTATCATAAAGCTTTTGTTGGGGGGGATTAGTAAAATACCTTGGTATATAGTATTTCAATATTTATTGATATTTTTTTCATTTGTTATGATTTATATATCTTTAAATATCAAAGATAAAAAAAGTTTAATTCTAATAATGGGTTGCTTTTTTTTTATAGGATATGAATTATATATACGATTTACATTTTCAAAGACAGCTGGATTTATTATAGTAGCGGGTTTACTTGCTATACTACGCTATATTGAAAATGAAGATGTAAAATGGCAATCATTATTTTTTCCATTAATATTTATTATTATCGGCATTTCTATTAGAGCTGCAATGGCTATGATAGTTTTGGAAGTCTTTTTTTCCGCGGTGATTATTAATATTGCGATTAATAAAGAAATAAACAAAAAAAGACTTTTTAAATTCTTAATATTAAGTATTATCATTATTGCTTTTAGAAATGGAATCGTACGGGTAGATAATGCTGTGAAATTAGATGGTGAATGGTCGCAATATGTACTTAATAATTTTAAAAGAGCCAGATTGCAAGATTATTCAATGGCGGATTACTATAAATATGCTGATCAATATAGTGAGGCCGGGATAAGTGAGAATGACTATATTCTTTTCAAGGATTGGGGATTATATAACGATTATGATGTCTTTTCACCTACCACTTTAGCTAAAATTGGAGATTTTAATTCAGCCAATGGAGTGGATAGCTTAAAAGATATTATAGAAAAAATACTGAAAAACACACTGCATTATTATAGTGGTGAAACGAGCTTTTATTTTTTTGTTTTTGTAATCCTATGGTTGATAATCGCCAATGGAATGGATATGAAGAAAAAAATGATAATTATCTTACCGGTGATAATTAACTGTTTTTTAGCATATTCATATATGAGCTACAAAGGAAGGTTACAACATCATGTTGATGTAATTGTGTTAATAGCGGGGACAGTTTTATTATTATATTATTATCAAAGTAATAGTTTGGTAGTGGAAACAAAATATATAATTCCACCATATATTGTTTTGCTTGTTTTTTTGTGCACATTTTATAACTCTTTAAATAATTCTTCTTATTATGATATTAGGGTATCAAATCAAAATATACAATATAAGAAAAATAAAAAGATTATGGATGTGTTTTCTGGTGATAAAAAGCATATGTACGAATTTTGTACATATGATACAAATAATTTATACGATGCAGTGTTTACACCCTTTGAAATTATTCCTCGAAGTTATTACTCGAATTTAGACATATCAAATCGATACTATATTCCAGATTGGATGGAGATATCAAAATCATATGAAATAGATAATATATATGCAGAAGCAACAAATAGTGAAGTAATAATGTTTGCATGTACCGATCAAAATGCAAAATGGATTGAACACTTACAAAAGTATATTAATGAACATTATTCTGAATCAGCTGTGTTTGTTAGGGTTCGAAAAGTAGGAAATGTTAATGTTTATAGATTTGTGGATGAAAAATTTGATTATGAAGGGTACTTATCAAATTCTATAGATGGAGAAGATATTGAATATGATATTAACGTGGAAGCAAAAGATAACGTTGTTCATCTGGAGGGATATGCGTATTTAAACGGAGTTGATTCATATACGCAGGATGTATGTTTTGAAATGGTGGATAACACAGATTTATCAAGGAAATATGTATTTGCACTCAAAGAAGAGAGTAATGCTAAAGCAGATAATAATGATGATGTGAAATACTCAGGTGTAGTAGCAGATATTAATTTAGAAACAGATAATTACAGTATTTGGATGTATATTAAGCAGGGATACGAAGTGTATAAAGTTCAAATAAAGTGATGGTGTTGCGAGAGAAAAGATTTAATTCATGGAGGCATGGATAATGATAGGAGAGAATACAAGTAATATTGTTGTTGTAGCAGAAATCGGTTGTAATCACAATGGTGATATTAATTTAGCAAAAAGTTTGTTAAAAAAAGCAAAAGAATGTGGGGCGGATTATGCGAAGTTTCAAATTTTTAAATCGGAAAAATTAGTTTGCCCCGAAGCGAAAATGGCTGATTATCAAAAAAAGAATATAGGTGAAGAGTCTCAGCTTAATATGTTGAAAAAGTTAGAATTAAGTGAGGAAGATTATTTAGAACTGAAGGAGTATGCGGAAGGGATAGGAATAAAACCATTTGCTACACCATTTGACACAGAATCAGTTGATTATTTGTATTCTATTGGACAGTGTATATGGAAAATACCGTCTGGTGAAATAACTAACCTACCATTACTTGAGAAAATAGCTACGATTGATAGTGATAATAAGGAAATTATTCTTTCTACAGGTATGTCGTCATTAGATGAAATTTCGGATGCAGTATCGGTTTTAGAAGTAAGTAAGAATACAAAATTTACTATTCTTCAATGTAACACACAATATCCAACAATGGATGATGATATGAATTTGTTGGTGTTGCAAACTTTGAAGGAAAAATTTCCTAAATGGGAAGTTGGATTGTCGGATCACTCTGAAGGAGTAGTTGCGGCAGTAACAGCTGTTGGGTTAGGTGCAAAGTTTATAGAAAAACATTTTACTTTAGACAAGAATCTTCTTGGGCCGGATCATAAAGCATCCATCACACCAGATGAATTAGAGGAACTATGTATCAATGTTAGACGTGCGGAAAAAATGTTGGGAGATAGAGATAAAAAAGTTACTTTGTCTGAAGCAAATAATAAAGATGTAGTAAGAAAATCTATAGTTGCCTCTAAAAGTATAAAAAAAGGAGAACTTTTTTCTGAGGATAATCTCACATGCAAAAGACCTGGTACAGGAATTAGTCCAATGAAATGGCATGAAATAATTGGAACATATGCAAGTAAAGATTATTTGGAAAATGAGATAATAGAAAAGTAGGTTAAAAATGAAGACAATAGCTATAATTCCAGCAAGAAGCGGATCAAAGGGATTAAAAAATAAAAATATAAAACCATTAAATAATAAACCATTAATGGCTTATACCATAGAGGCTGCAAAAAAAAGTGGTATATTTGATGAAATTATGGTTTCAACAGATTCGGAAGAATACGCGAAAATAGCACAAGAATATGGGGCCAGTGTTCCTTTCTATAGAACTCAAGAAACTTCAAATGATAATTCGAGTTCATGGGATGTAGTAAAGGAAGTACTAAATAATTATAAAGAGTCATTTGATTTAGTTTGCCTTCTTCAGCCCACATCACCTTTGAGAATTGATGAAGATATCAAAGCTGCATTTGATATTTATACTAAAAAAAATGCTAAAGTAGTTATTTCAGTTTGTGAAACAGAACATTCTCCTTTACTTTGTGGACAGTTGCCGAATGATGGAAATCTCAATTCGTTTATTAATATTGAAAATAATAAAAGGCGACAGGATTTAGCTAAATATTATAGACTTAACGGCGCTATTTATTTAGTGGATGTTGATTATTTATATACTGGTAAGGACCTATTTTCAAAAGATAGCTATGCATATATAATGCCGCCTGAAAGAAGCGTTGATATAGATACCTTAATGGATTTTAAAATAGCTGAATTATATTTACAAGAATTTATAGGATAAATGCATTTATGAAAGAATATACGGGAAGGTATGACGGTTATGTATAAAGTTGCATATGCAACCGGCTCAAGAGCCGATTATGGTATTGTGACCAGATATTTGGAAAAGCTAGATAGTGATTCAGAAATTCAATTAGATATTCTGGTTACAGGTTCTCATATGGATGATAAATATGGAAAATCTATAGATATAATTAAGCAAGATGGATTTAACATTGCATTTGCTGCTGACATTAAGTTATCAGAGAATGATAATAGTGGTGTAATTAAGAGTATGTCGCTAGCGCTAAATAAGTTTGGCGCATTTTTTGCAGAGAACAAATATGATTTGATTATAATTTTAGGTGATAGATTTGAAATGATGTCTGTAGCTATAGCTGCGGCTATGAATAGGCTACCTATTTTGCATATTCATGGTGGAGAAGTGACATATGGGAATTATGATGAATTTATTCGTCATTCTATTACAAAGATGAGTACATATCATTTTACTAGTACACTAAAATACAAAAATAGAGTAATTCAATTGGGTGAAGCACCAGATAGAGTTTTTTATTTGGGGGCGCTTGGGGCTGAAAATTGTCAAGATATAAAAAAGAACAAAGTAAGAGAAGAGATTAAACAATTACCTTCTAATAAGTACTTTTTAGTTGCTTTTCATCCTGAAACGTTAACTGGTATTAGTGCTGGAGCGCAGGCTCAAGAGATATTAAAGGCAATAGAGGTGTATAGTAAAAAATATATAATTGTACTCATGGGAAGTAATGCTGATACCGGTTCGAAGATAATTAGAGATTTATTTATTGATTTTTGTTCTTCTAATGATAATGCTGTATATATCGAAAATGTTGATGTAGATAGTTATCTATATATGATGAAAAATGCAATTGCAATAATAGGTAATTCCTCATCTGGAATTATTGAAGCTCCTTCATTGAATACATACACTATCAATATTGGTGACAGACAAAAAGGTCGTGAGCGTGCTGAAAGTGTTAGAGATGTAAATTGTGTATTTGATGAAATATACGAAGCCATGAAATGGGCAATTGGTATGAGCAAAGGGAATGATACTATAATTAATCCATATTATAAAGCAGGGGCAGCGGAAGAATATTATGAGAAAACAAAAATGATTCTGATGCAAGGCTGTAACTGCGAAAAAGAATTTTTCGATGTGGATTTTATGTTCTAAAGAAAGTGAGTTAATTATCATGCAACTAATAAATAAAATGAAGCATTGGCAAATGGTAATAATTGATTTTATATTTATAGTGAGTTCCTATTTTGGAGCATTATGGATTAGATTTGATTGCCAATTTTCTCTCATTCCTCGTGACTATTTAAAGTATTACATGTGGGAGATAATACCATATTCATTAGTTGTAATTCTTATATATGGTTTTTTAGGTCTATATAAGAGTATATGGAAGTTCGCAAGTGTTTATGAGATAGAGAAAATGATTATAGCTACTATTTCATCTATGCTTCTGAATGCGATTGTAATGACTACATTCATTTATAGAATGCCAGTTTCTTATTATGTTTTTGGTGCATTATTTCAGTTTATTTTTGGAATAATTGTTAGATTTTCCAATAGATTTTTTATTCTCTTTAAAGATAGCCATTTAGGTGGGGAACCAGATAAAAGTGTACTATTAATTGGTGCTGGATCCGCGGGAAGAATGATTCTTAGAGACGTGAATTATGTAAATGGATCAACTAGAGTAGTTGCAATAATAGATGATGATGAGAGCAAATGGGGACGTTTTATCGATGGTGTAGAGGTTGTTGGAGGACGAGATAAGATATTATATGCAGTAGAAAAATATAATATTAAAGAAATCTATATAGCTATTGCAAAACTATCACCTAGTGAGAAGAGAGATATTATTAATATTTGCAAAGAGACGGAATGTCCAATAAAACAATTGCCAAATATATATGCTGAAAAGGCAGGTGTAATTAGTGCTGGAAACTTGCAAAATATTACAATCGAGGAAGTACTAGGCCGAGACCCTATAAAGCTTAATCAAGAGGATGTGGCTGCTCAGCTTAGAGATAAGGTGGTATTAGTAACTGGAGGCGGCGGTTCTATTGGCTCAGAACTTTGTCGTCAGATAGTAAAATATAGACCAAAGCAACTGATTATTTTTGATGTATATGAGAATAATGCTTATGATATTCAGTTGGAATTGAAACGTAACTATCCATATTTGAATTTTGAGACATTAATTGGGTCAGTTCGAGACTCTAAGCGTATAGAAGCTGTGTTTGAAAAGTATCGTCCAGATATTTGTTATCATGCGGCTGCTCACAAGCATGTTCCACTAATGGAAGATAGTCCTTGTGAGGCGATTAAGAATAACGCTGTAGGTACATATAAGACAGCATATGCAGCTATGAAGTATGGATGTAGCAAATTTGTTCTTATTAGCACAGATAAAGCAGTTAATCCTACAAATGTAATGGGTGCGACAAAACGTATATGCGAAATGATAATTCAGACTTTCGATTATATGGTTAGGAATAATCGGGAAGATGAATTACCTGAGTTAGCTATGCATAGTTTTGATATTGATACAAGTGACTCTGAAAAAGTTATAGCAGGGAGTGGACATACAGAATATGTTGCGGTTCGCTTTGGTAATGTGCTTGGTTCAAACGGTTCTGTTGTTCCTTTGTTTAAAAAGCAGATAGCGCAGGGTGGACCTATTACTCTTACACATAAGGATATTATTAGATACTTTATGACAATACCAGAAGCAGTGAGTTTAGTCCTTAAAGCAGGGGCAAATGCTACTGGAGGAGAAATATATGTGTTAGATATGGGTGAACCGGTTAAGATTCTTGATTTAGCTAGAAATATGATTGAATTAGCTGGCCTAAGACCGGATGTAGATATCGAGATTCAATATATAGGCTTAAGACCAGGTGAGAAGTTATATGAAGAAAAGTTAATGAGTGAAGAGGGGCTGAGAGAAACGGAGAACCATCTTATTCATGTGGCAAAGCCAATTGAATTTGATTCTGAGGAGTTTTTGTTAAATCTTAGAAAGCTTATGAATCTATCATATGAGGATAAAGCTGATGAAGTTGTTCAGACGATAAGAGAAACAGTGAGTACATTTAAGGGTTAAATATGAACAAATTGATAATTGTTGGCGCAAGTGGCCATGGCAAAGTAGTGGCTGATATAGCATTGCTAAATGGATATGATAAAATATATTTTGTAGATGATAATTCGAACATAAAATCATTAGGAAATTATGAAGTTATTGGCTCATTTGATAGTATTTTTGATTTAGCTGCTAATGAGTATGATGTATTTGCTGGAATTGGGAATGCATCTGTGAGACAGCGTATGCAAAATCAATTGGAA
Organism: Pseudobutyrivibrio sp. AR14; assembly: GCF_900101325.1. Taxonomy (NCBI): domain Bacteria; kingdom Bacillati; phylum Bacillota; class Clostridia; order Lachnospirales; family Lachnospiraceae; genus Pseudobutyrivibrio; species Pseudobutyrivibrio sp. AR14. The sequence goes on from NZ_FMUY01000021.1 coordinate 17,095, forward strand.
CAAAAGGGCTATAATGTTGTAACCTTAATTCATCCATCAGCATTTGTCGCCCGTGACGTGAAAATTGGTGTTGGAACAGTTGTTATGGCGGGTGCTGTTGTAAATGCAGGAACAGTAATTGGAAAGGGATGCATCATTAATACATCTTCATCTGTAGATCATGATAATAATATAGGTGATTATGTCCATGTTTCAGTTGCTGCCCATACAGCTGGGACAGTGTCAGTAGGAACTAATACATGGATTGGTATAGGGGCAGTGATAAGCAACAATATTAGTATATCAAGGGACGTCACAATTGGAGCGGGAGCTGTAGTTGTGAAAGATATTTGTGAGTCAGGAACTTATGTAGGCGTGCCTATAAAAAAGATAAGATAATACATATAGTATGGTAATAAATAAATTTAATAATATTATTCATAATAAAATATTTAAAATTGGTTCAATGTCACTTATAGCGACAATTTTGACCAGAGCAATAAACCTCATAGCTGTACCTATTTTTTCCAGACTACTTACTACTGCGGAATATGGTAACGTTGAGGTTTTTATGACGTATGTGAATATTTTTATGGTTGTTCTTGGCTTAGATATTCACGGAGCAGTAGGCAAAGGAAGATTGGATCATGAGGATGATAAAGATGGATTTTTGTGTTCTGGAATCCTTATGAGTACAATTTCTGCCATTTCAATTATCTTTGTAATAAATGTTTTCTTTAATATTCTACAGGGGATATTTGGTTTAGAACGATGGCTAGTGAATATCATGCTTATATATAGTTATGCTATTTTTTTGATGACATATCGCTCTGCTGATTATAATTTCTTATACCAGTACAAAAAGAACATGAAAATGACGGTGAGTGTTGCTGTATTAAATCTATCACTGTCAATTCTTTTTGTTGAAGTTTTCTTCAAAGAAGCTCGCGTGCTTGGTAGAGTATTAGGCGCAACTATTCCAACAGTTATTTGTGGAGCTATCATATATGCAGGATATGTAAAACGAGGTAATAGAACTTTTAAGAAATCATATAATAAATATTTCTTAGAATTTGGTATCCCTCTAATTCCTCATAATCTATCACATCTTGTATTATCTAGTTCTGATAGAATTATGATAAAAAATATGATTTCATCGTCCGATAGCGGAATTTATAGTTTGGCTTATACTCTTGGAATGATGATTCAGGTTGCTTCAGAGGCAATGAATCAGGTCTTTGGTCCTTGGCTATTTAGGAAAATGCAAGCCGAGGAACACCAGAAGATTAGAAATGTACAGAGAATGTATCTGCTATTATATTGTTCTGTAGTTGTGGGGGTACTTGCTGTATCACCAGAAATTATAAAAATAATAGGCTCAAGGGATTATTGGGATGGAATAAATATTATTCTTTGGGTAGTTTTTGCTACATTTTTGAATTTCACATATACTTTATATGTGAATATTGAGTTTTTCTTTAGAAAGACAGCTTTGATTTCGACAGGAACATTTTTAGCTGCGATAATAAATATAGGATTGAATTTCTTTTTCTTAAAAACATATGGATATCATTTCGCAGCAGTATCTACTGTGGCTAGTTATGCAGCATTATTATTGTTCCATGCGATAATTGTTAATAATGTGTTAAAAATAAATCTGGTTGATAATGTATACATTTTTATAGTCGTGGGAGCGGTTTTTGGAGTAACTTGTTTGATGCAAATATTGTTGAACTCAGTTTTATATAGAATACTCATAGCATTGATTTGCGAAACAATCATATGCGGGATATTATTGGCACAGAGAAGAAGATATAGTAAGGATTTTAACTAAACCTATGATAAATAAAAAAGATGAAAAAAAACTTAAAGTTTTGGATTTGGGAAAGCCCAGTTTTTTAGAATTATTAAAAAATGGTGTTAGTTCTTTTCATGGAATTCTTTCGAGGTCTTTTTCAAAACCAATAACAAAGGCGCTTATTATAAATATAATTGTTTATTTGGTTTTAAATGCTATTGCGTATGCACGTTTTGAGAATGACGCTGATATTATGATTCAGAGCTTGATTTCTAATGTAGCAGGGACAAGAGCTACTTCAAAAGTTGGATTTTCAAGTGCTTTTATAATGAAACCTTTATGTATCTTGATAAGCATTTTACCAAGTGTTTCATGGTATACGTGGTTTATTGAAATATGTGCGTTTATTTCTATAACTATATTAATATGGCTTGTGATTTCAAAAAGAAGTGATATGCAGATGATTATATTAATGTCTGTTTTTACTATTTTTGTGGGTTATGAATGCTATATGTTCCCATCATATATTAAGTCATCAGTAGTTGGGACCTTCACAATGATGATGGTTTTGTCGAGACTTATAGGTGCAGATGATAATAGACGTAGAAAATTTATCCTTCCTGCAACAGGACTATTGTTTAATAGCTTACTTAGCTTCACAGGATTTAAACTGGGATTGATGGCTGGTCTGTTTATTGTTATATTAAAGATCTTTTTTGAAAATTATAAAAGAAAAGTTTTGTTTTTAACTGAATTGTTTTTGGTTATTTTGGCAATAATATTTAGTGTCCATGTTTTGGATAGAGATATATTTTTAAAGCATTCGGATGAGGATAAATATGTATACGAATATATAGATGATGTTGAAAAACTGATTGTATTGGGCTATCCTTCATACGATGAATCGTTGTTAGAAAAATATAATATTAATACAGCAAATTATAAAATCATGTCTACATATAATGATTTTTATGTGAAAGATAGAACCAAGAATAGCATGAGTTTTATACATACTCTAGCTAATCGGAAGCTGGAGTTTAATAAAGATAACGTTTTGAATTATTTTAGAACAGTACCTATACGAATGATAAAAGTAGGCTATTCTTTTTTATTTTTAATAGTCAGTTTTACTTTTCTGTCATCGAATTATGCAAAGAAAAAAACTGTCATTTGGATGATGGTGGCATATATTTTCACAGTATATGGTATCGCATATTTTAGTTATGCTTGGGGTAACAAAATCACACAGATGGTGGCATTTTTACCTGCGGTATACTATTTGTTAATAGTTATGCCTAAAGCAGATGAATTGGAAAATAAAGAATTGCTATTATATTTATCATTAATTGCTGTCGTTTTGTATAATAATTTTAGTGATAGAATTATTACCTCCACAAGCAAAAATGATTTAGGAGAGTACATAGAGTCTATGACAGCAGATAAATCAATAACAGCTGTAGTAAGCCTAATTGGTTATAGTAAAGGTCGGTCGCCGTATGATTCACCTGAACCAGAATTATTAAGTGAGGCTAATTTAGCTCTGACTAATGGATACTTTTCATTGTATGCAGAATTTGGAAGCAAACAATATTTTTCGCATGAAGGCGAATGGTTACTGCTTAACGGAACAGGAGAATTAAACCCAGATACATATATTGTATGTGAGTAATTCGTATTACCGAGGAGATTTTTGATGAAGAAACTGCTATGGATTAATGCTTTTTTTATAATTTGTATTTTATCTTGTTTTCAGGTTAAGGCGAAAGAATTATATGATTGGGAGGGAGACGGAAGTTATTCGTCTCCCTATCTTATAGATAGTGTAAGTGATCTTGAATTGCTAAGGGATTTAGTTAATTCTGGAGAGACTTTTGAAGGGGTTTATTTTAGACAGACATCTGATTTGTTTTTGAAAGAGCCATGGATTCAAATTGGTATATATGACCCAGTCGAGGAATATATTTTTAAGGGAATCTATGATGGATATGGCCATATAATCGATGGTCTAGATAATGGTGAGGATTATTACGGTTATGCCTTATTTGAAAATTTTGATGGTGTAATCGTTAATTTGGGACTGACAAATGTAGATATTGAAGCTGAGCATGCAGCTCCATTTGTTTTTAATACTAAATTGGATGGAGATAATTGTCCTGCAATAATTAATTGTTATTCAACAGGAAAAATTAAAGGTGAGAATTGCGCAGGAATTGCTGTGAATTTTGAGGGGGGAGAAATAGTCAATTCAATCAGTATAGTGGATTTACTAGGTGATGAAGTAAAAGGCATACTCTATAGCTATAACAATACTCAAATATATCATTGTCTAGCAACAGCGGAAGTGTGCGATAAACATATAGCTACAACGTTATCTAAAGTTATAAGCAAAAAAAATATATATAATGAAGCACTTGATAAGTCAAATATCTTTTTTTCGTTGGCACAGATTCTATATGGAAATAGACATGGGGTTGATTTGAAAAAGTGGTTTATCATTCCTGATGATAATAACGAAGTGTTAATATTGTATACAGATAAAATCAGTCTTATATCAAAAATCATATTTGTATTAAATGAATATTTGCTACCAGCTTTGTTGTTGATAGTATTGCTGGTTCTTTGTATAAAAAAAGATCAAATATCAAAAAAGGCAGAGTATGCTGGGACTATTATGCTGGCTGTGTTGACTCTCTTTTCGGACGGTTGTGCGATTTTGATAGATGGTATTGATTTTTCCATCGGAAAAATCATGTATATAATTTTGGTTAACATATTATTTTTCTATTTTGCTAAAAGGACAATTGGTGGTTTTCTTCAGAAAATAAAAGTGCTAAATATACCGCTGATTATGTGGTTTATCTTTATAATAATTATTATTGCCGCAGTAGCGCAGTTTAGAGTGCTACCAAGATATGATGCTGCCTTATATTATGGAAGTTTAGTAAAATCAAAAGATTTATTTAGATATGATTTGTTTACATTTATGGGTGCGTTTATCTGTTGGAAGTGGGCCCATGGTATTGTTTTATTAGTAGAGTTTTTTGAATTGGTGTGGCCAGGAGAAATGACAGGATTATATTTGGCTACTCTTATAATAGTGTTAATTACATATATAATCGTATACAAGCTTATTTCTAGAATATCTGGTTTGGAACCAAAGCTATGTGCAATCATAAGTGGAATATTAATTTTTTGTCCATATCAAATGGGAATGTTTACATATTTCAGTATGGATAATTATCTTGCGTATTTTGCAATATGGCTTATGTATTCTTATTTAATAGAAAATGATTATTTAATAGCATTTTCTGGATTTACACTAATTTTTACAAAAGACACTGGCTTAATTTACTATGTAGTATTTTTGGTATGTTCAACACTTGCGCAATTAGTATTTAAGTATAAAAAAGATTTGTTTAAAGGAATAATTGATTGGTGGAATTGGAAACGAGTAATAATATGGATGATTCCAGGTTTTCTATTCTTATTTAAACGTAACTTCGGAGTTTATTTTAAGATTCAGAATTATCATGGAACAGCGATAAAAGGATTATTTGAGCCTAAGAATGAGATTTCAGTTTTAAATACGGTTTTCGATTGTTTTGTATGGGGATTTAGATGGATATTTATAGCTACAATTATAGTAGCTGCAATATTGGTTATACTTAAAAAAGTAGATATACATGAATATATTAAAATAGATAATATCGGGGTATATGCTGGGACAATAACTGCGATGCTAATGGTATTTATTATGTTATTAGCTTATAGAGGTGATGCGGAGTGTCCAAGATATACTGCTATTCTAAATGCTGGATATGTGGTATTATTTTCTATTAGTGTAAAGATATTGGTGGATTCTAAAAGACATTTTTCTATTATTACTGGAATTGTATTTATTTTATTGCTTGTGCAAACCTATTTTACAATTGATCCGTCCATTTTAATTGGAAATTCTTATATTGAAACGGGTGGTAATAAATTATATAAATTAGCTTTTGATGGTGACAAGAGACCATCTATGAATATAGGAGTGGATTATGGTAGAGGTTATGGTAGCGTAGGAGATATATATGCATATAATACACAGTACAACTACTATGACTCATTAATTAGAAAAATGCTTCAAGATATACAGCCTGATAGTAATACACAATTTGTATTATTGGATGTCGATAGATATGAGTTAAATATTCACACTGCATATAAAACTTATTGGAATCCAAAGAAACAAAGGCTAACTTATAATAAAGCTGATGGGTTAGGGCTAAATGTGAGTTATATAATTAGTGATGAATTGATTAATGCTGATGCTTATTATTTGGCAGATGATTTTTATATGATTATTCCATATAGAGTAGATGAAGCTGATGCTCTAGCGAGTTTAGAAAATCATAATTATAAAGTGGAAAACAGTGTAGAATATTCGAACATGAATGGTTCCATGCGTGTTTTGCATATAAAGAAATAAAGCAAGAAAAGGGATAGTTATGACGAATAAAAAAACGAAACATATAATGGCGGTTATTCTAGGATTGTTTATAGTCGCTTATAATTGGATATGGTTTAATAAAACCTTTACCTTATCAGAAGGTTGGGCAGAATTTTATGTGGAATTAATGAATAGAGGAAAGGTTCCATATAGAGATTTTTACTATTTTCTTCCACCACTTAGCCTATTTGAAGATTGGGTTATTTGGAAATTATCATTTGGATATTTTATTGTCTATAGATCGTGGCGATTATTACAGAGAGTTTTCATGGCAGAATTTGTGTACTACGTGATTTCTAAGAGAGTACATCCAATAGTCGCATTTTTAGGTGGTATATTATCAACAATATTACTTAGTGCAAATGTTTATGATTTATGTGGAGATTATAACCAGACACAGCAGTTCCTGGTTATATTAATGGGATTTGTATTGCTTAAATACGTCGATGCAGTCAAAAATGAGAGTTCAAAGAAATATCTGTGGACCACAATCGCTGGTGCTATAGGTGGATTAATGTTTCTTCAGAAGCAGACTGTTGTATTGGCAAGTTTTATTGTTTTTGGATTACTTTTTATTTTCCTTATAATAATAAAGTTTGAAAAGAGTTGGTTAAAGAGTTTAATATCAATAGCTATGGGGGCATTAATCCCTATTCTTCCAGTGGGATTATATCTGGCAGTAAATAAAGCTTTTGGAGATTTCATTTATCAAGTATATCAGGATACCAGTTCTAAAGGTGGTTTGATTGAAATTGCTTTTGGTAAGCTAGGAAAAGTTTTAGGGGACAATGTGCTGTTTATTTTGATGGTGGTTGGTCTTGTCGTTGCTGTTCGATTTTTTGCTACTGAAAATAGAAAAAAAATTGCATATGGCTTATTTGCTGGAGTATGTTGTTTGACAGGTGTGTTTGTTAAACCATTCTTTGATGACTTTTCTACCACAATTTCCAACATAGGATTTGATGCGAATCATGGTTTCATTAAATCTATTTATAATAATGGTTTATTATTTGGTCACATGACCAAAATCATGACGGTTATTTTTCTCGGAGTTTTTGTTTGGATTATTTATCATGTGATTGATTGCAAGGTTGAAAATAAGGAATATGATTTTCATGCATTAGTGCTAGCTTTCACATCTACTGCAGCGGGTTATTCTACAATTATGGCAAACGGAGAGACATTTGTTTCTGTAATTACTGCATTTATTATTATTCCTACAGCAGTATATTTGATGTTTAGGGATAAACAAGATATTAAACAATTACGTGTTCCTAATATATGTATAAGTGTCTTCGTGTTGTTGATTTTTGTTATTTGTATTTCTCAAAAATTTGTATGTGCTTATGCATGGTGGGGAGATACAGAGGCGTCATATTGGGAAAAAACTGAAACTGTAAATATAAAATCATTAAAGGGCTATAAATTTAGTAAAGAAGAAAAATATAAATTTGAAAAACTAAATGAGTTGATTGATTATTATACCGATGATGAATCTGTTATTTGGGGATTCCCATATACAAAAGTGTATAATCTCTTCCAGCAGAATTACAATATGAATGGATTTGTTCCGGTTGAGTTCTACGATGTATGTGCAGATGATTTTGCTAAAAAAGAGGCAAAGTTGTTGGCAGAAAATGAGCCAGATATTGTTATATGGACAGACATCCCAGGTTGCATAGAAGTCCATGAAGTTGTATATAGAAATGGAAATCCTCTTGGTCAAAGAGCTATACAGAAGTGGTTTTCAGATGTAAAGGACTCTGATTATACATTAGTTGGTCAGGTAGGAAATATTTTTGTATACAAGCTGAATAACGAGGTGGCAGTTGATTATACATTTATTACTCGAAAGACAGCTAAAAATGAGACTTCATACTATCCAGAAAAGGTGAGTTTTGTTGAAGATAGTAAGCTAGAAGGAAAGGGAACAGTCAAGAGGCCGTACTTGATTCAGAGTATAGAGGATTTTGAGTATTTTAGAGATCAAGTAAATGCAGGTAATTCTTTTGATGGTATTTACTTTAAGCAGACATGCGATATCCAGCTGGATTCATCAGTTAGTTGGGAGGCCATTGGTAATAGTGAGGAAAATCCTTTCGCAGGAATCTATGATGGAAATGGATATTCAATAAGTGGATTATACATGCTATCTGATAATGACGAGGACTTGGCGTTATTTGGTTGGATTACTGGTACTATAGCTAATTTATCAGTTAAGAATGCTTGGATTGGTGGACAATATGTTGCATGCATTGCATGCAATGGTAATGGTAGAGTTATTAATTGTTACGCAAGTGGAATACTTTATGGTTATGGTGGTGGTGGAATCGCATATTGCATAAATGGACCAATAGTAAATTGTGTAGGCATGGTTACTGTTGAAAAAGGAATGGCTTCAGGCATCTCTGGATTCTGTACAAATGATGTGCAAAACTGTTTCAGTAACATGGCAGATGGAATAGATATAGATTCAGGTGAGCCAATTGATGCTAACACAGCAAAACTACTAAATGAGTATGTAAAAGAATATAACAAGAAAAACAAGGACGTGAAGTTATTAGAGTGGGCTTTAGATAAAAATGGATTGTATCTAGTGAAAGAAGAATAACTTTTAGTTGGATTATTTTTGGGAGTAAAGGCAATGATGAAAGTAATTGATTTTATAAAATATAATAAAAAAATTTTGAGCATTGCCTTGATGCTCTCATGCTTGATGGTTTTTCTTTGGATATCAGCAGATTCATTTTCTATTGGGAAAACTGAGCAGACAGTACATGAGTATACTGATTGGGGCTCGTTGTCTTTAAAGGGATATAAGTTATCTGGTAATGACTTAGTACGGGAAAAGAATAGAGCTTATATTTTGATTCCTGCTGGAGATGTTGCTGATAGGATGTTTATTGATGCGGATGTACATGGTGAGCTAGGTATATCGGTGCAGGTTTATTATCAGGATACAGAAGGAAAATATAAGACAGCTGTTTCCTTGAAAAAAGGATTAGTAGGTGATAAGGGTGTCAGTATAAAACTTCCTAGAGTATCCAGTACAATAAAGTTAGTAATAGACGGAAATATAGACAAAACGATTTCCTTGAATAAGATTATTTTTTATAAATCAGAGACTGTATTTAATAAGCAACTAGTATTTTTCGCAGGATTGGCATTTTTGATAATGTTTTTTTTACTTACCCCTGTTTTATATTGGTTTGTCGGAAAGTGTCATGCGAATGATGATTATTTGTTTTTGATTGTGGTTGTTGGTGGTGCTTTATTTATATTGGTAAATCTGCTGACAAGTAATTATTACTGGGGAAGCTATTTCTTTGCAAATAGCAAGGGCGCCTTCATGGATCACTTTAGCATGTTGTTTGCTGTGAAGGATGGAAATCCATATTGTGTTGATGTAATTTATCCGGCAATGTGCTTCATAATCTTAAAGATATTTGATCTGTTTTTACCTCAAAGCACGCAAAGACTTGAAATGTCTTCCGAGCTTCGTGAAGACTCAGTAGCTGTGTCTACTTTTCTATTCTTTATTTTATTCTGTGTTGTCGCTATTTTCTTATTGTTAAAAATAGGTATAGGTAATAGATTTCGTGATAGTAAGATAGCCTTATTGGTATTCACCGGACCTTTGTTATATGCAATACAACGAGGAAACATTATAGTGTTAGCATTTTGTTTAGTGCTTGTTTATTTCAATTATTATGATTCCGATGATAAAAAGATGAGATATCTAGCGTATGTGTCATTAGCACTTGCGGCAAGTATAAAAGTATATCCAGCAGTCTTTGGCTTTATGACTGTTAGAAAGAAAAGATACAAAGAAGCGATAGGTATGGCGGTGGTAGGATTTATGGTATTTGCTATTCCGTTTTTCGCATATGGTGGAATGAGTGCAGTTGTTGCATTTATTGATGGCATGGCAAGAGCTAACGAGTCAATGACGGCGCAGGGATTGGGCTCAAACATCAGCTTAGATAATATACGAAGATTTATCAATGTGATGCTAGGGGTAAATATCCCAAGCTCAACTATTGCGTTAATAGTAATTAATCTATTATTGATTGTATTTGCACTGAAAACTAAAAGAGATTGGAATGCGTGGTTCTTACTAGCAGTAGTTTGTGCTTGGTATCCAGTTTTTTCGTATACATATGTATTGCTCATGTTCTATCCAGCAATCTTGGCTGCAATAAAAGGTGAGGATAGTTTAAGCAAGTTTGATTATATACTGTTGGGAGTTTTGATTACCCCGATAGCTCTACCATATATACCACTTGGAGATGCGTATGTAGATTCTGATAATCTTCAAATGGGATTGTCATATAGTGGAATAATTGTCAACGTAGTAATTGTCTACTGGGTGATTAGGATTGTTGCTGAGACTATATTAGGTTCTGGAGTCTGTTCTTTAAGTGGTGACAGGGTAGATAGAAAAGCTGTTATTTGTCGTAGAATTATTACGGTAATATTGATTGCGACATCTGTTACATTTCTCGTTTTTGGTCATATAAGACCATACAATAAATCCTATAGTTTTGCCGGTGATGGAACTTCAAAGCATCCATATGAGATAAGCTCGGTGGACGATTTTAAGTATTTAGTTGAGGTTGTAAATAAAGGAGAGCATTTTTCAGGAGCATATTTCGTTCAGACAGCAGATATTAAGTTTGATGGAGTGACTTCTATTGATCCAATTGGTTGGGATAAAGAAGATTCCAGATTTAGTGGTGTATATGATGGTAAAGGTCATTCGATAATCAATTACTATTCTCTTTCACCTGATGACCAGAACATGGGAGTGTTTGGTGTTTTGGATGGTGCAGTATACAATCTAAATCTTAAGAATTGTAGCATTGCTGGAAATATAGTAGGTGGTGTGGCTTATGAAGTTACTCCTAATGGTAAAATAGAAAATTGTTATATCAATGGTATTATTACAGGCTACCAAGTGGGTGGTGTGGCTGCGGTAAACTATGGAACGATTGAGAATTGTGTAGCCTTCGTTAATATTGATGCAACAGATGTGTTTGCTATAGCAGAGAATCTGGAAGAGGGGGATTCTGTTAATAGCTATAGTAATAATAACAAGTGGAATGGTGCATTAAATCTTGATACGATTGCGAAGATTAATTCGCATGTGGAGCGGAGTAATTCGTCGTTGCTGAAAAAATTGGTACTATGTAATTGGAACTCTAGTGCGGATTATTTTATGGTAGTTGATGCTGGAGAATGAAATTACTTACGAAAATATGTTATAATCAAAGCAGCCGTTTCGGCTGCTTTTTTGTGTATACTAAAAAATATGAATATAAAACATCAGGAGATGACAAATGCTTATAAAGAATTTTGAAAAATTTGAAAAAAAAGTTTGGCTTGCTTCACCATCCATGCATGGCGAGGAGATTAAATACGTACAGGAGGCATATGACACAAATTGGATGTCTACTGTAGGTGCTAACATCAATGAAGTTGAGCGTGTTGCAGCAGAAAAAGTGGGGGTGAAGTATGCAGTTGCATTATCCGCAGGTACTGCGTCTCTTCATTTATCAATGAAACTTGCCGGAATAGAGGCATATGGCATGCCTATGGTAGGTCATGGTGCGTTAGAGGGGCATAGAGTATTCTGTACAGATATGACATTTGATGCTACTGTTAATCCTGTTGTATACGAGGGCGGTATTCCGGTGTTTATCGATACAGAGGGAGATACTTGGAATATGGATCCGGTGGCCCTAGAGAAAGCTTTTGAGATTTATCCCGAGGTGAAGGTGGTTGTTTGTGCGCATCTTTATGGTACACCTGCAAAGGTAGATGAGATTAATAAGATTGTTAAAGCTCACGAGGCTATTCTTGTAGAGGATGCGGCTGAGTCACTTGGCGCCACATATAAAGGTGTGCAGACTGGATCATTTGGTGAGTTTAATACTATTTCGTTTAATGGAAATAAGATTATCACTGGTTCAGCTGGTGGGTGCTTCTTGACAAATAGTAAGGAGGCTGCTGAGAAGGTTCGTAAGTGGTCTACACAGGCTCGCGAGGCTGCTGCTTGGTATCAGCATGAAGAGCTTGGATATAATTATCGCATGAGTAATGTGATTGCGGGTGTCGTTCGTGGGCAATTTGGATATTTGGAAGAGCACATTGCGCAGAAGAAGGCTATATATGAGAGATACAAGGTTGGTTTGGCAGGACTTCCTGTTCAAATGAATCCATTTGATGCAGAGAATTCAGAACCAAATTATTGGCTTTCATGTATGATTATTGATAAGGAGGCTATGTGTCCACAGGTTCGTGGTGAGCAGGAGGTGCTTTATACACCTGAACATGGCAAGAGCTGTCCTACTGAGATTTTGGAAGCTATTGCAAGCATTAATGCAGAGGGGCGCCCAATCTGGAAGCCAATGCATATGCAGCCAATATATAGACTTAATCCATTTATCACTCGTGAGGGTAATGGCCGTGCCGTTACTAATGCGTATATTGCGGGCGGAGCACTTGGCACAGACGGGAAGCCACTTGATATGGGAAGTGACATTTTTAATCGAGGATTGTGTTTACCTAGCGATATCAAGATGACGGCGGATGAACAGGATAGAATGATTGAGGTCATTAGAGCGTGCTTTGAGTAAGGATACTGGAGTGGTACTAAAAATAAAAAGGTTTATTTAAAATAGTATTGGTGTATAATGAATGCTGTGGTTTGAGACCACAGCATTTTATGGTAAATAGTGTATATTAATATGATATAAAACGGAGGCTATTGTTGTGAACTTAGATTTTTATAAAGGAAAGAAAATATTAATCACAGGCCACACAGGCTTTAAGGGCTCGTGGATGTGTAAGGCACTTATTAATGCGGGAGCTGATGTGACTGGCTATGCGCTTAAGGCACCTACAGAGCCAAGCCTTTTTGATATGCTTGGTCTTGCTTCACAGATGAATTCTGTGGAGGGAGATATTAGGGATTTGGGGCATTTGTTATCTGTATTAGCAGAGGTTAAGCCTGAGATTGTGATTCATATGGCTGCCCAGCCAATCGTGCGTGATTCATACAAGGACCCAGTTTATACTTACGAGACGAATGTAATGGGTACTGTAAATATTTGCGAGGCTGTTCGTCGCACACCTAGTGTGCGTTCATTTGTAAATGTTACCACTGACAAGGTATATCTAAATAAGGAGTGGCAGTGGGGATATCGCGAGAACGAGGAGCTCAATGGATTTGATCCATACTCTAATTCCAAGTCATGCTCAGAGCTTGTAACTAGCAGCTACAAGAATTCTTTCTTTACAGATGAGGAATATCAGAAGCTTTATGGATGTGATTCTCCAGCAGTTTCTACTTGCCGTGCCGGTAACGTTATCGGCGGTGGAGATTTTGCAAATGATAGAATCATCCCTGACTGTATCCGTGCAGTTTCAGCTGGTCAGGAAATCATAGTTAGAAATCCATATTCTACACGTCCTTACGAACACGTGCTTGAGCCAGTTATGGCGTACCTTATGGTGGCTGAGGCTCAGTACAAGGACAAGGCATTTGCTAGCAGCTACAATGTGGGACCAAACGACAGCGACTGCTGGACTACAGGTGAGCTTGTTCAGCTTTTTTGTGATAAGTGGAATGCAGCTGTCGAGGCAGGCGCTTCTAAGCTTAACAAAGCTAGCTGGGTGAATAAGCATGACGGTGGTCCACACGAGGCTAATTTCCTCAAGCTTGACTGCAGCAAGCTTAAGAGTACATTCGGCTGGAGTCCAGTTTGGAATGTAGAGACTACAATGGAGAAGATTGTAGAGTGGTCTGTGGCTTACCTTACTGGAGTAAATGTCAGTGATGTAATGGATAAGCAGATAAAAGAGTTTCTAGCATAGAAGATATTGATAAACAAAAAAGCAACTCAGAAAACTGGGTTGCTTTTTTGATGCTAAATGCATCTGAACATATTTAGTATGCAATAATAGTATCATTTGTAATGATATGTGTAAAGACAATAAACGAGATTAGATTAATGAAATTATTCGTAGACACTGGAAAAATTGAGGATATCAGAAAAGCAAACGACCTTGGAGTAATCTGTGGAGTGACAACAAATCCTTCGCTTATTGCAAAAGAAGGAGGACGAAGCCAAGAGGAGATTCTCAAGGAGATTGCATCTATAGTAGAGGGCCCTATTTCAGGAGAGGTAAAGGCAACTACAGTTGACGCAGAGGGCATGATTAAGGAAGGTCGTGAAATAGCTGCTCTTCATCCTAACATGATTGTTAAGATTCCTATGACTCTTGAAGGACTTAAGGCAGTAAAGGTTCTTTCAGCTGAAGGAATAAAGACTAACGTAACTCTTATTTTCTCAGCTAATCAGGCTCTTCTTGCAGCAAACGCTGGAGCAACATATGTTTCACCATTCCTCGGAAGATTAGACGACATCAACATGCCAGGAATAGAACTTATACGTGATATTGCAGATATTTTTGATATTTATGGTTATGAGACAGAGATAATTGCAGCATCTGTTCGTAATCCAATTCATGTACATGACTGTGCACTTGCTGGAGCTGATATTGCTACAGTTCCATACTCAGTCATTGAGGCTATGGCTAAGCATCCTCTTACAGATGCTGGCATCGAGCGCTTCCAGAAGGATTATTTAGCTGTGTTTGGGGAATAGGATATAAGGGGATGAGTGCTAGCGGCTGGCGCCGCTAGCTTTTTTTATATTATCTTTATTCGGTAAAGAAAGTAAACGTTAAATAGTGGGTACCTCGTACCCGTTCATATAGTTTGAGATAATCCTGTATATAAACTATGGGGTGTTTACATAGTATGTAGACTATGTATAGTGCCCGACATACAGGAGGTATCTTTATGAATAAGTCGGCTCAACTTAAGAAAGAGCTTCGTTATCAACAATGGTTTGCTGAGGTTCAAGAATACAACTCAAGACCTGAAGGTATGTCTGTTAAAGACTGGTGTTCTTTAAAAGGTATTAAACCACCAACTTTTTATGATCATCTTCGTAAAGTTCAAGAGGTATATGTAGATGAACTTCAACAGTCAAAAAAACTTCAAACGATAGAATTACCGCAGCCCCAATTGCCGGTGCAATCGTTTGTTGAATTACCTGAACCAGTAACAGTTCCAAAACCTATAGCTCATGGTGTAGCTTCAATCATCTGTGGTAATGCTAGGATTGAAATATCAGAAGATATTTCAGAAGCATTTCTATTAAAACTGATAGGAGCCATAAGCCATGCTCAATGATACCACCAGTTTTAAGAAAATTTACATCGCAACAGGTTACACTGACCTTCGTCAGGGTATTGATGGGTTGGCATCATTTGTAAAGCTGAGATTCAATCTCGATCCTTTTGACAAGGATACCCTGTTTTTGTTTTGTGGTAGAAAAGCAACCAAGATAAAAGGCCTTGTGTGGGAAGGTGATGGTTTTCTCCTTCTTTATAAAAGACTTGAGGTTGGTGCTTTTGCCTGGCCTAGGACTGAGTCAGAAGCTCTGGCAATTTCAGCTGAACAGTATCAAAGGTTAATGAGTGGTTTTACTATAGTCGCTAAACATCCGATTTCAGAACTCAAAGAGCCTAAAGAAATCGTTTAGTTTTGTATAAAACAGAGAATTTTTAAGCGCCCAAGAAACGCTAATTTTAAGCGATTTTCTTCTTGTTTAAAGCCTTAAATAAGGCTCATTTGTGGGCATATTTTCTCTGGAAATACCATTAAATCAATTGAAATGGCTAATTCATAGCCTTTCATATATAAGCTCTGTGAAGCGTACAAATATAGGCATTATGACGAATGCCAAGGTGCTGCAAATTAGCTTAAATACGGCATTTCAGCTATAATAGTTCCATAAGAAATGGAGCGATTATGTCAGTTAAATTCACAGAGGAACAACTGAATAACTTTGACAAAGCGATGCTAATACAGCTGTTTTTAAATCAGCAGGAGCAACTTGAATCCATCGATAACAAGATGCAGCTTCTGCTTGAACAGATGGCTGATATGAATCGTCAGCGCTTTGGTCGTTCATCTGAAAAAGCTGATGAATCTAACCAACTGTCATTTACCATCGAGGATGGTGAAATCATTTTCAATGAGGCTGAAGCCTTTGTAGATGATTACTTCGATGATGACGATGAAGAAACGGTTACCATCACTCGTAAGAAATCTAAAGGCAAAAAGGAAGAAGATATCAAAGGTCTTCCTGTTGAAGAAATCCCTCATGAAATGACTGAGGAAGAACTTAAGAGCTTCTTTGGTGATGAAACTTGGAAGCGTCTTCCTGACGAAGTCTATACAAGGTATAAATACACACCTGCTTCTGTTTCAGTTGAGGAACACCACGTGGCTGTTTATTCTGGTTCTAAATCAGAGCGAATGGTTAAAGCTAATCATCCAAAGCAGCTACTAAGAAATAGCCTTGCTTCAGCGAGTACTGTTGCTGGTGTTTATAATGCTAAATACGTAAATGCGATGCCGCTATATCGTATTGAAGCTGAGTACAACAGAGTTGGTATTAATATTTCACGCCAGACAATGTCTAACTGGGTTATCCAATGTGCTGACAGATATTTAGCAGTCTTTTATGATTATCTTCATGAGCATTTGTATGACTATCACGTAATACAAGCTGATGAAACTCCTTGTCTAGTTAACAAGGATGGTCGTGATGCTGGTTCAAAGAGTTACATGTGGGTTTACCGTACAGGCAAGATGTACAAGGATAAACCGATTGTAATTTATGATTACCAACGGACTAGAAAGTCCGATCATCCAAGAGAATTTCTCAAGGATTTCAAAGGCATCTGTGTTACAGATGGCTATCAGGTTTATCACTCGATTGAAAAGGAGCGTGATGACCTGACAATCGCGGGATGCTGGGCGCACGCAAGACGCCGATTCGATGAAGCCTTAAAGGCTACATCGAAGGATAAACAAAGATCCTGCACTGCGAATAAAGCATTGAAGATGATTCAGGCTATCTATCGCGAGGAGAAAAAGTTAAGTGACCTTTCTACAGCAGAGAGATATGAACATCGACAGCTAACTGTCAAGCCTCTAGTTGAGGCCTACTTTGCGTGGGTTCATAAAGTTGAACCAAATGTATTAGCTAACAGTAAAACTCATAAAGGATTACAGTATTCAATCAACCAGGAACAGTATCTTAAAGTTTTTCTTGAAGATGGTGAAGTCCCTATGGATAACAACGCTGCTGAGCAGTCAATCCGCGGATTCTGCATCGGAAAGAAAAACTGGGTGATGATTGATACAATCTCCGGAGCTAAAGCAAGTGCTATAGCTTATAGCATTGCCGAAACAGCAAAAGCTAATAACCTAAAACCTTATGAGTATTTCAAATATCTTCTTACTGTAATCCCAGAGCATCTGGATGATACAGATAGAAGTTTTATGGATAAACTACTTCCTTGGTCAGATGAACTTCCAAGTGAATGTAGAAAACCAGTGAAGTAATTGTCGCGCCTGCGGGCGCGGCTAAATTTTAGAAAGGTACGGATGATTTACCGTTTAC